>NZ_JBJGZK010000039.1:0-39582 GCF_054050475.1 Geodermatophilus sp. SYSU D00525
CCCCCCAAACCCCCCCCCCCGCCGCCCCCCCCCCGCCGCCCCCCCCCCCCCCGGCCCCCCCCCCCGCCGCCGCCCCCCCCCCACCGGGGTACGACGGTCGCTCTACCGGGACGCGGTGCGCTGGTAGAGGCGGACCGACAGCGGCACGAACACCGCGAGGATGACCGCCGTCCAGATCAGCGTGTAGAGCACCGGGTTCTGCAGCGGCCACGCGTCGGGCACCGGGTAGCCGGCGGGCACGTTGCCGAACAGCTCCCGCGCGGCCAGCGTCACCGACGAGACGGGGTTCCACTCGGCGAAGGTGCGCAGCACCGCCGGGAAGGTCTCCAGCGGCACGAACGTGTTGGCGATGAACGTCAGCGGGAAGATCACGATGAAGCTGGCGTTGTTCACCACCTCCGGCGTGCGGACCAGCAGCCCGACCACCGCCATCAGCCACGAGATCGCGTAGGCGAACACCAGCAGCACGAGGAACCCGCCCACCGCCTCGCCGAACGAGGAGTTGATCCGCCAGCCGACCACCAGGCCGGTCAGCGCCATCACCGTGATCGAGATGACGTTGAGCCCGGAGTCGGCGATGGTGCGCCCGACCAGCACCGCCGACCGCGACATCGGCAGCGACCGGAACCGGTCGATCAGCCCCTTCTGCAGGTCCTCGGCGATGCTCGCGCCGGTGACGGTGGAGCCGAAGACGACGGTCTGCGCGAAGATCCCCGGCAGCAGGAACTCCGCGTAGCTGATGCCCGGCGGCAGCCCGCCGATCGCGCCGCCGAACACGTAGCGGAACAGCACCACGAACATGATCGGCGACAGCGTCGCGAACACGATCAGGTCGGGCACCCGCTTGACCTTGATCAGGTTGCGCTTGGTGATGACGACGCTGTCGGACAGCGTCGCGGACAGCGAGGTCATCGCACGCCTCCCGCGGGGACCGGCTCGGCCGGGGTCTGGTCGGTGGTGCCGGCGTCCTCGCCCTCGGCGGCGTGACCGGTCAGCGCCAGGAACACGTCGTCGAGGTCGGGGCGGCGCAGCCCGACGTCGAAGATGTCGGCGGTGTGGCCGTCGAGCCGGCGCAGCGCGTCGGCCAGGACCTCCGCGCCACCGCTGACGGGGATGCTCAGCCGGCGCGCCTGCTCGTCGACGTGCGGCTCGTCCACCGCCAGCGGCCGCAGCCGCGCCACCATCTCCGGCAGGGCGCCCGCGTCGGTGACCGCGAACTCCAGCCGCTGCCCGCCGACCTGCGCCTTGAGCTCGTCGGCCGTGCCGCGCGCGATCGCCCGGCCGCGGTCGATGACCACCATCCCGTCGGCCAGCCGGTCGGCCTCCTCCAGGTACTGGGTGGTGAGCAGGATCGTCGTCCCGCCGTCGGCGAGGTCGGCGATGAACTCCCACATCGCCAGCCGGCTGCGCGGGTCGAGGCCGGTGGTGGGCTCGTCCAGGAAGAGCACCCGCGGCCGGGCGATGAGCGAGGCGGCGATGTCCAGCCGCCGGCGCATGCCGCCGGAGTAGGTCTTCGCCGGCCGGTTCGCGGCGTCGGTGAGGTCGAACCGCTCGAGCAGCTCTCCCGCGCGGGCCCGCGACTCCCGCTTCCCCAGCCGGTACAGCCGGCCGACCATCTCCAGGTTCTCGAACCCGGTCAGGTACTCGTCGACCGCGGCGTACTGCCCGGTCAGCCCGATGAGCGAGCGCACCCGGTCCGGCTCGCGGACGACGTCGACCCCGGCCACCTCCGCGCGCCCGCCGTCGGGCTGCAGCAGCGTGGTCAGGATGCGGACGACGGTCGTCTTGCCCGCGCCGTTGGGCCCGAGCAGGCCGAGCACCGTGCCCTCGGGAACGGCGAGGTCCACCCCCGCCAGCGCCGTGTTCGACCCGAAGCGCTTCTGCAGTCCCTCGACGAGGATCGCGTCGTTCATGACAGGGAAACTAGGTGTGAGCACCGACACTTCCCGAGTCCTTTTCGCGGTCCGCGAACGACCCGACGCCTGCTGTTCTCTCCCACGACACCTCTCCTCGTCCGGCGGTCCCGGAGGGGAGACCGCCGGACCCGGGAGAAGTGAGCGCTAGGCCTCCGCGACGGCGAAACCGGCCTGCTCGAGCGCGGTGACGACGGTGCGCGCGTGGTCCGGGCCGCGCGTCTCGAGGACGACGAACACCTCGACCTGCCCGAGGTCCAGGCGGGTCGCCGTCCGCTCGTGCTCGACCTCGAGCACGTTGGCGCCGGCCTCGGCGAGGACGGCGAGCACCCCGGCCAGCGACCCCGGCCGGTCGGGGACGGCCAGCCGCAGCCGCAGGTACCGGCCCGCGGCGGCCATGCCGTGCTGGACCACCTTCATCATCAGCACCGGGTCGACGTTGCCGCCGGACACGACGGCGACGACCGGCGGCCGGAACGCCTCCGGCTCGGCCATCACCGCCGCGACCGCGGCCACCCCCGCCGGCTCGACGACGAGCTTGGCCCGCTCCAGGCAGAACAGCAGCGCGCGGGAGAGGTCCTCCTCCCCCACCGTGCGCACGTCGTCGACCAGGTCGCGGACGTGCGCGAGCGTGAGGTCGCTGGGTGCGCCCACGGCGATGCCGTCGGCCATCGTGGAGACCCCGGTCAGCGCCACCGGCCGCCCGGCGGCCAGCGACCCCGGGAACGCGGCGGCGCCGGCCGCCTGCACCGCCACGACCTGCGCCTCCGGCCGCCGCTCCCGGACCGCGGCGGCGATCCCGGACACCAGCCCGCCGCCCCCGGTGCAGACGACGACGGTGGCGACGTCGGGGCACTGCTCGATCAGCTCCAGCCCGACCGTCCCCTGCCCCGCGATCACGTCGGGGTGGTCGAACGGGTGGATGAACACCGCCCCGGTCGCCTCGGCGTGCTCGACGGCGGCCGCCAGCGCCGCGGTGAGGTCGGCCCCGACCAGCCGCGCGTCGGCGCCGTAGCCGCGGGTGGCCGCCACCTTCGGCAGCGGCGCGGACTCGGGCATGAACACCGTGGCCCGGACGCCGAGCATCCGGGCGGCCAGCGCCACCCCCTGCGCGTGGTTGCCGGCGCTGGCGGCGACGACCCCGCGGGCCCGCTCCTCCGCGGTCAGCCGGGACAGCCGCACGTAGGCGCCGCGGAACTTGAACGAGCCGGTGTGCTGCAGGTTCTCGCACTTGAGGTGCACCGGGCCGCCGACCCGCTCGGCCAGCGCCCGCGAGTGCTCCAGCGGCGTGCGCCGGGCGACCCCGTCCAGCAGCCCGGCGGCGGCGACGACGTCGGCCCCGGTGACCAGCTCCGCTCCCATGCCCCTGATCCTCGCAGGGAGGACGATCACGTCCGGCCCGACGCAGCCGCTCCCGCATCGTCCCTGGTCGTCGTACCGTGGCTGAGGTGACGGACGTCGCCCCAGCGCAGACCCCACCCGCACCCACGACCCTCGGCGAGCTCCGTGCCAGCGGAGCCGTCGCCCGGCCGGTCAAGGCCGAGATCCGCGCCAACCTGCTCGCCCGCCTGGGCGCCGGCGAGCCCACCCTCCCGGGCATCGTCGGCTTCGAGGACACCGTCGTCCCCGAGGTCGAGCGGGCCCTCATCGCCGGCCACGACCTCGTCCTGCTGGGCGAGCGCGGCCAGGGCAAGACCCGCCTCATCCGCACCCTCGTCGGCCTGCTCGACGAGTGGACCCCGGTCCTCGTCGGCAGCGAGCTCAACGAGCACCCGCTGCACCCGATCAGCGTGTGGGCGCACCGCCAGATCGCCGAGCACGGCGACGACACACCGGTCGGCTGGCTGCACCGCAGCGAGCGCTTCGGCGAGAAGCTGGCCACCCCCGACACCAGCGTGGGCGACCTCATCGGCGACGTCGACCCGATCAAGGTGGCCGAGGGTCGCACCCTGGGCGACCCGGAGACGGTCCACTACGGCCTGGTCCCGCGCACCAACCGCGGCATCTTCAGCGTCAACGAGCTGCCCGACCTCGCCGAGCGGATCCAGGTCGCGCTGCTCAACGTGCTCGAGGAGCGCGACATCCAGATCCGCGGCTACCGGGTGCGGCTGCCGCTGGACCTGCTGCTCGTGGCCAGCGCCAACCCGGAGGACTACACCAACCGCGGGCGGATCATCACCCCGCTCAAGGACCGCTTCGGCGCGGAGGTGCGCACCCACTACCCGATCGAGCTCGCCGACGAGATCCGGCTGCTGGAGCAGGAGGCGCGGACCAGCGGCCTCGGCGCCCCGAGCGGGCACGACGCGTTCGACGCGCCCGTCGTCCCCCAGCACCTGGTCGAGATCATCGCCCGGTTCACCCGGCTGGTCCGCGAGTCCAGCCACGTCGACCAGCGCTCCGGCGTCAGCGCCCGGTTCGCCATCGCCGGGCTGGAGACCGTCGCCGCCTCCGCCGTCCGCCGGGCCGCGATCGCCGGGGAGACGCGGCCGGTGGCCCGGGTGGTCGACCTGCCGGGCGTCGTCCCGGCCAGCCGCGGCAAGGTCGAGTTCGCCGACGCCGGCAGCGACCCCGACGACGACCGGGAGCTGGAGGTGCTGGAGCACCTGCTGCGGCAGGCGACCGCGCAGACCTTCCGCGCCCGCTGCGGCGGGCTGGACCTGACCGGCCTGCAGGAGCACTTCACCGGCGGGGAGACCGTCGAGTCCGGCGAGCTGGTGCCGGGCGCGGCGCTGCTGGGCCAGCTGGGCACCATCCCGCGGCTGGCCGAGCTGCTGGGCCGCCTCGGGGTGCCGGAGGGCGAGGAGTCCGCCGAGCAGGCGGCCGCGGCGGTCGAGTTCGCCCTCGAGGGGCTGTACCTCACCCGCCGGCTGGCCAAGGACACCGACGGCACCCGCACGGTGTACGGGGCCTGACGGTGGTCCGCCCACGCCCCGGCAAGGGGTACCGGTACGGCCGCTGGCGGGGCGGGCCCGACCCGCTGGCCCCGCCCTACGACCTGGGCAGCGCCGTCGACGAGATCGGCGACTCGGTGCTCGGCGGCAGCGGCGTCCGCGAGGCGCTGCGGGAGCTGCTGCGCCGCGGGATGGACGGCCGGCGCGGCCTCGACGAGCTGCGCCGCTCCGTGCGGGACCGGCTGCGCCAGGCCCGCACCGCCGGCCGGATGGACGGCACGCTGCAGGAGGTCCGGGAGCTGCTCGACCGGGCACTCGCGGCCGAGCGCCGGGAGCTGTTCCCCGACCCCGACGACCTGGCCCGGCTCAAGGAGGCCGAGCTCGACGCGCTGCCCCAGGACACCGCGGGCGCGGTCCGGGCGCTCAAGGAGTACGACTGGGCCTCGGCCGAGGCCCGGCAGACCTACGACCAGATCCAGGACCTGCTGCGGCGGGAGGTGCTCGACAGCTCCTTCGCCAACATGAAGCAGGCGCTGCAGAACGCCACCGAGCAGGACGTGCAGGCGGTCAAGGACATGGTCGCCGACCTGTCGCAGCTGGTGGACGCGCACAACCGCGGTGAGGACACCGAGGAGCGCTTCCGCGAGTTCATGGACAAGCACGGGCAGTTCTTCCCGGACGACCCGCAGTCGGTGGACGAGCTGATCGACTCCCTCGCCCGCCGGGCCGCCGCGCAGGAGCGGATGATGGCCGGCCTGTCCCCCGAGCAGCGGGCGGAGCTGGCCGACCTGATGGCGCAGACCATGTCCGACCTGGGGCTGGCCAGCGAGATGGCCCACCTGCAGGACGCGCTGCGCCAGGCCCGCCCCGACCTGCCGTGGGGGCAGCGCGGCCAGGTGCCCGACGGCGAGCAGGGCCTCGGCCTCGGCGACGCCACCAGCGCCGTCGCGGAGCTGGCCGACCTCGAGGCGCTGTCCAACCAGCTCTCGCAGGGCTACGCCGGCGCCTCGCTGGCCGACGTCGACGAGGAGCTGCTCGAGCAGGCGCTGGGCCGGGAGGCCGTCGACGACCTCGCGGCGCTGCGGCAGATGGAGCGCGAGCTGGAGCGGCAGGGCTACCTCAACCGCTCCGACGGCAAGCTGGAGCTCTCGCCGAAGGCGGTGCGCCGGCTGGGCGCGACCGCGCTGCGGCGGGTGTTCGCGAAGCTCGACGCCACCGGCCGCGGCGAGCACGACGTCGCCGACGCCGGCGCCGCCGGGGAGCTCACCGGCAGCTCGCGGGAGTGGCAGTTCGGCGACGAGCAGCCGCTCGACGTCGTCCGCACGGTCCGGAACGCGGTGCTGCGCACCGCCGGCGACCCGCACGGGGACGGCGACCGGCGGGTCCGCATCGCCGTCGAGGACTTCGAGGTCGTGGAGACCGAGCGGCGCACCGGCGCCGCGGTCGCGCTGCTGGTCGACCTGTCCTACTCGATGGCGCTGCGCGGCACGTGGGGCGCGGCCAAGTCGACGGCGATGGCGCTGCACTCGCTGGTGACCACGCGCTTCCCGCAGGACGCGATCCAGATCATCGGGTTCTCGTCGACCGCGCAGGTGCTCAAGCCGGAGACGCTGGCCGAGCTGAGCGTGGACACCCTGCAGGGCACCAACCTGCAGCACGGGCTGATCCTCGCCCGCCGGTTCCTGGCCCGGCACCGGGACGCCGAGCCGGTGGTCCTGGTGGTCACCGACGGCGAGCCGACGGCGCACCTGGAGGAGGACGGCACGCCGTACTTCTGCTGGCCGCCGATGCCCGAGACGATCGCGCGGACCGTCGCCGAGGTGGAGCGGGTCGCCCGGTCCGGCGCGACGCTCAACGTGTTCGCGCTCGACCCCGAGCCCAGCCTGGTGCACTTCGTCCACGACATCACCGCGCGCGCCGGCGGCCGGGTCTTCACGCCCGACAGCGAGCGGCTCGGCGAGTACGTCGTCGCGGACTACCTGCGCACCCGCCGGGGACGCCGGGCCCGCTGAGCCGGCCGGTACCGGCCACCGGGACGGGTGGCCGGTACCCGCCGGTTAGCGTGGGGCCGTGACGCGACTGCTCCGCGCCGGCCTGCTCACCGCCGCCGGCTGCCTGCTGATCGCCGGCTGCGGAGGCGGGGACGACGGCGGCTCGTCGGCGTCGTCGTCCTCCTCGGGCGCGGCCACCACCACGTCGTCCGCCTCGTCGTCCGTGTCGTCGTCGTCCGCGCCGTCGTCGTCCGCGCCGCCCGACGCGGCGGCCTTCTGCGCCGATGCCACGCCGGTGGTCACCCGGCTGAGCTCCGCCCTCGAGGCGGCCGAGAGCCAGGGCGTCGCGGCCCTGCCCCCTCTGCTCGACCAGGCCGTCACCGCCTTCGACGGGGTGACCGCCCCCGCGGAGGTCGCCGCCGACTGGCAGGCGGTCCGCGACGGGGTGGCGCAGCTGCGCGACCAGGTGGGCGCGATCGACCCGGACAGCCCCGACGCCGGGGCGCAGGTGGACGCCGCCGTCGCCGCCGTGGAGGGCTCGGCGGCCGGGCCGGCGCTGTCGCGCGTCGGCACCTACTACCAGCAGAACTGCGGCACCCCGGCCGCGCCCACGAGTTGACCGTCACGGTCGAGGAGGTCGGCGTCGACGTCGTCCTGCCGCTGCGCAGCGCCGTCCTGCGCGGCGGCGGGCCGGCCGCGATGCCCGGCGACGACGACCCCGCGACCGTGCACCTGGCCGCCCGGACCGCCGACGGGCGGGTGGTCGGCGTCGTCCGGCTGTCCCCCGCGCCCTGCCCGTGGCGGCCGGCCCGGGCGCCGTGGCAGCTGCGCGGCATGGCCACCGACCCCGCCGTGCGGGGCGCCGGGGCCGGCCGCGCCCTGGTCGCGGCGAGCCGGGAGCTGCTCGCCGCGCGGGACGCGGACCTGCTGTGGTGCAACGCCCGCGTCCCCGCGGCCGGCTTCTACGAGCGGATGGGCTTCCGCGTGGTGACCGAGCCGTTCGACGTCGCGGGCATCGGCCCGCACGTCGGCATGCTCACCGCGCTCGGCCCGCACGAGGCATAGGGAGCTCTCCCCGCGTCCTGGCGACCAGGACACGGGGAACGCTCCCTATGCCTCGTGGAGCCGGAGCGGGTGGGCGCCGCTCGAGCTGATCCCGGGGATGCGCCCGGCGCGGAAGGCGTCGACGAACAGCCGGTGGTCCTCCTGCGTCCGCCGCGCGTAGGAGTGCGCGAAGTCGACCAGGTCGGCGACGAACTCCTCGCGCCGGCCGCCGACCATCGCCGACACCGCCTCCTCGGTCTGGAAGTCGACCAGCGTGTGGTCGCTGTCGACGTCGCCGACGCAGTGCATCTTCGCCGTCGCCCGGCCGAGCTGGGCCACGACCGGGGCGATCTCCTCGGGCTCGGTGAGGTCGTCCCAGTCCAGATCCACCTCGTAGGGCGAGAGCTCCTGGACGACGAAGCCGACGCCGTCGATCTCGGTGTGGCCGAGGAACTGCGAGGCGTTGGCCTGCAGCGCCCGCTGGCTGACCGCGGTGCGGTGCCCGTGGTGCTCGAAGTAGGAGCGGATCCGCTCGTCGCGGACGATCCGGCTGGGCGCGGCCACGTTGCCCTGCTTGAGCGAGAGGACGACGTCGTTCTCCAGCGCCTGGTCGTAGCCCTCGAGCAGCACGTTGTAGGCGGGCAGGCCGGCGCTGCCGATGCCGAAGCCGCCGGTGCCGATGACGTCCTTGACGTCGTAGGCGACGTCGCGGCGGCGCACCGGCGGGACGACGGTCTCCCGCCAGCGGTCCAGTGCGGCGAGCACCCGGTCGCGCTCGGCGTCGTCGAGCCGGCGGGTGCGGCCGCCGTCGGTGAACCGCCGCCGGTACCCCTCGACGACGGTCATCCGGTCCAGCAGCGAGGCCCGGGTGCGGGTGGTCGTCTCGAGGATCGCCTCGCGGACGGCGCCCTCGGTGTTCGCGGTGGTCAGCGCGAACGACCGGTCGTCGTCGGAGCGGCGGAACGCCTCGACCTGGTCCAGGTAGGCGCCGAGGTAGGTGCCGACCAGCTCGCCGATGACGTCGTCGCCGAGCGCCTTGCTCCACGCCAGCAGCGCGAAGCTGGCGGCGAACCGGCGCAGGTCCCAGGTGACCGAGCCGACGTAGGCCTCGTCGAAGTCGTTGACGTCGAACACGATCCGCCCGGCGCCGTCCATGTAGGTGCCGAAGTTCTCCGCGTGCAGGTCGCCCTGGATCCACACCCGGCTGGTCCGCTCGTCGCACCAGGGGTCCTCGAGGCGGTCCATGTCGGCGTAGAAGAGGCAGGCGCTGCCGCGGTAGAACGCGAAGGGGCCGGCGGCCATCTTGCGGAACTTGGTCCGGAAGGCGTCGGCGTCGGCCGCCATCAGCTCGGAGAAGGCCTCGACCAGGACGTCGACGATCAGCTGCGAGCGGTCACCGGGGGCTCCCTCGGGGGCCCCCCGTCGGGGGGATTCGGGCACGGGGGGCACCGTAGAGGCCGACTAGCCTGCAGGACAGACGGTTGCGCGGCGCGACGATCGGGGTGGCGGTGACGAGGGCGAGCAGGGCGCGACGGCTGGCGGCCGGCGCCGCCTACGGCGGCGGCGGGCTGGGCCTGGCCGGGGCCGGCCTGCTCGGGCTGCTGCGCCTCCAGGCCCTCGCGGCCCGCCGGAGGGTCGAGGCACGGACGTCGAAGCAGGACCCGCCCTCCGGGAACGGCGTCTACGGCCGGCGCCGCGGCAGGCCGATCGTGTTCACCGTGCTCGGCGACTCCAGCGCCGTCGGCCTGGGCGTCACCCGCGCCGCCGAGACCCCGGGCGTGCTGCTCGCCGCCGCGCTGACCGAGCTCGCCGAGCGGCCCGTGCGGCTGGTCCGGGTGGCGGTCTCCGGCGCCGAGTCCTGCGAGCTGGACCCGCAGGTGGAATCCGCGCTGGCCGAGAAGCCGGACGTCGCGCTGATCATGATCGGCGCCAACGACGTCACCACCCGCACCCGCCCGTCGGTCTCGGTGCGCCACCTGGCCGACGCGGTGCGGCGGCTGCGCGAGGCGGGCGCGCAGGTCGTCGTCGGCACCTGCCCCGACCTCGGGACGATCCGGCCGATCGGGCAGCCGCTGCGGCTGCTGGCCCGGCGGTGGAGCCGGCAGCTGGCCGCGGCGCAGACGATCGCCGTCGTGGAGGCCGGCGGGCGGACGGTGTCGCTCGGCTCGGTGCTCGGGCCGAGCTTCGCCCAGGACCGCTCGCTGTTCAGCGTCGACGAGTTCCACCCCAGCGCGGCCGGATACGCGCAGGCCGCCGCGGTCATCCTCCCCGCGCTCGCCGACGCCATCGGCGTCTGGCCGGCCCGGGCCGAGCGCGGGCGGCTGCGCCGCACCTCGGTGCGCCCGGTGGCGCAGGCCGCGGCGCGGGCCGCCGGCCGACCGGGCACCGAGGTCCGGGCCACCGAGGTCCGCGGCTCGAGCACCGGCCCGCTGGGCACCTGGGCGCGGCTGCTGCGCCGCCGGCCCACTGACCTGCCCAGTCCCGAGGAGCTCGGGGAGGCCGCGGAGGCCACCGTCGGCTGAGCGCCGAGTGACCCGCAACACAGCGCCGCTCTGTTCCCGGCGCACCCGCGACCGGCCGCGCACCCGGGGGTAGTTTCCGGGGTGACCCGACACCCGGCACCCCCCGGCCGGGAGCCCCTCACCGTGGAGGACCCCATGCCCGAAGCCGTCATCGTCGCGACCGCGCGCTCCCCCATCGGGCGTGCGTTCAAGGGGTCGCTCAAGGACCTGCGTCCCGACGACCTGACCGCCACCATCGTCCGCGCGGCGCTGGACAAGGTCCCCGCCCTGGACCCGACCGACATCGACGACCTGAGCCTCGGCTGCGGTCTGCCCGGCGGCGAGCAGGGCCACAACATGGGCCGCGTCGTCAGCGTGCTCCTCGGCATGGACCACCTGCCGGGCACCACGATCACCCGCTACTGCTCGTCGTCGCTGCAGACGACCCGCATGGCCATGCACGCGATCAAGGCCGGCGAGGGCGACGTGTTCGTCTCCGCCGGCGTCGAGATGGTCTCCCGCTTCGTGAAGGGCAACAGCGACTCGCTGCCCGACACCCACAACCCGGTCTTCACCGACGCCGAGGCGCGCGTGGCCAAGACCGCCGAGAGCGGCGCCGACTCGTGGACCGACCCGCGGGAGAACGGCGAGATCCCCGACGTCTACATCGCCATGGGGCAGACCGCCGAGAACCTGGCGCTGCTCAAGGACGTCTCCCGGCAGGAGATGGACGAGTTCGCCGTCCGCAGCCAGAACCTGGCCGAGAAGGCCATCGCCGAGGGCTTCTGGGAGCGGGAGATCACCCCGGTCACCACCCCCGACGGCACGGTCGTCAGCAAGGACGACGGCCCGCGTCCCGGCACCACCCTGGAGGGCATCTCCGGCCTCAAGCCGGTCTTCCGCCCCGACGGCCGGGTCACCGCCGGCAACGCCTGCCCGCTCAACGACGGCGCCGCCGCGGTCGTCGTCATGAGCGACACCAAGGCCCGCGACCTCGGCCTCACCCCGTTGGCCCGCATCGTCTCCACCGCGGTCACCGGCCTGTCCCCGGAGATCATGGGCTACGGCCCGGTCGACGCCTCGAAGCTCGCCCTGCAGCGGGCGGGCATGACCATCGACGACATCGACCTCGTCGAGATCAACGAGGCCTTCGCCGCGCAGGTCATCCCGAGCTACCGGGACCTGGGCATCGACATCGACAAGCTGAACGTGCACGGCGGCGCGATCGCCGTCGGCCACCCCTTCGGCATGACCGGCGCCCGCATCACCGGCACGCTGCTCAACGGCCTGCAGACCAAGGACAAGACGTTCGGCCTGGAGACCATGTGCGTCGGTGGCGGCATGGGCATGGCGATGGTGCTGGAGCGCCTCTCCTGACCCGAGCCCGCGGCACGTCACGGCGGCCCGGTCCCCGCGAGGGGGCCGGGCCGCCGTCGTCTCCGCTGGGGGATCAGCCGCGCAGCGGGCGGAACGCGGCGCGGACCTCGGCCGTGAACAGCTCGGGCTCCTCCCAGGCGGCGAAGTGCCCGCCGCGGTCGACCTCGTTGAAGTAGCTGAGGGTCGGGTAGCTCCGCTCGGCCCAGCTGCGCGGTGTCCGCCAGATCTCACCGGGGAACGTGGTGAAGCCGACCGGGACCGAGACCTCCGGGGGCGCCTGGCCGGCGGCGGCCGCCGGGGCGTCGGGGCCGTAGCTCTCCCAGTACGACCGGGCCGCCGAGGCGCCGGTGCCGGTCAGCCAGTACAGCGTGACGTTGTCCAGCACGTGGTCGCGGGTGAGGTTGCCGGTGGGCCGCCCGTCGGTGAAGGCGCGGGCCATCTTGTAGTAGGAGTCCGTGTCGTGGTCGAGCATCCAGGCCGCCAGGGCGACGGGTGAGTCGAGCAGCCCGTAGCCGATCGTCTGCGGCCGGGTGGCCTGCTCGAGGAAGTAGGCGAAGCCGCTGGACCGGAAGGTGGCGATCGCGGCGAGAGCCGCCCTCTCCTGCTCGGTGTCGCCCGGCAACGGACTGCCCAGTGCGGTCACGAGCAGGTTGAGGTGGATGCCGAGCAGCCCCTCGGGCGCCTGCCGGCCCATCGCGTCGGTCACGCCGGCGCCCACGTCGCCGCCCTGGGCCACGTAGCGGGAGTACCCGAGGCGGCGCATCAGCTCCGCCCAGGCCCGTCCGACGCGGGCGACGTCCCAGCCGAGCTCCCGCGGCTCGGCGGAGAAGCCGTAGCCGGGTAGGGACGGCAGCACGAGGTGGAAGGCGTCCTCGGCGCGGCCGCCGTGCGCCGTCGGGTCGGTGAGCGGGCCGACGGTCTCGAGCAGCTCGACGACCGAGCCCGGCCAGCCGTGCGTCATGACCAGCGGCAGCGCGTCCTCGTGCCGCGAGCGCACGTGCAGGAAGTGGACCTCCACCCCGTCGATCTCGGTGGTGAACTGCGGGAGCGCGTTGATCCGCGCCTCGCACGCGCGCCAGTCGAAGTCGGTGAGCCAGTGGCGCACGAGGGCCTGCACCGTCGCCAGCTGCACGCCCTGCGACCGGTCCCCGACCAGCTCCGCGGTCGGCCAGCGGGTCGCGGCGACGCGCCGGCGCAGGTCCAGCAGCTCCGCCTCCGGGACGGCGATCCGGAACGGGCGGATCGCGGTGCGGTCGCCCTCGGCGGTGGTGCGCGGCTGGGGCACGGCCCCGGGGACGGCGACGGTGGTCGGGTCGGTGGGAGCGGACATCGAGGCCTCCTGGCGCCGGGCTGGGAGAGAGCCCGGTCGTGGGGCCCTCCTCCCCAGCCCAGACGGGGCCACCCGGTCCCGCATCGTCCGTGGCGGACGATGCGGCGCCCGGCCCCGGAGACGCCGGTGGCCCGGCCCCCCGAGGGGACCGGGCCACCGGGACGTGCTGCGGGTCAGTTGTCCTGGAAGTAGGACAGCAGCCGCAGGATCTCCAGGTACAGCCAGACGACCGTGACGAGCAGGCCGAAGGCGATGTACCAGGCGAACTTGGCCGGGGCGCCGCGGCGGATCGCCTGGTCGGCCATGTCGAAGTCGAGCAGCAGCGAGAAGGCCGCCACACCGATCACGACGAGGCTGAAGACGATGGCCAGCGGGCCGCCGTCACGCAGGCCCAGGCCGCCCGGGACGAAGAACGACACGAGCAGGTTGACCAGGACCAGGGCCAGGACGCCGAACAGCGCGCCGACGATCCAGCGGGTCAGCTTGGGGGTGACCCGGATGGCGCCGGTCTTGTAGACGACGAGCATGCCGGCGAAGACACCGAAGGTGCCGATCACCGCCTGGATCACGATCCCGGGGTAGATCGTGTTGAAGGCCTCGCTGATGGCGCCGAGCGCGACACCGTAGAGCGCGCCGTAGGCCAGGGTCGCCGCCGGGTTGGCGATCTGCTTGAAGCTGATCACCAGGCCCAGGACGAAGGCCACGAGCACCGCGGGCAGAGCCACACCCCACGCGGCCTGGCCGGGCAGCGCCCAGACGGCGGCCGCGGCGAGGACGGTGACGAGGAACGACAGGCCCGTCTTCTGGACGACGTCGTCCATCGTCATGTAACGGGTGGCCGGCGGGCCGTACGGGCCGGCGGGGGCCGGGGCGCCGTAACCCTGCGGGGCGCCGTAGCCCTGCGGGGCGCCGTAACCCTGCGGCGCGCCGTACGGCTGACCGTAGGGCTGGCCGTACTGCTGACCGGGAGCGGCGTAGCCCTGCTGGCCGTACTGCTGGCCGGAGCCGGGAGCGCCGTAGCCCTGGCCGTACGGCTGGCCACCGCCGGACGCGGCGTTGGCGAAGCCCCGGCCGAAGACGGGGTTGGAGCTGGGCATCGTCATCTCCTCGAGGTGACTGGTCGGTCGGTGGGCTGCTGCTGCGCACCCCACTCGGTGCATACAACGCCGCAGGTGGCCTCGGCGTTCCTGACCCTGCCAGTACCCCCTACCGGGTGGGAAGACGCGCCGGGGGCGCGGCACCGTGCGGTGCCGCGCCCCCGGGTCGTGCTGGGGAAGCTGGGGTCAGGCCTCGACCCCGCCGTGGTCGTGGCCGGCGTGGAGGCCACCGCCACCGGCCTGCTCGTCTCGCTCGACGCGGTACTCGCGGGCGTTCGGGTCGCCCTCGTACGTGCCACCGGGCACCGCCTGGCCGGCCACCCCGTTCACCCGCGAGGTGTCGTAGGCGAGGGTGAGCACGGCGTAGGCGACGGCGTCGGAGTTCTGGTCGAGCGCCTTCTCGTCGACGTTGGTGATGTCGTCCCCGGCCGCGTGGTAGTTCGGGTCGTAGGCGACGTCGGCCTCACCGCCGTAGAGCGGGACCTGGTACTCCTCCTTGAGCACCTCCGCCCCGGTGAACAGGCCGCCCGACGGGATGTCGGCGCCGATGAACGCCTGGTAGTCGCTGCGGCCGCTGAACTCGGTGCCCTCGTAGTACAGCCCCTGCGACTCGTAGAAGTCCTCGAAGACGTACTCGATCTGGTCCGAGCCGTCGGGCACCGCCACCGGCGCCTCGAAGCTCGACTGGTCGCCGTCGTAGATGAAGCGGGCGAAGTTCGGCGAACCGATCATGTCGAAGTTCAGGTAGAGCGCGAGGTCCTCCACCTGCGCCTCGTCGAGCTGGGAGACGTAGTGGGTCGAGCCGACCAGGCCGGACTCCTCGGCGCCCCACCAGGCGAACCGGATCGTGTTGGTCGGCTTGACCTTGGCCAGGTTCTCCGCCACCTCGATCAGACCGGCGCTGCCCGAGCCGTTGTCGTTGATGCCCGGCCCCTCGGTGACGGAGTCGAGGTGCGCGCCGGCCATGACGACGTTGTCCGAGGTGCGGCCGGGCAGCTCCGCGATGACGTTCTCACTGGTCTGAGGTGTGTTCTCGGTCTGGATGGAGATGCTCAACGTCTGACCGACGAGGGTCGGGCCGGTGTTCTGCGAGACGTCGAGCGCCGGGATGCCCACGGGGGACCCGAGGGTGCCGCCGATGAGGGTGTCGCCGCCGGTGTTGTTGTAGATGACGACAGCGGCAGCGCCGGCCGCCTCCGCGTTCGCGGCCTTCACGCCGAAGGCGCACCCACCACGCTGGATGACCGCCACCTGACCGGCGACGTCGACGCCCTCGAAGGCGCCCGCGTCACAGCCGGGGCCGAGCGCACCACCGGTGACGGCGACGCCGGTGCCGGTCACGGTCCCGCCGCCGGAGTACTCCATGTCGGAGAAGGCGGTCCCGTACTCCTGGGCGGCACCCCCGACGGTGAAGGTCGGCGTCCCGATCAGCCTGTACAGCGTGAAGTCGAACGACTGACGGGTGACCGTCCAGCCGGCCGCCGTGAGTCGGTCCTCCACGTAGTCGGCCGAGGCGGTGTAGCCGGGGGTGCCCGAGGCGCGCGTGTCCCCGTGGGCGTCGGCGATGGCCTGGAAGGCCTCCAGGTGCTCCATGACGCCGTCGAGCGTCACGCACTCGGTCAACTTCGCGACGGTGTTGTTGTTCCGGTGGTCGCAGCTGTTCCCGCCGGCGGCGCCGGCGGGGAGTGCAGCGACGACGCTCCCGGCCAGCGCGAGCGCGCCGGCGCTGCCGATCACCGCGAGGCGGGACCGGCGGGACGGACGGACCTGGGTCATGGACGACTTCCCCTCGAACGTCGGAGTGAGCTCCGTTGCTCACGGGGGGTAACCCTGTCAAAACCGTCACGGGTGACGTCAAGCCCTGGATTTCCTCGCCCACATGCGCTATGGGGCCGGAAGAGCTGCGGTTCCGGACGCGGTGCCCCCGGTGGGACTCGAACCCACACTGCGACCCTTTTAAGGGGCCTGCCTCTGCCGATTGGGCCACGGGGGCGGGCACGCAGCGGACGGCTGCCCGGCGCCGCCCAGCCTAGGGTCGCCCTCCGCCGGCGCTCCGGCTCAGCCGGTCCCGGCGAGCTCGGTGGCGCGGGACAGGACGGCGTCCAGCATCGGCTCGGTCAGCCGGCCGGTGAACGTGTTCTGCTGGCTGACGTGGTAGCTGCCGAGCAGCGTCAGCGGCCCCCGCGGCCCCTGCAGCGTCACCTCCACGCCGTGGCCGAACGCCGGCCGCGGGCGGGGCAGGGCGTACCCGGCATCGGCGAGGACCGGCCACAGCGCCGTCCAGCCGAACCCGCCGAGGACGACCACCACCCGCAGGTCCGGCAGCAACGCCAGCTCGCGCGCCAGCCACGGCGAGCAGGTGTCGCGCTCGGCCGGCGTCGGCGCGTTGTCCGGGGGCGCGCAGCGGACCGCGGCGGCCACCCGCACGCCCGTGAGCTCCAGGCCGTCCCCGACGTGGGTCGACGTCGGCTGGCTGGCCAGGCCGGCCCGCCACAGCGCGGCGAAGATCCAGTCGCCGCTGCGGTCGCCGGTGAAGACCCGCCCGGTGCGGTTGCCGCCGTGCGCGGCCGGCGCCAGCCCGACGACGGCGATCCGCGCGTCGGCGGGCCCCAGGCCCGGCACCGGGCGGCCCCAGTAGTCCTGGTCGCGGAACGAGGCGCGCTTGACGCGGGCCACCTCCTCGCGCCAGGTCACCAGCCGCGGACAGGCCCGGCAGCCCGAGATCCGGGCGTCCAGGACGGCGAGGTCGCGGGCCGCGCGCGCCGACCGGGCGACCCCCGCCGGCGTCCGCGTGACCGGGAACCCCTGCGCGTCGACCGCCACCCGCCCAGTGGACCACCCGCCCGGGGACGCGCGGGCCGCGGGGGCGCCAGGCATGATCACCCCATGGCCCGCAAGCAGAAGGCGCCGCTGACCTGGAAGCTCCTCGGCACGGGGACGGCCACCGTGTCGGGGATCGCCGTCCGCAAGCTCACCGACGCCGCCTGGTACGCGGCCCGTGGCACGACCCCGCCGAAGAACCCGGCCGCGCCCGGGGTCTCCTGGCCCGATGCGCTGGCCTGGGCCGCGTTCTCCGGGCTGGCGGTCGCGGCCGGCCGGCTGCTGGCCGCCCGCGGCGCCGCCACGGCCTACCAGCAGCTGACCGGCAAGCTCCCGCCCGGCGTCAACGAGGCCGGCTGAGGTTCACCCCCGGGCGAGCCCGAGGGCGATGCCGTCGAGGATGTCGTGCTCGCTGACGACGACCTCGTCGAGCGCGAACGCGTCCATGACCACCCGCAGCACCAGGGCGCCGGCGCCGATGACGTCGACCCTGCCCGGGTGCATGACCGGGTACGCGGCCCGCCGCTCCCGGGTGGCGGTGAGCAGCCCGGCGGTGACCGAGCGGACCGCCGAGACGGGGATGCGCGAGCCGTGGATGGCCTCGGCGTCGTAGGCGGGCAGCCGCAGCGCGAGCGCGGCCACCGTGGTCACCGAGCCGGCCAGGCCGACCAGCGTGACCGCCTCCCCCACCGGCACCGCGGCGGCCACCTCGGCCAGCGCCGCGCGGATGTCCGCCTCGGTGGCGCCGATCTCGTCCGCCGTCGGCGGGTCGCCGTGCAGGTGCCGCTCGGTGAGCCGCACGCAGCCGATGTCGACCGAGCGCGCGGCGCGCACCCCGGCGGCGTCGCCGAGGACGAACTCCGTCGACCCGCCGCCGATGTCGACCACCAGGTGCGGCGGGCGCGGCGGCGGGCCGCCGTGCGCGGCGGCCGCGGCCCCGAGGGAGGCGGTGGCGCCGAGGAAGGACAGCCGCGCCTCCTCGTCGCCCGGGACGACGTCCGGCGGCTGGCCGAGCGTGGCCAGCACCATCGCCTCGAAGTCGGCCCGGTTGGCGGCGTCGCGGGTGGCGCTGGTGGCCACCATCCGCACCGCGGTGGCGCCGAGGTCGCGGGCCTGGGCGGCGTACTCGGCGAGCACCACGCGGGTGCGCTCGATCGCCTCGGGGGCGAGCCGGCCGGTGGCGTCCACGCCCTGGCCCAGCCGCACGACCTCCATGCGGCGCAGCAGGTCGGTGTGCGCGCCCTCGGGCGGCACGTCGGCGACCAGCAGGCGGATGGAGTTGGTGCCGCAGTCGATCGCGGCCACGCGGGTCACGGCCGCTCCTCCGGCTGGGCGCAGGGGCCGGCGGCCCACCACTCCCCCATCCCGGCCACCGCGCGGTCGCCGATCGGGTTCACACCCGGCCCCGCGGCCAGCGCGTGGCCGGCCAGGGCGTGCAGGCACTTGACCCGGTCGGGCATGCCGCCGGCGGTGTTGCGGGTGGGCAGCTCGCCGAGGGCGTCGCGCTCGGCCAGGTACGCCTCGTGCGCCGCCCGGTAGGCCGCGGCGAGGTCGGCGTCGGTGCCGAGGTCGTCCTGCCACTCGCGCATGCGCCCGGTGGACTCCAGCCGGCTGGCGGCCGCCGACGCCCGCGGGCAGGTCAGGTAGTACAGCGTGGGGAACGGCGTGCCGTCCTCCAGCCGCGGCGAGGTCTGGACGACGTCGGGCTGGCCGCACGGGCAGCGGTGCGCGACCGCCCGCACCGCGCGCGGCGGCCGGCCCAGCTGCCGGGCGACGACCTCGCGCTCCTCCGGCGTGATCGGCTCGTGCACCCGGCGTCCCGGGGTGGTCGGGGTGGTCACCGGACGAGTCTGCGGCACCACGTCGGCGGGCCCGACGGCACCCCTCAGCCGTCGGCGTCGGCCACCGAGCCGAGCAGCTCCTCGTACCAGGGCCGCGGCGCGGCGTCGACGGCGTCGGGCAGCGTGCCGGCGTCGCCCTCGGCCGCCTCGCCGTCGACCACGACGACCAGCCGGTCGCCGGGCAGCACGTAGGCCAGCCGCTCGCGGGCCTCGCGGGCGGTCCAGGCCGGGTCGGCCTGGCGCTCGAGCTCGGCCTGCAGGTCGGCGATGCGCTCGTCGTAGGCGGTGCTCTCCGCGGCCAGCCGGGAGATCTCGGCGCGGCCGTCCAGCCACTGCCGCACCGGCCCGGCCAGCGTCAGCGACAGCAGCAGGAGCAGCCCGACGAACACCACGGTCCGGCCGGTGAACAGCGGCCGGCGGGCCGCCGCGGGACGCGCGGGCGTCCGCGGCGGCGTGCGCCGGCCGGGACGGCGGGCGTCGGGACGGCTGCCGGCGCCCGACCGCGTCCCGGCCGGGACCGGCCGGGACGCCGCGTGCGACAGCGGGCGGCCGGTCGACCGCCGCCGCCCCGAGCCGACGCTCACCGGGTCAGGAGGTCCGCAGGCGCGGGAAGGCCGCCGCGCCGGCGTAGCGCGCGGCGTCGTCGAGCTCCTCCTCGATGCGCAGCAGCTGGTTGTACTTGGCCACCCGCTCGCTGCGCGCCGGGGCGCCGGTCTTGATCTGCCCGCAGTCGGTGGCGACGGCGAGGTCGGCGATCGTGGTGTCCTCGGTCTCGCCCGAGCGGTGGCTCATCATGCAGCGGTAGCCGTTGCGGTGCGCCAGGTTCACGGCGTCGAGGGTCTCGGTGAGCGTGCCGATCTGGTTGACCTTCACCAGCAGCGCGTTCGCGGCCTTCCGCTCGATCCCGTCGGCGAGGCGGGCCGGGTTGGTGACGAACAGGTCGTCGCCGACCAGCTGCACGCGCTCGCCGAGCGCGGCGGTCAGCGCGATCCAGCCGTCCCAGTCCTCCTCCGACAGCGGGTCCTCGATCGAGACGATCGGGTAGGCGTCGACCAGCTCGCGGTAGTAGTCGGTGAGGAACCCCGCCGGGCGGGTCTGGCCCTCGAACTCGTAGCCGCCGTCGGTGTGGAACTCGGTGGCGGCGACGTCGAGCGCGAGCGCGACGTCCGTGCCGAGCGCGTAGCCGGCCTTCTCCACCGCCTCGGCGATCAGGTCGAGCGCGGCGCGGTTGTTCGGCAGGTCGGGGGCGAAGCCGCCCTCGTCGCCGAGGCCGGTGGACAGGCCGCGGCCCTTCAGCACCGACTTCAGCGCGTGGTAGGTCTCCGTGCCGACGGCGAGGGCCTCGGCGAAGGTCGCCGCGCCGATCGGGGCGACCATGAACTCCTGCACGTCGACGTTGCTGTCGGCGTGGGCGCCGCCGTTGAGGATGTTCATCATCGGCACCGGCAGCAGGTGCGACGAGGGGCCGCCGACGTAGCGGAACAGCGGCAGGCCGGTGGACTCGGCGGCGGCGCGGGCGACGGCGAGGCTGACGCCGAGGACGGCGTTGGCGCCCAGCCGCGACTTGTCCGGCGTGCCGTCGAGGTCGAGCAGGCGCTGGTCGACCAGCCGCTGCTCGGTGGCCTCGTAGCCGACCAGCTCGGGGCCGATGACGTCGAGGACGCCGTCGACGGCCTTGGTGACGCCCTTGCCGCCGTAGCGCTCGCCGCCGTCACGCAGTTCCACCGCCTCGAAGGCGCCGGTGGAGGCGCCGCTCGGGACCGCGGCCCGGGCTATCGTCCCGTCGTCGAGGGCGACCTCGACCTCCACGGTGGGGTTCCCGCGCGAGTCCAGGATCTCCCGCGCGCCTACGGCATCGATGCTCGGCACGGGGAGCAGCCTAGCGAGGCGAGCGGGGCTCGCCCGTCCGACCGCGACACGCGGTCGCGGCTCCTGTCACGGAGCGGTCACGGTGCGGGAGCGGCGGAACCGGTCCGGCGATAACCTGGGAGGTGGCGGGCGTCTCCCCACGCCTGTGCCGTCGGAGGACCCGATGACCGAGCGCCAGCAGCAGCGACCCCCCGGGTACGGCGCCGGAGCCGCGCCCCCACCACCCCCCGGGGACGCGGACGCCGGGACGGGCCCGTCCATCCTCGGGTTCGCGACGGATCCCGCCGAGGACGACGACGCCGGGGACGTGGAGCCGGTCCCGGACGGCACGGAGGTGGCCGGGGTGGCGGTCCACCCCGGCGGGCTGGTCTACGTGCGGCACCCCGACGTCGCCGGCGGGGTGCTCCTGCTGCTGGCCGGGGTGGCCGCCGCGGCGAGCGCGTGGCTGCCGTGGGAGCGGGGCGGGGAGACCACCGGCCTGGACCTGGTGGTGCGTGCGGTCGGCGCGGCCCGGGACGGGGTCGCCGAGCTCGGGCGCACCGGCCTGTGGCAGCCGGCGGCGGTCGCGGCCGGCGGTGCCCTGCTCGTCGTCCTCGGGCTGCTGCTGCTCCGCCCCGCGCGGGGCCACCGGGTGTCCGGGGTGCTCGCGCTGCTGGTCGCGCTGGGCGTGGCCGCCGCGGTCGCCGGGCGGCTGGTCGACGCCGGCTGGGACGCCGCCTCGCTCGGGCCGGGCGTCTGGTGCGCCGCCGCGGTCGCCGGGCTCGGGGTGCTCGGCGCGCTGAAGGCCATGCTCACCGCGCCGCGGGTCACCACCGCGCCGGCCGGGCGGCTCCTCGTCGGCTAGCCGCGGCGGCGGGCCTCGGCGTCGAGCTCGCCGGCGTAGCGGCGGACCGCCTCGCGCAGCGCGTCCTCGGCGTCCCAGCCGCGCTGCGCGGCCGCGGCGACGACGGCCAGCAGCCGCTCCCCCAGCTCCTCCGGCGACGCGGAGCCCAGCTCGGCCGGCTCCGGCGTCGGGAACCCGGCCCGGGCGGCCCGCCGCACCAGCGCCGTCCCCCACGCGGTGGCCGGCTGCGAGCGCGAGACGCCCTCGGTGGGCGAGCGGCGCTGCTTCTCCGCCTTCTTGATCTCCTCCCAGCCCGCCTCGACCCCGGCCACGTCGCGCGGGCCGGCGTCGCCGAACACGTGCGGGTGCCGGCGGACCAGCTTCTCGACCAGGTCGCGGGCCACGTCGTCGACGTCGAACCGCCGGTCCGGGCCGGCCTCGGCGGCGACGCGGGCGTGGAAGACGACCTGCAGCAGCACGTCGCCGAGCTCCTCGCGCATCGCGGCCGCGTCGTCGTCCACGATGGCGTCGTAGGCCTCGTGCGCCTCCTCGAGCAGGTAGCCGCGCAGCGAGGAGTGGGTCTGCTCGGCGTCCCAGGGGCAGCCGCCGGGCGAGCGCAGCCGGTCCATCACCGCGACGACGTCGAGCAGGTGGGCGCCGGGCGGCTCGGGGGCGCCGTCGAGCACCGGCCGCCCGGCCACGTCCTCCCCGGGGGCCGCGAGGCAGGCGACGTCGCCGTCGAGGGCGGCGGCGTCGGTGGCGTCGGCGACCTGCCACCCGGCGGCGCGCAGCGCGTCGGCGGTGGCCGCCGCGCCGGGCAGCGCGGCGATCCGGCGCCCGGCCAGCGCGGCCCAGCCGGCCGGGCCGAGCAGGCCCGGCAGCCGCGGGCTGACCGTGACGACGACGGCCGGGGGCACCGGGTCAGCCCTCGCCGGTGGGAGCCGGGGTCGCGGCACCGGCGTCGTCGAGCAGGTCGACGACGCCGCCCTCGGCCTCCTGCACGGTGTCCTGGTCGCCGAACTCGCCGTAGCGCGGGTTGACGGTGACGCCGACGTCGTCGCGGACCTCGTCGACCACCGCCGCGCCGGCCTCCTCGGCGCCCTGGGCGGCCTCGTCCTCCAGCTGCGGGCGGACCTCCTCGAACGACGGCGTCGTCCGCTGCCCGACGAAGGCGACCACCACGCCCGGCACGTCGCCGACGGTGGTGCTGAAGCCGGTGTTCGGCGCGGCGGCGGCCACGCCCTCGGCCAGCGGCGCGGGGACGTCGGCGACGCCGGTCGGCTGGAGCGCGGGCAGGGTGATCTCGCCCGGGTACCGCGCCGCGACCGCCGGGTAGGAGGCGGGGGCGGCGGCCAGCTCGGCGAGGACGGCGTCGGCGGTGGCCTGGTCGGGGACGGCGAAGTAGCCGAGCTCCACCTGCTCCAGGCTGCCGCGGACCTCCTCGTACCGGGCGCGCAGCGCGGCCTCGTCGGTGCCGGGGTCCTCCCCCGCGGCGACGCCGAGCTCCCGGCGCAGCAGCTGCTGCCGGGCGCTCTCCCGGATGTCCGCGCGCGAGTAGCCCTGCGACGCCGCCTGCGCGTACAGCTCCTCCTCGTCGCGGCCGGCGAGCGCGGTCTCGATGAACCCGCTGACGTCGGCGTCGGTGACCTCGACGTCGCTGCGCCGCGCCGCCTCGGCGTAGAGCTCCTGGCGCACGAGCTGGGTGAGCACCTGGCGGGTGTAGTCGGTGCCGCCGCCCCCGACCGCCTCGGCGATCGCGGGGTCGGCCAGCCGCTCGTCGACCGCGGCCTGCAGCTCGGCCACGGTCACCTGCTCGTCCCCGACGTAGGCGGCGACGGTGGGCGAGGTCCGGCAGCCGGTCACCGTGACGGCGGCGGCCACGAGCCCGAGGGCGACGGCGGCGGGACGGCGGGTGCGCACGCCCGGAGACTCCCACACCGGCTGTGACGACCGTCGCAGGCGGCGGCTCAGGCGGCGGCTCAGGCGGCGACCGGCTGCTCGATGACCGCCTTCAGCAGCGAGTGCAGGTGCTCGAGCAGCGCGACGTCGCGCAGCGGGGTGCGCCGGTCGGGGCCGACCGGGACCTTGAGCGACACCGTCTGGACGGCGGTCTTGTACGTGGCGCCGTCGGCCAGCCGGGCCAGCCGCATCTGCTGCGACTCCCGCAGCGGCACCGGCGAGACCCGGATCGCGCGGCCCTGCAGCGACACCTCGGTGATGCCCAGCTGCCGCATCGCCGCGCGGAAGCGGGCGACGGCGAGCAGGTTGAGCACCGGCGCCGGCGGGGCGCCGTACCGGTCGGTGAGCTCGTCGAGCACGGCCTGCGCCTGGTCGTCGTCCTGCACCGAGGCGACCTTGCGGTAGGCCTCCATGCGCAGCCGCTCGCCGGGCACGTAGTCGTGCGGCAGGTGCGCGTCGACCGGCAGGTCCACCCGCACCTCGAGCGGCTCGGCCGGCGCCTCCTCGCCGCTGACCTGGGCCTTGTAGTCGGCGACCGCCTCGCCGACCAGCCGCACGTAGAGGTCGAAGCCGACCCCGGCGATGTGCCCGGACTGCTCGCCGCCGAGCAGGTTGCCCGCGCCGCGGATCTCGAGGTCCTTCATCGCCACGGCCATGCCGGCGCCGAGGTCGGTGTTGTGCGCGATCGTCGTCAGCCGGTCGACCGAGGTCTCGGTCAGCGGCCGCGAGGGGTCGTAGGTGAAGTAGGCGTAGGCGCGCTCGCGGCCGCGGCCGACGCGGCCCCGGATCTGGTGCAGCTGGGAGAGGCCGAAGGTGTCGGCGCGGTCGACGATCAGGGTGTTGGCGTTGGGGATGTCCAGGCCGGACTCGACGATCGTCGTCGCGACCAGGACGTCGTACTCCTTCTCCCAGAAGCCGACCATGATCCGCTCGAGCTCGTGCTCCTTCATCTGGCCGTGGCCGACGGCCACGCGGGCCTCGGGTACCAGCCGGCGGATCTTCGCCGCGGCCTTGTCGATCGACTGCACCCGGTTGTGGATGACGAAGACCTGGCCGTCGCGCAGCAGCTCGCGGCGGATGGCGGCGGCCATCTGCTTGTCGTCCCAGGCGCCGACGTAGGTGAGCACCGGGTGCCGCTCCTCCGGCGGCGTGAGGATGGTCGACATCTCGCGGATGCCGGTCAGGCTCATCTCCAGCGTGCGCGGGATCGGGGTGGCCGACATCGACAGGACGTCGACCGCCGTCCGCATCGTCTTCAGGTACTCCTTGTGCTCGACACCGAAGCGCTGCTCCTCGTCGACGACGACCAGCCCGAGGTCCTTGAACCGGGTGGTCGGCTGCAGCAGCCGGTGGGTGCCGACCAGCACGTCGACCTCCCCCCGCGCCAGCTCCTCGAGGACCTGCCGCGACTCGGCGTCGGACTGGAACCGCGAGAGCACCTTCACGGTGACCGGGAACTGGGCCATCCGCTCGGAGAACGTCTTGAAGTGCTGGTTGGCCAGCAGCGTCGTCGGCACCAGGACGGCGACCTGCTTGCCGTCCTGCATGGCCTTGAACGCGGCGCGGACGGCGATCTCGGTCTTCCCGTAGCCGACGTCGCCGCAGATGATCCGGTCCATCGGGACCGGGTTCTGCATGTCCGCCTTGACCTCGTCGATCGCGGCGAGCTGGTCGGGGGTCTCCTGGAACGGGAAGGCGTCCTCGAGCTCGCGCTGCCAGACGGTGTCGGGGCCGAAGGCGTGCCCCGTCGTCGCCATCCGGGCGGAGTACAGCCGGATCAGCTCGGCGGCGATCTGCTTGACCGCCCGGCGGGCCTGCCCCTTGGTCTTGGCCCAGTCCGCGCCGCCGAGCTTGGACAGCGCCGGCTGCTCCCCGCCGACGTAGCGGGTGAGCTGGTCGAGGGAGTCGGTGGGCACGAACAGCCGGTCCGGCGGCTGGTTCCGCTTGCTCGGCGCGTACTCGACGATCAGGTAGTCGCGCTGGCCGCCGTGCACGGTGCGGCTGACCATCTCGACGTAGCGGCCGATGCCGTGCTGCTCGTGGACGACGAGGTCGCCGGGCTGCAGCTGCACCAGGTCGACGGCGTTGCGGCGGCGCGCGGGCATCTTCACCGCGTCGCGCATGGTGGTGCCGCGCTGGCCGGTGAGGTCGTGCTCGGTGACCAGCGCCAGCCCCACGCCGGGCAGCGCGAAGCCGGACTCCAGGTTGCCCTGGGTGATCGAGGTCAGGCTCGCCTCGGGCGCGGACTCGAGGCCGGGCACCAGCCGCACGCCGAGATCGGCGGCGCCGAACTGGTCGGCGGCACGCTGGGCCGGGCCGGGGCCGGCGAAGGTGACCACGACCCGCCAGCCGTCGCGGGTCCAGTCGCGGATGGTCCCGACGGCGCGGTCGAGGTCGCCGGAGAACCGCTCGACGGTGCTCGCCTGCAGGGTCACCGACGACTCGTCGTCGACGTCGAGCGTGAACGCGCCGGTGGTCCACCAGGGCAGGCCGCGGCCGCGGGCGGCGGTCTCGACGTCGGCCAGCTCGCGGAACGACGACGCGCCCAGGTCCAGCGGCGCCTCGCCGGCCTCGGCGGCGGTGGCCCAGGACGCGGCGAGGAACTCCTCGGCGGTGCGCACCAGGTCCGCGGCGCGGCTGCGGACCCGCTCGGGGTCGGCGACCAGCACGTGCGTGCCGGGGGGCAGGAGGTCGGTGAGCAGCTGCATGGCCCCGCCCTGCTGGTCACCCGCCCCACCGACCCCGACGAGCGCGGGCGTCAGCGACTCCATCCCCTCGACGGCGATGCCCTCGGCGAGCTTGCCGAGCATCTCGGCCAGCCCCGGGTGCTCGGCCGCCAGCTCGGCGGCGCGGGCGCGGACGGCGTCGGTGAGCAGCAGCTCGCGGCACGGCGGGGCCCACAGCCGCTCGGGGCGCTCGTCGAGGGAACGCTGGTCGGCGGCGGAGAAGTAGCGCAGCTCGTCGACCTCGTCGCCCCAGAACTCCACGCGCACCGGGTGCGGCTCGGTGGGCGGGAAGACGTCGAGCAGGCCGCCGCGGACGGCGAACTCGCCGCGCTTCTCGACCAGCTCCACGCGGGTGTAGGCGGCGTCGGCCAGGGCGCGGGCGACGTCGTCGAGCTCGGCGGTGTCCCCGGCCTCCAGCTCCACCGGCACGAGGTCGCCGAGGCCGGGGGCCAGCGGCTGCAGCACGCTGCGCACCGGGGCGACCAGCACGTCGATCCCGGTCTCGCCGGGGTGGGTCAGCTCGCGCAGCACGGCCAGCCGGCGGCCGACGGTGTCCGCCCGCGGGGACAGCCGCTCGTGCGGCAGCGTCTCCCAGGACGGGAAGGTCTCGACGCGCCGGTCGGGCAGGAAGCAGCGCAGCAGGTCCGCGGCGGCGTCGGCGTCCCGCTCGCCGGCGGTGACCAGCAGGACCGGGACGCCGGCGCCGGGCTCCCGCGCGGCCAGGGCGGCGGCCACCAGCGGCTGCACCGGCGGCGGCGCGGTCACGGCGAGCTCGGCGGACCCGGCCGCGGCCACCACGCGCGCGACGCCGGGATCGGTGAGGACGACGTCGAGCACGCCGCGCAGGCTCACGGGGACTTCCTCCGGGATCGGTCGGCCCGCAGACGTGCCGCCGAGTGCGGCGCCGGGCCCCTGCCCAGGCTAGTCCGCCGCGGGGACACCTGCCCGGGCCGGACCGGGAGCGGCGACCGGCCGGGCGGCGGCGGGCCGGTGCGCGTGCATGCCCGTCAGCCGCCGGTCCAGCAGCGCCGACAGCAGGCGCTGGCGGGTCCCCGGGCCGAGGTCGAGCGCGTTGGCGCCGGCCACCTCCGGCCACGCGAGCGGCGCGAAGGTCGTCGTCATCTCCTGCGCGCCCCCGGACGTCCCCGCCGCCTGGATGGCCAGCGTCAGCTCCGTGAGGTGCAGGGTGAAGTCGTGCGGCGGCACGGATGCCCCGCCGGTGGCGATGCCCCGCGCCAGCTCGCTGATCCCCAGCACCTTGTCCTGCTGGCCGAGCTCGTACCGCCGCCACCGGCGCAGTGCCTCCCGCGGGGACGGCAGGCGGCGTCCGCGGCCGGCGTCCGCGGCCCCCTCCCGGCCGGCGAGCGTGACCAGCCCCAGCCGCGACCCGCCGACCCCGAGCAGCCACTGCAGGACCGAGTTGGTCCGGACGGAGATCGACTTGCGGGCGTTCAGCGTGACCGGCGTGAAGTGCTCCAGCCGGACCGGGCAGCGGTAGTTCCGGTAGGTGTCGGCGCTGAGCACGCCGCGGTTGCCGATGATCCGCATGCGGTGGTCCAGCGGCGCCGCGATCGAGCAGGTCAGCCGCCCGACCACCCCGCTGGCGAAGTCGAGGGCCGCCACCGAGAAGTCCGGCGTGTCCGCGGGCTCCAGCGGCTCGTCGGTCTTGTCGGGCACCACGCGCTTGGAGAAGGCCGTCACGGACCGGACCGGGCCGAACAGCGCGCACATCCAGGCGAGGTGGTAGGCGGCGTGCTCCCAGGTGCACCCCGCCTCGTACTCGTGCCGGTAGGGCCAGGGCGCCCCCGTCGCCGAGCGCCAGGTCTCGGGCTGCATCAGGTAGATCGGGTTGTCGTCGAACTCCGCGTAGACCAGCCGCACGTCCCCCACGGCGCCCCGGCCGACCGCGGTCCGCAGGGTCTGCACGGTGTCCGACAGCGGGTTCGACGGCGCGCACGCCAGCCGCAGCCCCCGGCGCTCGGCCAGGTCGACGAGCTCGCGGGCCCGCTCCAGGCTGGTCGTCAGCGGCTTCTCGGAGTAGACGTGCTTGCCCGCCTCCAGCGCCGCCCGCGTCACCTCGTCGTGGCTCGGGATGGACGTGAGGTTGACGACGATGTCGACCGTGGGGTCGGCGACGGCCTCGTCGGTGCCGGCGTAGAGCCGCAGTCCGTAGTGCGCGGCGACGGTCTCCGCGCGCGCCCGGTCGACGTCGGTGACCCCGGCGATCTCGAGCTCGGGATGCCTCGGCCAGGTGGCCATGTAGTGGTCGAACACGTAACCGCAGCCGACGATGGCGACCCTCATGCGACTCCTTCACGACTCGTGCGTCCCGTCCTCAGCCGGTCCATGAGCTCGACGACGTGGACGCTCTCGGACAGCGGCATCAGGGGGTGCTCCAGGAGCCCCTCCCCGATGGCCGACACCACCGCCTCGGCCTCGTGCGTGTAGCCGTTGGCCGTGTACGGGCGCGTCACCGCCCGGCCCCGCCGGCCCAGCGCGCGGCCCAGGGGGGCGGTGCGCTGCGCCACCTGGTGGAGGACGTGGCTGTCCTGCCACCCCGCGGGCAGGCGCCGGGCGCCGGACCGCGGTCCGGGGTACGGCGTGACCCGCAGCGAGGAGGGCCGGAAGAGGGGGCCCGCGACGTCGATGCGCCCGGCGGTCCCGAGGACCGTCATGTCGTTCGGCAGGCCGGTGACCAGGCTGGCGTACCACTGCGACACCGCGCCGCCGCGGTGCCGCGCGCCGGCCACGACGTCCTCGTCGACGCCGCTGGGGCCCGGCCGCGTCAGACCGCTGATCTCGGTCACCTCGCCGAGGAGGTGGCAGGCGAGCGACAGGGGGTAGACGCCCCGCTGGAGCAGGGCGCCGCCACCCCGGCGCGGGTCGCGGTTGCTCGACGACGGCGACGGGTCGGGGGCGGCGAAGCTGCCCCGGAACGCCCGCGGCTCACCGATCTCCCCGGCCGCGACGATGCGCCGGACCTCACCCAGCAGCGGCACGAAGCGCGTCCACATCGCCTCCATCGCGAACACCCGGTGCTCGCGAGCGGCGTCGGCGATGCGGCGGGCCGAGGCGGCGTCGGTGCTGAACGGCTTCTCGACCAGCACCGGGATGCCCGCGCGCAGGCACATCAGCGCGTGCTCCTCGTGCACCGGCGCCGGGGTCGCGACGTAGACCGCGTCGACGTCGCCGGCCCGGACGATCCCGGCGTAGGTGTCGGGGCGCGCACCCACGCTCCCCGCGAAGGCGGCGGCCCGTGCCGGGTCGCGGGAGGCGACCCGGCCGACGCGCGTGGGGGTGCTGCTGCCGCGCAGCCCGGCGACGAACCGGTGGGCGACGTCTCCCGTCCCGAACACGCCCCACGTGAAGGCGCCGGACGGATCCGTCATCGTCTGCCCACACCTCCGGGTCGCACGGCCGAGCGGAACGACATCGTCGGGCACGTGGGGAGCCCTGCCAAGGGCTTGGACGACGGCCTCCAGGGGACGGGTCCGCTCAGGAGGTGAGCGCGGGAGCGGCAGCGCCGGTCTCGAGCGCGTGCAGCGCCCGGCGCAGCGCCGTGCTCGAGGTGTGCATCGTGTACGGGAAGTAGTGCACCGTCGCACCGACCGTGGCGAGGTCGCGCTCCAGCCGCTCGCCCTTGGGCGTCCCCCGCCAGTCGTCGCCCTTGAACAGGACGTCGAAGCGGACCGCCCGCCACGCCTCGAGCTTGTCCGGCACGACCTCGGCGTGGACGTCGTCGACGAAGCGGAGGCTGCGGACGATCTCCATCCGCTCGGCCAGGGGCACCACGGGCAGCCGGCCCTTGGTCTCCAGCAGCACCTCGTCGGCGACGACGCCGGCCACCAGCCGGTCGCAGTGCGCGGCCGCGCGGCGGAGCACGTTGAGGTGCCCGACGTGGAACAGGTCGTAGGCGCCTGGCGCGTAGCCGATGACGGTCATGACTCCCCCAGGACGGCGACCGATGTCCCCGGCAGTCGATCAGGTCCGGTCACTCTGCGTCGTCCTCCGGACGGGTGGACCCGCCTCGGTTACGCCCGTTCGACGGACCCGGATGACGGTGCGTGACCACGGACGGGGGACCCCCCGACGGCACGCACCAGCCGGTCCACGGCGTCGCGGACGACGTCCAGGCACCCGGCGTAGGCCGCGGCGTCGCGGCGGTAGGGGTCGGGGACGTCGACGCCGGCCCGGGGGGGGGGGGGGGGGGGGGGGGGGGGGGGGGGGGGGGGGGGGGGGGGGGGGGGGCGGGGGGGGGGGCGGGGGGCGGGGGCGGCGGCGCCCCCCCCGCCCCCCCCCCCCCCCCCCCCCCCCCCCCCCCCCCCCCCCCCCCCCGCGGCGGCCAGCCGCGGCAGCGCCCCGAGGCGGGCGCCCGGCCCGGCGGGGACGTCGGCCGGCCACCCAGCGGCGGCGACCGCCTCGGCGACGTCGGCGGCCTCGGTCAGCAGCAGGGTGCGCCGCAGGGCGGCCGGGACCGCGGTCACGACGGCCGAGCGGTGCTCGCGTGCCGCGGCGAGGACCAGGTCGGCCCGTCGCAGGTCCTCCGGCCGGAGGTCGCGGGCCACGAACCCGTCGGGGTCGACCCCGCCGTGGCGGAGCAGCTCCGCCATGGGCTCGTGCACGGGCCGGCCGGCGAGGGCGCACGTCCCCGCGCTGGTCACGGTGACGCCGGCACCCCGCAGGGCGGCGGCGAGCAGCAGCTGCGCCGCCGGTGACCGGCACACGTTGCCGGTGCAGACCACCAGCACGGACGTTCGGGACCCGGTCCCGTCCGTGGTCACCGCGCCGCGGGGACGGCGCCCACGCGTGGACCCGCGGAGGGCGCCGGTACGGGACCGTCGGGCTCCCCGAGCTGCTCGTACCCGTAGACGTCGGTGCGCGACCGCCGGACGTGGGTGAGCACCACCCCGACCACCCGGGCGTCGACCCGGCCCAGGAGGTCGAGTGCCTGGCGCAGCACGCCCCGGCGGGTGCGGGAGGCGTCGGCGACCACGAGGGTGCGTGCCGCTCCCCGGGCGAGGACGGCCGCGTCGGTGACCGGCAGCAGGGGCGCGGTGTCCACGACGACGACGTCGTGCCCGGCACCGAGCCGCTCCAGCACCTCGGTCATGGCCGGGGAGGCGAGCAGCTCGCTGGGGTTGGGCGGCAGGGCTCCGGCGGTGAGCACGTCGAGTCCCGTGGTGCCGTAGGGCTGCAGGACGTCCTCGACGTCGGCGTGGCCGATCAGGGCCGTCGTCAGGCCCACCGCGCCCTCGAGGTCGAAGGTCGTGGCCACGGAGGGCCGCCGCAGGTCGGCGTCGACGAGCGCGACCCGCGAGCCGGCCTCGGCCAGGGTGAGGGCGAGGTTCGCCGCGACGGTCGACTTCCCCTCCGCCGGCCGCGAGGACGTGACGAGCAGGGTCAGCGGCTGACCGGGCCGCGCGGCGAACTGCACCGCCGTGCGCAGCGATCGGAAGGCCTCGGCGGGCGCGCTGCGCGGCGCGGTCGCGACGACGAGCTCGCGTCCCTCGTCCCCACCCGGGTTGTCGAGGGAGACCAGCAGCGGCAGGTCGGTGACGCGGGCGAGGTCCTCGGCGGTGCGCACGCGGGTGTCGGCGAGGTCGCGGACGAGTGCCGCGGCGACGCCGAGCACCAACCCGGCGAGCAGCCCGACGGCGAGGTCCAGCGTGGTCCGCGGCGCAGCCGGGCTGCCCGGCGGGGTGGCGGGCGTGACGGTCGTGGCCTGCACGGTGGGCTGTCCCTCGGCGTTCACCGGTGCCAGCTCCCCGACCGTGGTGACCAGCTGGTCGGTCACGGCGTTGGCGAGCTCCGCGGCGCCCTCGGGCGTCGCGTCGTCGACGCTGACCTCGAGGACGACGGTGTCCGGGACCACCTCGGTGGAGACGCGTGCGGCCAGCTGCCGGGCGGTCGTGTCGAGGTCGAGCTCGTCGACGACCGGCTCGAGCACCGCGGGCGTGGTCGCGAGGACGGCGTAGGAGACCACCTGGTCCTGGGCGAACACCGATCCCTGCGCGAGGTCGTTGGCGGAGTTCCCGAAGCGCAGGGAGAAGAAGACGCTGCTGGTGGCGCGGTAGCTGGCCGCCGTGGTCATCGAGACCAGCGCCGCGAGGAGCAGGCCGGCCAGGGTGGCCGCGACCACCCACCGCCACCGGCGCCGCAGCATCTGCAGGTACTCGTGCAGGCTCATGCCTCTCCCCTCGTGCGTGCGTGGCTGTGTGCCGGTCCGGCCATCGCCGCCGGACCGGTCGCCGGTGCCGGCCGCGGACCAGGTCGACCGGGAACGCCGCTGTCCGGGGGACGGTAGGTCGGGAGCCGCGCCCACCGGCTCCCGTGCCAGGCGGGCGTGACCCCATGAGGTGAGGTGCCCGCCACCCCGGCGGGCGGCCTGCCCCTTCCGGGTGGAGGCGACCGCCGGGTGCCCCGGTACGCCCGGCGAGCGCACGCAGACTGTCGCGGTGATCACGGGAGGAACCGGAGCGGCCGCCACCGCGGTCGGCGGGCGCCGCTCCCCCGTCCCCTGGTGCACCCGGCCCGGCCCCGTGCTGGTCGCCGTCCTCGGCGTGTGGACCGCCGTCCCGACCCTGGTCGCTCCGCCCAAGCTGACCTGGGCCCTGACCGCGGCCCTCCTCGCCCTCGTGGCCAACGCGCTGTGGTGGCACGCCCGGGCTGTCGGTCCGAGCGCACCGGTCGTGCTGCTCGCGGTCGTGCTCACCTGCGGTGTCCTGTCCTCCGTCCACCACGGGTCCCTGCTCTCCCTGACGGTCAGCGCCGCGACGGCGCTGCTGGTCGTGGGGTGCGCCTCGCTGGCCGCCCACTGCGACGCCGATGACGTCCGGCCGCTGGTCCGCGGGGTGGTGGTGGTCGCCCTCGCGCAGACGGCGGTGGCTCTCGCCGTCCTGCTGCTCGGGCTCCCGGCGCCGTGGGAGCAGCCGGGCGACACCGGCACCAACCCCCTCCTCCCCGGCCTCGGGGAGCGGCTGTCCGGGACGATGGCCCACCCCCTCCCCTTCGCCGCGCTCGCGGCCGTGGCAGCGGCGCTCTGTGCGACGCGGCTGTCCGCCTGGCCCCCGGCGGTGCGGATCGCGGCGGCCGCCGGGTGCTGCACCGGGGTGGCCCTGTCCGGCAGCCGCAGTGCCGTGCTGGCGCTGTGCGCGGCGGTGGTCGTCACGGTGCTGCTGCCGGGTGTCGCGCGGATCGGTCCGGTCGCGCGCACCGTCGCCGTCCTGGTACTCGTCGCCGCGGCGCTGCGCGTCGACGCCTCGCGGCTGACCGTCGTGTCCAGCCTGCAGGGCACCGGCTCGCTCACCCACCGGCTGGCGGCCTGGGAGGCCGCCGGCCGGCTCTCCGGACGACCGGCCGCCGAGGTGCTGTTCGGCAGCGGAGCCGGGTCCCTGCCGGACTTGTTCCGCGCGGGCTTCCTGCAGCTCGACGGCTTCTTCGCCGTCGACAACCAGCTCGTGGCCACCTACGCAGTCGCGGGCCTGACCGGCGTCCTGGCGCTCGTCATCGCCGTCGCGGCCGGCCTGTGGCGCGGTGACCGGGCCAGCCGGCCCGCCGCCCTCCTGTTGGTGCTGATGTTCGGTTCCTTCGACGTCCTCGAGTGGACGGCGACCACCGTGCTCGTGGCCGTGCTCGTGTGCCTCGGCACCGGCCGGCGGCCGGGCGACGACGCGGTCGCACCGGGACCGGCCCCCGACCCGACGAGGTGTACGTGACCGACGACCGCAACGACCCGCGCACCGTCATCGCGGTGCTCACCTACCGGCGCACCGAGCGCCTCCCGCGGCTGCTCGGCCGGCTGCGCGAGCAGGCCCACCGCGTCTCTCCGCCGGCCGAGGTGGTCGTCGTCGACAACGATCCGGACGCCGGTGCCGCCGAGGTGGTCCTCGGGTGGCGCGACCACGGCGTCCGGTACGTGCACGAGCCCCGCCCGGGCATCTCCGCGGCTCGCAACCGCGCCCTGGCCGAGGCGGGCACGGCCGACCTGCTCGTGTTCCTCGACGACGACGAGCTTCCCGGCCCGAGCTGGCTGACGTCCCTCGTGGACGCCTGGTCGGCCTGGCGGTGCGCCGCCGTCGCCGGGCCGGTGCCCGCCCGGCCCCTCGGCCCCGTGGACGCGTGGGTGGCCGGCTCCGGCGCCTTCGACCGGGTCCGCCGCCGCACCGGCACGGTGGTCCCAGGAGCCGGCGCGGGCAACCTGCTGCTCGACCTGCACCAGGTCCGGGCGCTCGGCCTCGCCTTCGACGAGCGGTTCGGCCTCACCGGCGGCGAGGACACGCTCCTGACCCACCAGCTGGTCCGCGCCGGCGCCGAGATCCGCTGGTGCGACGAGGCCGAGGCGGTCGAGGACGTCCCCGCCGAACGCCTCACACGCTCGTGGGTGCTGCGGCGTTGCCTCCGCTCCGGCAGCTCGTGGAGCCGCGCCGAGGTGCACGTGGCCGGGTCGGCACGCGCCCGGCTGCGGGTGCGCGCCCTGGTCGTCGCCCGGGCCGCCGTCCGGGTCGCGGCGGCGACCCTGTCCCTGGCCGCTGCACGGCTGCGCCGCGACGTGGGTGCCCGCGCCCGGGCGGAGTCGGCCATCGCCAGTCAGGCCGGCGCGGTGGTGGGCGCCTTCGGGCACGTCCGGGAGGAGTACGCACGCCGGCCGGCCGACGCCGCCACCAGGAAGGGAGGGCCGCGGCATGCCCTCGCCGGCTGAGACGGCGGCCGCCCCGGCCGGGCTGGGGCGCACGGCCGCCCGGGGGGCGGGCGTCACGCTGGCCGTCCAGGTCGCCCGCATCCTCGTCCAGATGGCCTCCGTGGTGGTGCTCGCCCGGTTGCTCGCCCCGCGGGACTACGGCCTGTTCGCCGTCGGGCTCGTGGTCGTCGGACTCGGTGAGGTCGTGCGCGACCTCGGGCTCACCATGGCCGCCGTCCGCGCGCCGCAGCTGACCACCGCCCAGCGGGACGGCCTCTTCTGGATCAACACGGGTGCCGGCGCCCTGCTCGCGCTGGCGGCGGTGGTCTCCTCGGGCGGCATCGCAGCGGCCTTCGGCGAGCCGGAGGTCGAGACGGTCGTCCGGCTGCTCGCGGTCACGTTCGTGCTCAACGGCCTGTGCGCCCAGTACCGGGCCGGTCTCACCCGGGACCTGCGGTTCGGGACCGTGGCCGTCGGCGACCTCGTCGCGCAGGTCACGGGACTCGGGGCCGCGGTCACGGCCGCCGCGGCCGGGACGGGCTACTGGGCCCTCGTCGTGCAGCAGCTCGTCCAGGGTGCCGTCACCCTGCTCTGGGCGGTCACCGCCGCGCGCTGGCGCCCCGGACCGCCGCGCCGCGGCGTGGGCCTGCGCCCGTTCCTGCGCTTCGGCGGCGGGGTGGCCGCCACCCAGGTCGTGCACCACCTGAGCCAGAACCTCGACAACCTGGTGCTCGGGCTGCGTGCTGGCCCCGTGGACCTGGGGGTCTACAGCCGCGGGTTCCAGGTGTTGATGACCCCGCTCAACCAGCTGCGGTCCCCGGCCACCTCCGTCGCCGTCCCGGTGCTCGCCCGGTTGCAGGACGACCTGCCCCGCGCGTCGGACTTCCTGCGCCGCGGACAGCTCGCTCTCGGGTACCCGCTGGTCGCCCTGATGGCGCTGACGGCGGGCACCGCCGTTCCCCTGGTCGACCTCCTGCTCGGGGACCGCTGGCACCGCGTCGCGCCGGTGCTGGCACTGCTCGCCGTGGCCGGGGGCGCCCAGACGCTGGCCATGGTCGGGTCCTGGGTCTACCTGTCCCGCGGGCTGTCCGCCGCCCTGCTGCGCTACACCCTGGGCACCCTGGCGCTGAAGGCCGCGTGCATCGGGATCGGCAGCACCTCCGGTGTGGTGGGCGTGGCCGCCGGTTACGCGTCGGCGGCTCTGCTCGAGTGGCCTCTGTCACTGTGGTGGCTGTCCCGGATCACGGTGCTGCCCGCCCGCTCCCTGCTCGGCGGCGCCCTGCGGATCGCCGTCTGCGGTGCCGCGGCCGGGCTGGCCGCGTCCGCGGCGGTGCACCTGGCGGCGGCGTGGCCCACGTTCGGGCAGGTGGTGGCGGGGTCGCTCGCCGTTCTGGCGGCCTACGGCCTCACCGCGCTGGTGCCGGCGGTCCGCGACGACCTGGCCGTGGTGCTGACCTGGGGCAGGCAGATGGTGTCCCGCGGCCGCTGAGCCGCCGCCGGCCCCTCAGGCGGCGGAGGAGGACCGGCCGCGGGGACGCGGGCCGCGCCCCGGCGCCCACCCCAGGTGCCAGCGGCGTCCGCCGCGTGCGTACTCCTGGTAGACGACGCCCAGCGCGGCGGCGGCCATGCCGGCACCCCGCAGGAGCGCGCGCAGGCCGCGCGCCCGGTGCCGCGCGGAGCCGGTGAGCGCACCGGCGGACCAGCGCGCCGCGCCGCCGGCCACCCGCGCAGCTCCGCCCGCCAGGCCGCGGGCGCGCAGCCGCAGGCGGGCGGCCGCGCCCCCGGTCAGCCGCAGGTCGGTGAGCAGCGCGGTGTTGCCGTGGCTCCAGGCCCGCGCCAGGACCCAGCGGCGCGTCAGCCGCTCGGCCGGGACCTGGTCGACGACGACCGCCTCGTCGCACCACACCAGGCGGCGGCCGGCCCGTGACAGCGACCGGCTGAACAGCGTGTCCTCGCCCCCACCGAGGCCGAGGGCCGCCTCGAAGCGCAGTCCCGCCTCGCGCACCTGGTCGAGGTCGAGCAGCAGGTTGTTCGTCGCCGCGACGTCGACGGCGCTGCCGGTGGGCAGGCTGCGGCGGACGAAGAAGCCGCCGGCGAGGATCCACGGGTCCACCGGTCCGCGGTAGTCGGCGAGCACTCGTCCCGTGACCGCGGCGGCCCCGGTCCGCTCCCAGGTGTCCAGGAGCCGCGCCAGCCAGTCGGGGTGCGGTCGCTCGTCGTCGTCGATGAAGGCCAGGAGCCGGGAGCCGGCGGCCTCGTCGAGGGCCCGGTTGCGGACCGCCGCGATGCCCGGCGTCGGCTCGGCGGCGTACCGGAGCCCGGCGGACGGGACGACCAGCGGGCGTGCGCCGGCGTCCGGGTCGTTGTCGACGACGAGCACCTCGACGGCGTGCCGTCCCGCCGCGGTGACCTCCGCCGCCTGCTCCGCCAGCATCGGCAGGAGCTCGCGCAGGTGCGCGGGACGGCGGTAGGTGGGCACGGCGACCGTCACGCGCACCGGCCCGGCCGGCGTCGTCCGGTCCGCCGTGGACTGTGTGGCGGTCACGCCCGCGATCCCATCACCGCGGGTCTCCCGGGCGCCTCACCCTCGGGGGCGGGACGAGGCGCCGAAGGCCGGCACGACGGCCTCCGCCAGCCGTGCGCGGTAGGCCGCGGGAGCGTGCCGCCGAGCGGCTTCCTCCGCGTCGGCCAGGGCCGCCGCGCGCACCCGCGGCCAGTCGGCCACGAGCTGCTCGACGGCGCCCGCCCAGTCCGCCGGTCGCGCGGCGTCGAGTGCCCGGACGGCGGTGTAGCCCGCGGCGGCCTCCCGCAGGCCGCTGCTGTCGCTGACCAGCAGCGGCCGGGCGGCCAGGACCGCCTCCACCGCGGTGTTGCCGAAGGGCTCGTCGACGACCGAGGGCACGAGCACGACGTCGGAGGCGGCGACCACGTCCCAGATGTCGGGGCGGAAGCCGAGGAGGTCGACCCGGTCGGTGAGGCCGGCGTCCGCGACGCTCGCGCGCAGTTCCTCCTCGAACCACTCGTAGCCCTCGAACACCGAGCCGAGCAGGCCGAGCCGCGCGTCGACCCCCCGGGCGACGAGCTCCCGGAGGGCGGCGACGGCGACCTGCGGCCCCTTGCGCGGGGACAGCCGGCCGACGAACAGCAGCCGTACCGGCCCGTCGAGCCGTTCCCGCGCAGGAACCACCGCGCGCGGCCCGCGGACGGCGTTGTAGACGATCTCGGACCGACCGGTCAGCCCCGGTGCGACCTCGGTGAGCACCTCGAGACTGAACCGGCTGTTGACGACGACGCGGTCGGCCAGCGCGGGCGCCAGCGCGGTCACGTGCCGCAGCAGCCGGGCGGCGCCCCGCTCGGCCTCGTGCACGTGACAGACGACGGGCCGGCCGGTCAGCCGGGCGAGGACCACCCAGGACGGGATGGTCACCGTGTTGACGTAGACGCCGTCCCGGCCCGCGCGCAGCACGAGCCGCAGGGCCGGGAACAGGCCACGCACGGCGTCGCCGAGCAGCCGCCCCGCCCCCCGCGGCCGCAGGGCGGCCTTGCGCAGCACCGGCACCGGGCAGACGACGACGCGCACGCCGCGCGCGGTCAGCTCGTCGACCAGCGGCCCGTGACCCGGGACGGCGACTGTCACGTCGTGGCCGTCGGCGAGGCCCTCGACGCTCTCGAGCAGCACGCGGTCGGAGCCGTAGAGCTCGGCGCCGGGGTGCGCGACGAGGACCCGCGGACGCGGAGTCCGCCGTCGCGGGCGGAGGCCCACCAGGGCAGTCAGTGCGATGCCCAGCCCCGCGGCCGTCCCGCGCAGCACCTCCCAGGCCGGGCGCGGCGAGTGCAGGAGCTGGCGTCGGCCACCGCGCAGCAGGATCTCCCAGCTCACGGCCGGGGTGCGCGCGATCCACCGCAGCAGATCGGCGCGGGACAGGTGGGCCGCCCCGAAGGCCAGCCGGTTGCGCGTGTTGTAGCGGTAGTACAGGGGGGACTTCGCCCGGCCCCGCCGTCCCTGCGTGCCGCCCTCGTCGTGCACGGCCACCAGGTCCTCGCGGACCCGCAGCCGGCCACCCACGGCGAGCACCCGGTGACTGAGGTCGACGTCCTCCCAGTAGAGGAAGTACTCCTCGTCCAGGCCGCCGGTCCGGTCGACCAGCTCGGCCGACAGCACCACGCAGGCGCCGGTGAGCCACTCCTCGACCGGTCCGGTCGAGGCGGCGCGTCCACCTCGGGCGCCGGTGCGCCCGTCCTGCAGTCCGAGGGTGGAGCCGGCGAAGACGGTGCGCCCGGTGGAGTCGACGATCCGCGGCGCGAGCATGGTCCGCGGCTCGGCCAGACTGGCCCGCCGGAGCTCGTCGAGGACGTCCGGGCCGATGGAGGCGTCCGGGTTCAGCAGGCAGAAGGAGACGCAGCCGAGTTCGCGGGCCCGGGCGATGCCGGCGTTGCTCGCGACGCCGAAGCCGCGGTTGTCCGGCAGCGCCACCAGGTCCCAGCCCCGCTCCGCGGCGAGGGACCCCACCGCGGCCCGCTCGGCCGGGGTGCTGGCGTTGTCGACGACGACCACCCGCACCTCCGGTCCGAGCACGCGGGCGTCGGCGAGGTTGCGGCGCAGCAGGTCGCTGGACCCGTAGTTCACGACGACGACTCCCAGCACGCCGCGGACCGTAGCCCGGCCGTCGCCGGTCGGCCGACGTCCGCCGCCGGTCGCTCCCCCCGATGAGGGGGGAGCGAC
>NZ_JBJGZK010000040.1:0-38608 GCF_054050475.1 Geodermatophilus sp. SYSU D00525
CCCCGGCCGCCCGCACCGGGCGGCCGGGGCGGGCCGCGCTCAGCCCGGCGGCAGCAGGCGGACCCGCGGCGGGCGCAGCAGCGACAGCGGGTCCAGGTACGCCTCGCCGCGGCGCAGGCCCCAGTGCAGGCAGGCCGCGGCCGGGCAGCCGGCGTGCCCGGTGGCCAGCGTCCCCAGCGGGGAACCGCGCGCGACCCGCTGCCCGGCGGCGACGGCGGGGTCGACCGGCTCGTAGGTGGTCCGCAGCCCGTCCGCGTGGTCGACGCTGACCACCGGCCGGCCCGCCACCCGCCCGGCGAACACGACGACGCCGTCCCCGGCCGCCACCACGACGTCCCCGGGAGCACCGGCCAGGTCGGCGCCGCGGTGCCCGGGACCGTAGGTCGAGGGCGGGGGAGCGAACGGCCGGGTCACGACCGGCGGCCCGCCGAGCGGTGCGGTCCAGGCGGCGGCGACCGGGGCGGCCGGCTCCGCGACGGCGGGCGCCGGCCCGAGCACGGCGGCGCAGACCAGCAGGAGCGCGAGCAGCGGGCGGGCGGGCACGCCGTCGAGGCTCGCGGCCGGCGGACGGTCGCGGGTCCCCGGCCGCGCACCTGTGGACGGCCCGGACGCGGGGGAGGGGCGGCCCCGTCCGGCGCGTATGCTGTCCGGTGCGACCCGTCTGCGCGGGTCGACTCCGCGCGTCCTCCACCCGCCAGCACGGCGGGGCAGCCCCACCTCGGTCCCGGTCCACCCGGGTCGGTGGCGCCGCGGGACGCCAGGGCGGGACACCACCCGGTGCCCGCGTCAACCGAGGAGCGCGGCCGCCGGGCGGCCGCGCGCGAGCACGAGAGGCTGCGCCCCCATGGCAGTCGTCAGCATGAAGCAGCTGCTCGACAGCGGCGTCCACTTCGGGCACCAGACCCGTCGCTGGAACCCGAAGATGAAGCGCTTCATCTTCACCGAGCGCAACGGCATCTACATCATCGACCTGCAGCAGACGCTCGGGTACATCGACTCGGCCTACGAGTTCGTCAAGCAGACCGTCTCGCACGGCGGCACGATCCTGTTCGTCGGCACCAAGCGCCAGGCGCAGGAGGTCGTCGCCGAGCAGGCGCAGCGCGTCGGCATGCCCTACGTCAACCAGCGCTGGCTGGGCGGCATGCTCACCAACTTCTCCACCGTCCACAAGCGGCTCCAGCGGCTCAAGGAGCTCGAGGACATGGAGCAGACCGGCGTCATGGCCGGCCTGTCCAAGAAGGAGCAGCTGGGCCTGACCCGCGAGAAGGCCAAGCTCGAGCGCAGCCTCGGCGGCATCCGCGACATGCAGAAGGTGCCCAGCGCCATCTGGATCGTGGACACCAAGAAGGAGCACATCGCCGTCGGCGAGGCCCGCAAGCTGGGCATCCCGGTCGTCGCGATCCTCGACACCAACTGCGACCCCGACGAGGTCGACTACAAGATCCCGGGCAACGACGACGCGATCCGCGCCATCAACGTCCTGACCCGCGTGATCGCCGACGCCGTCGCCGACGGCCTCATGGCCCGCTCGGCCTCGCAGGCCAACGCCGGCCGCGAGGACGGCGGCGAGCAGGCCATCGGTGGCGACGAGCCGCTGCCGGACTGGGAGCGCGAGCTGCTGACCGGCCAGGCCGACGGCGCCACCCAGCTCCCGGAGACCCCGGCGGCCCCGCCGGCCGTCACGGCCGACGAGGTCGCCCCCGTCGCGGGCGTGCCCGCCACCGGTGACACCTCCACCGGTACCCAGGGCGCCCAGAACGGCTGACCCCGCCGGCGCCGCCGCCCAGCCCCCGCCGGGCCGGGCAGCGGCGCCGTGGCACGTCCGCACCACCCACTCCAGACCCGTGAGGAAGTGACATGCCCGCCTTCACCGCTGCCGACGTCAAGCGCCTCCGCGACGCCACCGGCGCCGGCATGATGGACGCCAAGAAGGCCCTGACCGAGGCCGACGGCGAGTACGACAAGGCCATCGAGCTGCTGCGCATCAAGGGGGCCAAGGACGTCGGCAAGCGCCTCGAGCGCTCCACGACCAACGGCATCGTCGTCAGCAAGCACGGCGCACTGCTCGAGCTCGACTGCGAGACCGACTTCGTCGCCAAGAACGCCGACTTCGTCGCGCTGGCCGAGCGGCTCATCGAGATCGTCCTCGAGCAGTCGCCGGCCGACCTCGACGCGCTCATGGCGACCGAGGTCGACGGCCAGACCGTCGCCAAGCTCATCGAGGCCGAGTCCGCCCGCATCGGCGAGAAGCTCGTCCTCTCCCGCTTCGCCACCTTCGAGGGCCCGACCGCGGTCTACCTGCACAAGCGGGCCACCGACCTGCCCCCGGCCATCGGCGTCGCCGTCCAGTACCAGGGGGGCGACGAGGAGGCCGCGCGGGCCCTGGCGATGCACATCGCCGCCGCCCGCCCGCGCTTCCTGTCCCGCGAGGAGGTCCCCGCGGAGGCCGTCGAGACCGAGCGCCGGGTCGCCGAGCAGACGGCCAAGGAGGAGGGCAAGCCCGAGCAGGCGATCGTCAAGATCGTCGAGGGCCGGGTCAACGCCTACTACAAGGACTTCGTCCTGCTCGAGCAGCCGTCGATCACCGAGCCCAAGCGCACGGTGAAGCAGGTCATCGACGAGGCCGGCCTGACCGTGCAGCGGTTCGCCCGCTTCGAGGTCGGCCAGGCCTGACGAGCCGCACAGAAGGACCCCGTTGTCCCCGTCCGGCCCCGCTGCAGGGGCCCGCGCCGAAGGTGCGAGGCGTGGGGGGCAGCGGGGTCCTTCTGGTGCCCGGGCCCGGCTGGCGAGCGCCGGGCACTCTGTCAGGATCACGAAGAACGACGTCGAGCGAGGGAAGAGCCGTTGACCGAGACCGCCACGACGCAGACGACCGAGGCACTCCACCCGCCGCTCTCGGCCCCGAGCGCCTTCCAGCCGGCCGACGGCGCCGGCTACCAGCGGGTGCTGCTCAAGCTCTCCGGTGAGGCCTTCGGCGGCGGCAACGTCGGCGTCGACTCGGACATCGTCCACGACATCGCCACCCAGCTGGCCGAGGTCGTCCACGGCGGCACGCAGGTCGCCGTCGTCGTCGGCGGGGGCAACTTCTTCCGCGGCGCCGAGCTGTCGCAGGCGGGCATGGACCGCCGGCACGCCGACTACATGGGCATGCTCGGCACGGTGATGAACTGCCTGGCGCTGCAGGCGTTCTGCGAGCAGGTGGGCCTGGAGACCCGGGTGCAGACGGCGATCACCATGGGCCAGGTCGCCGAGCCCTACATCCCGCGCAAGGCCGTCCGGCACCTGGAGAAGGGCCGGCTGGTCATCTTCGGCGCCGGCGCCGGCATGCCGTACTTCTCCACCGACACCGTCGCCGCGCAGCGCGCGCTGGAGATCGGCTGCCAGGTGCTGCTCATGGCCAAGAACGGCGTCGACGGCGTCTACGACGACGACCCGCGCACCAACCCCGCGGCGACCATGTACGACGAGCTGGACTACGCCACGGTCCTCGCCGACCAGCTCAAGGTCGCCGACGCCACCGCGATCAGCCTGTGCATGGACAACCAGATGCCGATCGTGGTCTTCAACCTGCTGGAGAACGGCAACATCGCCCGGGCGGTGGCAGGTGAGAGGATCGGGACGCTGATCAGCTGAGCGGGCGCCGAGACGCGCACGCCGCACCGCAGGACGACGGCGGGGACGATCCCGCCGCAGGAGGAGAGACCGTGATCGACGACACCCTGCTCGACGCCGAGGAGCGGATGGACAAGGCCCTGTCGGTCGCGCGGGAGGACCTCGGCTCGGTGCGCACCGGCCGCGCGGCGCCCTCGATGTTCAACAAGGTCCTGGTCGACTACTACGGCGCCCCGACCCCGGTGCCGCAGATGTCGTCGATCACGGTGCCCGAGGCGCGCATGGCGGTCATCAAGCCCTACGACAACAGCCAGCTGTCGGCCATCGAGAAGGCCATCCGCGACAGCGACCTGGGCGTGAACCCGACCAACGACGGGCAGATCATCCGCGTGGTCTTCCCGCAGCTGACCGAGGAGCGCCGCCGCGACCTGGTCAAGCAGGCCCGGTCCAAGGGCGAGGACGCCAAGGTCGCCATCCGCAACGTGCGCCGCCGCAGCAAGGAGGAGCTCGACCGGATCGCCAAGGACGGCGAGGCCGGCGAGGACGACGTGCGCCGCGCGGAGAAGGAGCTCGACGACCTCACCGCCCAGCACGTCGCGGCCATCGACGAGGCCGTGAAGAACAAGGAGGCCGAGCTGCTCGAGGTCTGAGCCGCTCGCCCCCCCCTGCCATGACCTCCCGTCCCGACGCCGCCGGGGCCGGCCCGTCCGGGGACGCCGACACCGGGCCGATCCCCGTGGTCCGGCGTCCCTCGCCGCCGCCCCCACCGCCCGGCCCGCTGCGGCCGGCGGCCCCGCCGACCAGCCCGATCGCGACGGCCCCGGGGGCCACCACCCCGGGCACCCAGGAGATGGCCGTCCCGGCCGCCGGGATCGCCCTCCCGCCGGTCCCCGGCGCGCCGGGCGGCCGCGACACCGCTTCCGACGACACCGCTTCCGACGACACCGCTTCGGACGACGCCGCTTCCGTCGACACCGCTTCCGACGACACCGCTTCCGACGACGCCGCTTCCGACGACGCCGCCGCAGCCGCACCGGAGGAGCGGAAGGGCGGCCGGGCCGGGCGCGACCTGGTCGCCGCCGTCGGCGTGGGCCTGGGCCTCGGCGCGGTCATCCTCGCCTCGCTGCTGGTCCACCGGCCGGCGTTCCTGCTGGTCGTCGTCGCGGCGATCCTCGTCGGCATCGTCGAGCTGGTCCGCGCGCTCGAGGCCGGCGGCGCCCGGCCGCCGCTCGCCCCGGTGCTGGTCGGCGCCGTCGCGATGCTGGTGCTGGCCTGGACCCGCGGCCCCGACGGCCTCGTCGTCGGCTTCCTCCTCACCGTCGTCTCGGTGCTGCTCTGGCGGCTCGGCGACGGTCCCGAGGACTACCGCCGCGACGCCGCCGCCGGCGTGCTGGTCACCCTGTACGTGCCGCTGCTGGCCGGCTTCGCGGTCCTGCTGCTCGTCCCCGACGACGGCGTCGCGCGGGTGCTCGCGTTCATCGCCACCGTGGTCGCCAACGACGTCGGCGGCTACACCGCGGGCGTGCTGTTCGGCCGGCACCCCATGGCGCCGTCGGTGAGCCCGAAGAAGTCGTGGGAGGGCATGGCCGGGTCGGTGGTGGCCTGCGTCGCCGTCGCCACGCCGATCGTCGTGCTCGCCCTGGACGGCCCGTGGTGGGGCGGCGCGCTCGTCGGCGTCGCGCTCGCGGTCTCCGCGACGGTGGGCGACCTCGGCGAGTCGCTGATCAAGCGCGACCTCGGCATCAAGGACATGGGGAACCTGCTGCCCGGCCACGGCGGGATCATGGACCGGCTCGACAGCCTGCTGCCCTCGGCGGCGGTGGCCTACCTGCTGCTGTCCTGGGTCGCGCCGCCCGGCTGAGCCGGCCAGGGAGCGCTCACCTCCCACGTGGACCCGGCCACGGTGAAGCCGCGGCGGGCGTACCAGTGGCGCGGCCAGTCGCCGGCGTCGGCCTCGAGGACGACGAGGTCGCAACCGGCGCCCGCGGCCAGCTCCAGCAGCCGGGCGAGGACGGCGTCGGCATGGCCGCGCCCGCGGGCGGCGGGCTCGGTCATCACCGACTCGACCGCCGCGGTCGCGCCGTCGACCCGCAGCTGCCCGGCCGCCACGACCCGGCCGCCCTCCCGCACGACGACGTCGCTGACCGCGACGACCCGGTCGTTGCGGGACTCGCGGCCCACCAGGTGGGCGACCACCTCGTCGAGGTCGGGGATCCCGGCCAGGTCGCGCCGCCACCCCGCCTCCCACAGCGGGTGCACCTCCTCCTGCGCGACCACCTCCGCCCGCTCGGCGCCGGGCAGGCCCGGGGTGGCGGGACGGGCCATGAGCAGCAGCTCCCCGGCCTCCCAGCCGGCCGCGGCCAGCTCGCCGGCGACCGCGCCGGCACCGGGCCAGCGCAGCAGCGCCGCCCGGGCCGGCCAGCCCGCGTCCGCCGCGACCTCGCCGGCGGCCCGCGCCACCGTCGCGGCGTCGACCGGGTCGTCGAGCACCAGCCGGTTGTCGTCGCGGGAGTGCGCGAAGCGCGGGTCGAGGACGGCGACCCCGCCGGGGACGTCGCGCACCTCGGCGGCCCGCCGGGTCCGCAGCGACAGCCCGTGCGCCAGCGCCCGGCCCCGCGCGTCGTCCGGCGCGGGCAGGACCGGCGGCACCGGCGGGCGGTACGGCACGACCGCGACCACCGCCGCCGTCGGGAGGGGGCCGTACAGGTGCGGGAAGCGCGTGCCCGCCGGGTCGGTGGCGACACCGGGCTCCTCGACCACCGGGTCGGTCAGGCGCGCGGGGTCGACGACCAGCAGCACCAGGTCCCGGCGGCCCGGGAACAGCCGCGCGGCCGGCAGGTGCACCTGCTCGGGGCGCGACAGGTGCACGAACGGCGCCCCGGCGGGCGGCAGCGAGCCGGCGGACAGCGCCGCGCGCCAGTCGGCCGGGGCGCACAGGTGGACGAGGACGCTCATGCCCCCGGTGTCTCGTCGGGGTCGATCCCGCGCGCGGCCAGCGCCTGCTCGATCGCCTCGCAGACGGCGCGGACGACGGCCACCCGCGCCCACCGCTTGTCGTCGCCGGCGACCAGCGTCCACCGGCCCGCCGGGTGGTCGGTGCGCTCGAGCATCTCCTCGACGGCGGCCTCGTAGGCCGCGCGCTTCTCCCGGTTGCGCCAGTCCTCGTCGGTGAGCTTCCACGCGCGGTAGGGGTCGTCCGCGCGGGACTCGAAGCGGCGCAGCTGCTCCTCGGGCGAGACGTGCAGCCAGAACTTGACCAGGACCATGCCCTCGGCGGCCAGGGTCGTCTCGAGGTCCACGATCTCGCCGTAGGCCCGCTGCCACGCCTCCTCGCTGGCGAACCCCTCCACCCGCTCGACCAGCACCCGGCCGTACCAGGTGCGGTCGAGGACGGCCATGCCGCCCCAGCCGGGCAGCACGGGCCAGAACCGCCAGAGGAAGTGGTGCCGCTTCTCGGTCGGGGTGGGGGCGGCGAACTGGGCCACCCGGACGTGCCGGGGGTCCAGCTCGTCGACCAGCCGCTTGATCGCGCCGCCCTTGCCCGAGGCGTCCCACCCCTCGAACAGCACGCAGACCGGCGGCCCGAGCGGGGTGCCCAGCTGCCCGCCGAGGAACAGCCGCAGGTGCACCAGGCGCTGCTGCGCGGCGGCCAGCTGTTCCTTGGCCTCGCGCTTGCCCAGCCGGAGGGTGAGGTCCACGTCGTCGAGTCGGCCCACCCCGCAGAGAGTGGCGTACGCGGGCCGGGCTGTCAGGTCGGCAGCTGCGCGTGCTGGCGGATCCAGGCGTGCATGGCGATCCCCGCGGCGACGCCCGCGTTGACCGAGCGGGTGGAGCCGAACTGGGCGATGGACAGGACGTCGTCGGCCACCGCTCGCGCCTCCTCCGACAGCCCGGTGCCCTCCTGCCCGAACAGCAGCACGCAGGCCCGGGGGAGGACGGCGGTCTCGATCGGCCGGGCGCCGGGGAGGTTGTCGACGGCGAGCACCGGCACCCCCCGCTCCCGCGCCCAGGCGCCGAGCGCGGCGGCGTCGGGGTGGTGCCGCACGGTCAGGTACCGGTCGGTGACCATCGCGCCCCGGCGGTTCCACCGCTTCCGGCCGACGACGTGCACCTCCGCGGCGAGGAAGGCGTTGGCCGTGCGCACGACCGTCCCGATGTTCAGGTCGTGCCGCCAGTTCTCGATGGCGACGTGGAAGCCGTGCCGGCGCGGGTCGAGGTCGGCGACGATCGCCTCGACGGTCCAGTAGCGGTACCGGTCGACGACGTTGCGCCGGTCGCCGTGCGCGAGCAGTTCGGGGTCGTAGCGCGGGTCCTCCGGCCACGGCCCCTCCCACGGGCCGACGCCGACCGTGTCGAGCGGGGCGGGTGCGCGCTCGGCCTCGGACACCCGGCCGACGCTAGCGGGCCGCACTGCGCCGCCCGGCCGCGCCTCCGGCACCGCGCCGGGTCGGTCGGGCACGATGACCACTCCACGGGGTGAGTGTTGGATTACCGTGAGTGACAGCGAGGTGGGATGACGGCGCGGCAGGACGGCGACCCCGGTGACCCCGAGGAGACCGGGTCCCCGGTCGAGCTGTGGGGGGAGTGGCTGCCCGGCTGGGTGAACGAGCCCGACCCCGAGGCGGCCGACGAGGACGGCGCCCCCGAGGACGACGCCCCCGAGGACGCCCCCGAGGACGCCCCCGAGGACGACGCCCCCGAGGACGAGGCGCCGAGCGGTGGAGTCCCGGTGGGCGAGGCTTCGGTGGACGAGGCTTCGGTCGACGAGGTGCCGGTGGTCGAGGTGCCGGTGGTCGAGGTGCCGGTGGTCGAGGTCCTGGACGACGAGGTCCCGGACGACGGTCCGCCGGTGGTCGAGGTCCCGGACGGCGCCGCTGCCGGGGAGGCCGCCCCGGAGGGGAGCGGCGCCGGGGACGGCGGGCCGGCGGTCCCGGCGATGACCGAGGTCGTGGTGCCGCGGGTCGTCGTCCGCCCGCGGGTGCGGCCCCGGCGCCGGGTCGGCGTCGCCGTGGCGCTGGGCGTGCTCGCCGCCTGCGGCGTCACCGGTGCGGTCCTGCTGGCGGGTGCCTCGTCCGGCCCGGTCCCGACGGCGGCCGTGCAGTCCACGCCGCCGCCGGCCGTCGCGGCGCCGACCCGGGCCGTCCCGGTGCCGCGGCCGTCCGCCGTCGCCGGCGTCGTCCCCCTGGCCCCGACGAGCAGCGTGCCCGCGCCGACCACGTCCGCGCCGCGGACGGACCCCGTCCTGGCCCCGGTCGAGACGCACGCGACGCCCTCCCCGGTGACGGTCCCGGACGCGCCGCTGCCCACGGTCGTCGCCCCCGTCCCGTCGGCGACGCCGGACCCCGTCCCGGTGCCGCCGCCCGCCGAGCCGACGGCCGTGGTGACGGATCCGGCCCCGACGACCACCGAGGTCACGCCCACGCCGACCGGGCCGGTCGAGGACGGTGAGACCACGGCGTCACCGACGCCGTCGACCTCCAGCCCGTCGCCTGCGCCACCCTCGACGCCGACGGAGAGCCCGCAGACGGACCCGGACGGCGGCGACGCGACCACCACGCCGGTCCTCGGACCCAGCCCCGTGCCGAGCCCCGTGCCGGTCCCCGGGTCCCCGGTGCCCACCGCCGGGTCGACGGACACAGGGGAGCCCTGAGCGAGCGACCTCACCCGCGCGGCGGCCCACGCCCGGCGGAGGGGTGGGACGATGGACCGGTCATGACTGCCCTGCCGCTCGTCCTCGACGCCCCCCGCCGGGGCAAGCCGCCGCGCCACCTCGCCGACCTCACCCGCGAGGAGGCGCGCGCCGCCGTCGCCGGGCTCGGGCAGCCGGCGTTCCGCGCCGACCAGCTCGCCCGGCACTTCTTCCGCGGCACCACCGACCCGGCGCAGATGACCGACCTGCCCGCCGCGGTGCGCGAGACGCTGTCCGGGGCGCTGCTGCCGGGCCTGCTCACGCCCGTGCGCCACCAGTCGGCCGACGGCGGGCGCACCCGCAAGACGCTGTGGCGGCTGCACGACGGCGCGCTGGTCGAGAGCGTGCTCATGCGCTACCCCGACCGGGCCACCGTCTGCATCTCCAGCCAGGCCGGCTGCGGCATGGCCTGCCCCTTCTGCGCCACCGGCCAGAACGGGCTGACCCGCAACCTGTCGGCCGCCGAGATCATCGGCCAGGCGGTCGCCGCCGCCGCGGCCATGGCGTCGGGGGAGATCCCCGGCGGGCCGGGGCGGCTGTCCAACGTCGTCTTCATGGGCATGGGCGAGCCGCTGGCCAACTACGCCCGGGTCCGCCGCACGCTGGACGCGCTGCTCACCTCCGCGCCGTGGGGGCTGGGCCTGTCGCAGCGGTCGGTCACCGTCTCCACGGTGGGCCTGGTGCCGGCGATCCGGCGGCTGACCGAGGAGGGCCTGGGTGTCACCCTCGCGGTGAGCCTGCACGCTCCCGACGACGAGCTGCGCGACACGCTCGTGCCCATCAACACCCGGTACAAGGTGGCCGAGGTCGTCGACGCAGCCGACGCCTACGCCGCGCGCACCGGACGCCGCTACTCGGTGGAGTACGCGCTCATCCGCGACGTGAACGACCAGCCCGAGCGCGCCGACCTGCTCGGCCGGCTGCTGGCGAAGCGGCTCGCGCACGTCAACCTCATCCCGCTCAACCCCACGCCGGGCAGCCCCTGGGACGCCAGCCCGCTGCCCGCCCAGCGGGAGTTCGTGGCGCGGCTGCGCGCGCACGGGGTGCCGACGACGGTCCGCGACACCCGCGGCCAGGACATCGACGGCGCCTGTGGCCAGCTCGCCGCGGCCGACCGCGCTGCTGACGACGGGGTGGGCGTGCCGACCGTGGCCACGCCGGTCCCGGCGCTGGAGCCGCCGGTCGAGCTCGGGGCCGAGGCGGACGCGTGAGCACCGGGGCCGCCGTGTGAGCGCCGAGGTCCCGACCGCCGAGGCGCACGAGCACAGCCACGCCGACGTCTCGGGTGGGTGGCTGCGGGCCGCCGTCTTCGGTGCGATGGACGGGCTGGTGACCAACACCGCCCTGGTCGCGGGCGTCGGCGGTGGCGGTGCCTCGTCGCACGCGATCGTGCTCTCCGGCGTCGCCAGCCTGGTCGCCGGCGCGATCTCGATGGCGCTGGGGGAGTACACCTCGGTCAGCACGCAGAACGAGCAGCTCGACCTCGAGGTGGAGAAGGAGCGCCGCGAGCTCGCGCGCAACCCCCAGGGCGAGCTCGCCGAGCTGGTGGAGATGCTGCGGGTGCGGGGCGTCGACGCCGACCTCGCCGAGCGGGTCGCCGTCCAGCTGCACCGCGACCCCGACACGGCGCTGCGGCTGCACGTGGTCGCCGAGCTCGGCCTGAACCCGGCCGACAAGCCCTCGCCGTGGACCGCGGCGGTCTCCTCGTTCCTCACCTTCGCCACCGGCGCGGTGATCCCGCTGCTGCCCTACCTGCTCGGGTTCTCGGTCCTCGCCGCGGCGCTGGTCTGCGGCGCGGTGGGCCTGGCCGCGGCCGGGGCGCTGTCCTCGCGCTTCACCCCGCGGTCCTGGTGGTCGGCGGCCCTGCGGCAGCTGCTCTTCGGCGCGCTCGCGGCGGGAGCGACGTACGCCATCGGCGCGGCGATCGGCGTCGCGGCCACCTGAGACAGCGACCCCGGAACGACGACCCCCGAACGACGACGCCCGACCCGGCGGGAGCCGGATCGGGCGTCGGGTGTCGGTGCGGGCTACCTGCGCCAGGCGGTGCGCTTGCGGTGCAGGTCCCAGAGCAGCACCACGACCAGGCCGGCGGCGATGCCGAACAGCCACAGGTCCTCCATGCGGCCCTCGTGGTTGCCCCACGTGTAGGACAGCATGACCAGCACGGTCAGCCAGCCGGCGATCTGCGCCCACTTGCCGCTGCGGGCGTGCCAGCCCCAGTCCTCGGGCCGCTCCTCCTCGACCGGGTGCTCCCCGGCACGGACGACGCCCTCCTCGCGGTTGGGCTGGTTGACGCGCGTGGTCAACGGGTTGTCCTGACGGACCCCGGGGCCGGAGTGCTCGCTCACGCCCCTCATCCTGCCAGCCCCTCCGTCGGGTCACCGGTCGAGGTGGGGTGGGCGGGTCGCCCCGCGCGTCGGGGAGGATGCCGCTCATGAGCGAGCCGCGCGAGGTCACCGTGCTGGGCTCGACCGGGTCGATCGGCCGGCAGGCGATCGCGGTCGCCGAGCAGAACCCCGGCCGGCTGCGGATCACCGCGCTGGCCGCCGGCGGGGGCGACGTCGCCCGGCTGGCCGAGCAGGCGCTGACCCTCGGTGTCCGCACGGTGGCGGTGGCCCGCGCGACGGCCGCCCAGGACCTGCAGCTGGCCTTCTACGCGGCGGCCTCCCAGCGGGGCTGGGCGCGGGGCGAGTACGCGCTGCCGGAGATCCTCGCCGGGCCGCGCGCCGCCGAGGAGCTCGCCGCCCGCCCCGCCGACGTCGTCCTCAACGGGATCACCGGCTCGATCGGGCTGGGGCCCACGCTCGCCGCGCTGCGGGCCGGCAACGTCGTCGCGCTGGCCAACAAGGAGTCCCTGGTCGCCGGCGGGGACCTGGTCACCGCCGCGGCCGCGCCCGGCCAGCTGGTGCCGGTCGACTCCGAGCACTCGGCGCTGGCGCAGTGCCTGCGCGGCGGCGCGCGCGGCGAGGTCGCCCGGCTGGTGCTCACCGCCAGCGGCGGCCCGTTCCGCGGGCGCAGCGCCGCCGACCTCGCCGACGTCACCGTCGAGCAGGCGCTGGCGCACCCCACCTGGGCCATGGGCCCGGTGGTCACGGTCAACTCGGCCACGCTGGTCAACAAGGGCCTGGAGCTGATCGAGGCGCACCTGCTGTTCGGCGTGCCCTACGCCGACATCGACGTCGTGGTGCACCCGCAGTCGATCGTGCACTCGATGGTCACCTTCTCCGACGGCGCGACGATCGCCCAGGCCAGCCCGCCGGACATGCGGCTGCCGATCGCGCTGGCGCTGGCCTGGCCCGACCGGCTGCCGCACGTGCAGCCGGCGCTGGACTGGTCGACGGCGAGCACCTGGGAGTTCGCGCCGCTGGACGCCGACGCGTTCCCGGCGGTGCGCCTCGCGCGCGCGTCGGGTGAGGCCGGCGGCGTCGTCCCGGCGCTGTACAACGCGGCCAACGAGGAGGCGGTCGCCGCCTTCCTCGCCGGACGGCTGCGTTTCCCGGACGTCGTCGGCCTGGTCGCGCGTACCCTCGACGCCGCGCCGGACCTCGGCGCCCCCACCTGCGTGGACGACGTGCTGGCCGCGGAGCGCTGGGCCCGGCAGCACGCCCGCGCCGCTCTCGCCGGAGGCCCGAGCTGAGCATCCTCCTGACGGTCCTCGGGATCGTCGCGTTCGCGGTCGGCCTGCTGTTCAGCATCGGCTTCCACGAGTACGGCCACTTCTACTGGGCGCGGAAGTTCGGCATGCGCGTGCCGCAGTTCATGGTCGGCTTCGGCCCGACGGTGTTCTCCCGGACGCGCGGCGAGACCGAGTACGGCATCAAGGCCGTCCCGCTCGGCGGCTACATCCGCATCGTCGGCATGATCCCGCCGGCCGAGGAGGGCGAGAGCAAGCGCGCCACCCGCATGCGGACGTTCATCGCCGAGGTGCGCGGCCAGGCCCTCGACGACGTCCGGCCCAGCGACGCCGGCCGGGTCTTCTACGCCAAGCCCTGGTGGCAGCGCGTGGTCGTCATGTTCGCCGGGCCGTTCCACAACCTGGTGCTCGCGGTCGTGTTCTTCGCGATCACGCTCACCGCGATCGGCACCAACGTCATCACCACCCAGCTCGACACCGTCCCCGCCTGCGTCGTCCCCGCCGGCGCGGAGAGCATCGCCGTCGCCGACGAGCAGGGCCGCGACGTGTGCCGGATCCCGATCGTCACCAGCGGCGCCGACGCCGGGCAGGTCTGCGAGGAGGGCGCCCCCGGGTGCGCGACGCCGGTGGCCAGCCCCGCCGCCCAGGCCGGGCTGCGGCCGGGCGACACGATCGTCGCGATCGACGGCCGGTCGCTCGACCCGACCGGCTACGACAGCTGGACCACGGTGCAGCAGGCGATCCGCGGCTCGGCGGGGGAGCCGCTGACCCTCACCGTCGAGCGCGACGGGCAGAGCCGGGAGCTCACCGTCACCCCGATCGAGAACGTGGTCGCCACCGACGACGGCGAGGGCACGATGACCGCCGGCTACCTCGGCGTCAGCCCGGTGTTCGGCTTCGCCCGCCAGTCGGTGTCCGACCTGCCCGGCTACTTCGGCATGGTCGTGTCCCAGTCGGTGCAGCGGCTGGTGGAGATCCCCGAGCGGGTCCCGCAGCTGTTCCGCGCCGCCTTCCTCGGCGAGGAGCGCGACGCGAACGGCCCGATCGGCGTCGTCGGCGTCGGCCGGATCTCCGGGGAGGTCTTCGCCATCCAGGAGTTCAGCGGCGCCGAGAAGCTGAGCTTCTTCCTCGGCCTGCTGGCCAGCGTCAACCTCGTGCTGTTCCTGTTCAACCTGCTGCCGATCTACCCGCTCGACGGCGGGCACGTGGCCGGGGCGCTGTACGAGAAGGCCCGCTCGGTGGTCGCCCGCTGGCGCGGCCGGCCCGACCCCGGCCCGTTCGACATCGCCCGGCTCATGCCGGTCGCCTACGTCGTCGCGGGGCTGTTCATCGCGCTGTCGGGGCTGCTGCTCATCGCCGACGTGGTCAACCCGATCACACTCCGGTAGGCGTCGGCACCGACCTGCGCGGAACGGGGATACTCGGGGCATGTCCACCGTCGTCGGCCTCGGCATGCCCGCTGCGCCCCCGCCCGTCCTCGCGCCCCGGCGCAAGACCCGCCAGCTGATGGTCGGGAACGTGGGGGTCGGCAGCGACCACCCGGTCAGCGTGCAGTCGATGACGACGACGAAGACCGCGGACGTCAACGCGACGCTGCAGCAGATCGCCGAGCTGACCGCCTCGGGCTGCCAGATCGTGCGCGTGGCCGTCCCGGACACCGACGACGCCGAGGCGCTGCCGGCGATCGCGAAGAAGTCGCAGATCCCGGTCATCGCCGACATCCACTTCCAGCCGCGCTACGTGTTCGCCGCGATCGACGCCGGCTGCGCCGCGGTGCGCGTCAACCCCGGCAACATCAAGAAGTTCGACGACCGGGTCGGCGAGATCGCCAAGGCGGCCAAGGACGCCGGCATCCCGATCCGCATCGGCGTGAACGCCGGCTCGCTCGACAAGCGGCTGCTGGCCAAGTACGGGAAGGCCACACCGGAGGCGCTGGTCGAGTCGGCGCTGTGGGAGTGCTCGCTGTTCGAGGAGCACGACTTCCGCGACATCAAGATCTCGGTCAAGCACAACGACCCGGTGGTCATGGTGCGCGCCTACGAGCTGCTGGCCGCGCAGTGCGACTACCCGCTGCACCTCGGCGTCACCGAGGCCGGGCCCGCGTTCCAGGGGACGATCAAGTCCGCCGTCGCGTTCGGCGCGCTGCTGTCCCAGGGCATCGGCGACACCATCCGCGTCTCGCTCTCGGCGCCGCCGGTCGAGGAGGTCAAGGTCGGCACCCAGATCCTGGAGTCGCTGAACCTGCGCCAGCGCGGCCTGGAGATCGTCAGCTGCCCCTCGTGCGGCCGCGCGCAGGTCGACGTCTACAAACTGGCGAACGAGGTGACCGCCGGCCTCGACGGGCTCGAGGTGCCGCTGCGGGTCGCCGTCATGGGCTGCGTCGTCAACGGTCCCGGCGAGGCCCGCGAGGCCGACCTCGGCGTGGCGTCGGGCAACGGCAAGGGGCAGATCTTCGTCAAGGGCCAGGTCGTCAAGACCGTCCCCGAGTCGCAGATCGTCGAGACGCTCATCGAGGAGGCCATGCGCATCGCCGGCGAGCAGGTCGACGCCGGCACGCCCTCCGGCCCGCCCGTCGTCACCGTCAGCTGACCCGCCGCACCGTCCGTCCTCCCGGGTCAGATCCGTGCTCCGCTCGCCGACCGCCCGCGTCCTCGACGAGACCGACGAGCCGGCCGTCCGCCGGCTGCTGGCCTCCGACCCGGTCGGGGCCTGCGTCCTGGCCGGGCGCGTGGAGGTGGCCGGCACCGCGCCGTCGACCCTCGGGGCGCCGCTGTGGGGGATGGGCACCGGCCGCAGCCTCGACGCCGTCTGCCTGGCCGGGGCCAACCTGATCCCGTTCGCCGTCCCCGGCGCCGAGCAGGCCGCGGCGGAGGCGTTCGCCGAGCGCGCCCGCCGGGCCGGCCGCCGCTGCTCGACGATCGTCGGGCCGGCCACGGCCGTCGACCCGCTGTGGGAGCTGCTCGAGCCCGTGTGGGGCCCGTGCCGCGACCACCGGCCCCGGCAGCCGCTCCTGGCCATCGAGGGCCCGCCGGCGATCGCCCCCGAGCCGCGGGTCCGGCCGGTGCGCCCGCGCGAGGTCGACGTGCTGCTGCCCGCGGCGGTGGCCATGTTCACCGAGGAGGTCGGCGTCAGCCCGCTGCGGACCGACGGCGGCGTCGGCTACCGGGCACGCGTCGAAGACCTCGTCCGCGCCGGCCAGTCGCTGGCCTGGATCGAGGACGGCCGGGTGCTGTTCAAGGCCGAGATCGGCGCGGTGTCGCGGGCGGCCTGCCAGGTGCAGGGCGTGTGGACCGCCCCCGAGATGCGCGGCCGCGGCATCGGCGCCGCCGGGATGGCCGCCGTCGTCGAGTACGCGCGCACCATGATCGCCCCGGTGGTCAGCCTCTACGTCAACGACTACAACGCCCCCGCCCGCGCGGTGTACCGCCGGGTCGGGTTCCGCGAGGTCGGCCGCTACGCCAGCGTCCTCTTCTGACGGAGGACCTCCCCGCCCCCGTCACTCGCACGCTCGTGACGGGCCCCTGCGGGGAGGCCGTTCCAGCACGTCACCACCGGAACGTCACTCCGGTCTGAGAGGGTGTCCCGTCGTGGCAGCACGACGCGCGGCGGTCCTCGGCACGGTCCTCACCCTCCTCTCCGCACCGGTCCTCGCCGCCTGCTCCGGCAGCTCCGAGGACGACGTCCGCGCCGCCGCGCAGGCCTTCCTCGACGACTGGGCCGGCGGCGACACCGACGCCGCGGCCGGCGCCACCACCGACCCCGGAGCCGCCACCGCGCTGCTCGAGCAGACCGCCACCGACCTGCCCGACGCGACCCTCGGCGCCGAGCTCGGCGACGTCACCGTCGAGGACGGCACCGCCACCGCCGGCTGGACGGCCACCTGGGACCTCGCCGCGGCCCCCGACTGGACCTACGAGGCCACCCTCGAGCTGCGGGAGGGGGAGGACGCCTGGCAGGTGGTCGCCGAGCCGACCCTCGTGCACCCCGAGCTGGGGGAGGGCCAGCGCCTGCAACTGACCCGGTCGTTGCCCGAGCGCGCGGCGATCACCGACGCCGCCGGCCAGCCGCTGTTCACCCCGACCGAGGTCGTCAACGTCGGCGTCGACACCGGCCAGGTCACCGACCTGCCGTCGCTGGCCGCCGCGCTGTCGGCGGCCACCGACGTGCCCGCCGAGGAGATCACCGCCGACGTCCAGGCCGCCCCGGCCGGCCAGTTCGTCCCCGTCATCACCCTGCGGCGGCCGGACTTCGAGGCCATCCGCGCCCAGGTCTTCGACCTGCCCGGCGCCGTCTTCCCCACGGAGACGCGGCTGCTCGCGCCGTCGCCCCGGTTCGCCTCCGCGCTGCTCGGCCGGATCGGCGCGGCCACCGCCGAGGTGCTCGAGGAGACCACCGGGGACGACGGCGCCGTGTACGCCGCGGGGGACCAGCTCGGCCTCTCCGGCCTGCAGCGCGCCTACCAGGAGCAGCTCACCGGCACCCCGGGCTTCACCGTCTCCGTGGTGAGCACCGACGAGTCCACCGGCGACGCCGGCCGGCAGGTCGGCGCCGTCGACCCCGTCCCCGGCGAGCCGGTCCGGACGCCGCTGGTCCGCGCGCTGCAGGACGCCGCCGACGGCGCCGTCGCCACCCAGCCGTTGCCGACCCACCTCGTCGTCGTCCGGCCCGGCACGGGGGAGGTCCTGGCCGTCTCCTCCAACGAGGCCGCGGCGGCCGGCAACGCCCTGACCGGGCAGTACCCGCCGGGCTCGAGCATGAAGACGATCACGGCGACGGCGCTGCTGTCCGCGGGCGCGCTGACCCCCGACACCCCGGTCGCCTGCCCCGGGACGACGGTCGTCGAGGGCCGCGAGTTCGAGAACCAGGACCAGTTCGACCTCGGCACCGTGCCGTTCACCGAGGCGTTCGCGCAGTCCTGCAACACCACCTTCATCGAGGCCGGCCTGCAGCTGCCCGACGACGCCCTGGCCGCGGCGGCCGCCGCCTACGGGGTGGGCAGCGACTGGCAGCTGCCGGTCGAGGTGTTCAGCGGCAGCGTCCCGGCCGACGCCACCGGCACCACGAAGGCCGCCGACGCGATCGGCCAGGGCCAGGTGCTCGTGAGCCCGGCGCAGATGGCGCTCGTGGCCGCGGGCGTCGCCAGCGGCACCCCGGCCGCGCCGGTCGAGGTGGTCGGCGCCGACCCGGCGGGCCCCGCGCCGGCCGGTCCGGGCCAGGCCGTGCTCGACCAGCTGCGGCCGATGATGCGCCAGGTCGTGCTGACCGGGACCGCGCAGGCGCTGGCCGACCGCGGCGAGGTCTACGGCAAGACCGGCACCGCCGAGTTCGGCAGCAACACCCCACCGGACGCGCACGGCTGGTTCACCGGCTACCGGATCGGCGGCCCGCAGGGCGACGTCGCGTTCGCGGTGCTGGTCGAGGGCGGGCAGTCCAGCAGCGCCGCCGTCGCCGTCACCGACGCCTTCCTCGGCGCGCTGGGCTAGCCCTCGGGCAGGCCCGGCAGGGCCGACGTCACCGGGGTGCGGCCGGCCGCGGCGCGCCAGGCCACCGCGCGCTCCTCGGCGGCGCCCAGGGAGTCGACGGCGAGCTGCCGGACCTCGGGCTCCTCCGCCGCGTCGAGCAGCGCCACCCAGGCCGCGGACACGCCGTCCTCCAGCACGACCGCCAGGGCCGCGGCGTCGACCGGCGAGAGCACCGGGAAGGGCAGCTCGTAGCCCGCCTCGGCGGGCACCGGGTCGGCGTCGCGCTCGTCGAGCAGCCCCGCCAGGCGGTCGCGGGCGTCCCGGTGGGCCTGCTCGGCGTCGGCGGCGGGCGTCCGGCCGTCCGGCGGCAGCGCGGCCCCGACGACGCCGTACCCCCACACCGCCGCGTGCTCGGCGGCCACCACCTCGCGCAGCGCGGTGTCCTCCGCGCCCCCGGCGGTCCCGTCCTCAGCCACCTGCGGCCTCCCTCACGCCAGCGCGGCGGCGTGCCCGCGCAGCCCCGCCGCGATCGACCCCAGCAGCGCGGCCCCCGCACCCGAGGCCTCCACGCAGGCGGCCGCGTGCGCGACGGCCGCGGCGCCCACCTGCTCGCGCAGCCACGCGCGCAGGTCCCCGCCCGCGGGCGGCGCCGACGGGGCCGAGGACGACGGCGTCGCCCCCGGCGCCGCCGCCCGCAGTCGCGCCAGCTGCTCCTGCGCCTGGCCGCTCAGGTCGGCGACCGTGCCGCCGAACGCGGGGTCCGCGACGGCCGCCGCGTCGTAGGCGGCCACCACCGCCTCCTGGACGGCGACCTGACCGGCCAGCCGGTCCTCCTGCGCCGCCGTCTCCCGGGCCGCCTCCCCGGAGTCGCCGGAGGTGCAGCCGGCCAGCAGCAGCGCCAGCCCGGCCGTGCCCGCGAGCAGGCGGCGGCGCGGGAACCCGGCGGGCGGAGGGGAGACGGACATCGCCCGCCAGTCTCCCAGGAGCCGCCCCGCCCGCCCGGACGGCGTCCGGGCGCGTCGGGACCTCAGGCAGGTCACCCGCCCGAGCGGCCGGGCCCCGGCGCGCGGCGGAGCGGTAACCTGACGACTCCCCGGGTACGCCGCGGCCGGTGCTGCGCGAGCCCGCGCCACCGGGCGCGGCCCCGGACGGTGCGGTCCGCCGAGCACGAGCTCCGACCGGTTGCAGGAGGGGAGGGAGCCCGTGTCCGCGAGAGGACGGCAGGACCCGGCCGCAGGGTCGCGGCAGGACCCGGCCGCCACACGGCTGGCCGGCTGGATCGAGCCCGTGGTCGGTGCCGCCGGCTACGACCTCGAGGAGCTGGTGGTCACCCCCGCCGGCCGGCGCAGCGTCGTCCGCGTGGTGGTCGACCGGGACGAGGGCGTGTCCCTCGACGACGTCGCGGAGGTCAGCCGGGCGGTCTCGGCGGTCCTCGACGAGAACGACGGCGACCTCGGCCGCGCCCCCTACGTGCTCGAGGTGACCAGCCCCGGCGTCGACCGGCCGCTCACCGAGCCGCGGCACTGGCGGCGCAACACCGGCCGGCTGGTCACCGTGACCGTCGGACCGGCCGGGGCGGCCGAGCAGGTCACCGGCCGGGTCACCGCCGTCGACGGCGAGGGCGTGACCCTCGCCGTCGAGCCGAAGGCCAAGCCCGGTGCCCGCAAGCGGCCGCCGACGGCCCGCCAGGTGCCCTGGGCCGAGCTCGGCGCCGGCCGGGTGCAGGTCGAGTTCGGCCGCCCGGGCAGGGACGACGCGGCGGAGGACCTGGCGGAGGACCCGGACCAGCCGGACGACGTGCTCGACGCGGACGACGACGAGGGCGACGACGACGGAGGAGGACAGTGAACATCGACGTGACCGCTCTCAAGGCGGTCGAGCGGGAGAAGGGCATCCCCGTCGAGACGGTCATCGAGGCCCTCGAGACGGCGCTCGTGACCGCGTACCGCCACGCCGACGGCGCGGCCAAGCACGTGCGGGTGCACGTCGACCGCAAGACCGGCGAGGTCGCGGTGCTCGCGCAGGAGCTCGGCCCCGACGGCGAGGTCGTGCGCGAGTGGGACGACACCCCGAGCGACTTCGGCCGCATCGCGGCCAGCACCGCCAAGCAGGTCATCGTCCAGCGGCTGCGCGACGCCGAGCACGAGCAGACCTTCGGCGAGTACGCCGGCAAGGAGGGCGACATCGTCAGCGGCGTCGTCCAGGCCGACGCGCGCCGCAACGCCCAGGGCGCGGTCCTGGTCGACATCGGCAAGGTCGAGGCGGTCCTGCCCGCCGCCGAGCAGGTGCCCGGCGAGAGCTACCCGCACGGCAGCCGGCTGCGCGCCTACGTCGTCTCCGTGGCCCGCACCCACCGCGGGCCGCAGGTGACCGTCTCGCGCACCCACCCGAACCTGGTGCGCAAGCTGTTCGCCCTGGAGGTCCCCGAGATCGCCGACGGCAGCGTCGAGATCGTCGCCGTCGCGCGGGAGGCCGGGCACCGCTCGAAGATCGCCGTCCGCACCTCGGTGCCGGGGCTCAACGCCAAGGGCGCCTGCATCGGCCCGATGGGGCAGCGGGTGCGCAACGTCATGAGCGAGCTGCACGGCGAGAAGATCGACATCGTCGACTGGTCCGACGACCCGGCCACGTTCGTGGCCTCGGCGCTCAGCCCGGCCCGGGTGAGCAGCGCCACGCTGGTCGACCCGAAGGCCAAGGCGGTGCGCGTCGTCGTCCCGGACTTCCAGCTGTCGCTGGCGATCGGCAAGGAGGGGCAGAACGCCCGCCTCGCCGCCCGGCTCACCGGCTGCCGGATCGACATCCGCAGCGACGCCCGGCCCGACGACGCCACCCCCTCGCCCGGGGTGGGGCGCCCGCCGCTGCGCTCGGGCCCGCCGCCGGTCCGCGCCGGCGCCCCCGGCGGGCGGCCGTCCCCCGCTGGGGGCGGGCTGCGGTCCGGTCCGCGACGTCCGGAACAACGGGGTCCTGCAGCGCGCTAGAGTGACGGGTGGCCGAAACGTCGATCCCGGTGCGCGCCTGTGTGGGCTGCCGGGAGCGCGCTCCGGTCACCGACCTGCTGCGTGTCGTCCTCCGGTCCGGGACCCTCGTGCCCGATCCGCGACGGCGGCTCCCCGGCCGGGGCGCCTCCGTGCACCCCACCCCGGAGTGCCTCCACGCAGCGGAGCGACGCCGGGCCTTCTCCCGGGCACTGCGCCTCCCGCGCGGTGCCGCGGTGGAGGCCGGTCCGCTCCGGGCCCACGTCCTCGGCGCCCCCGCGCCGGGGGACCCGGGCCCCGGACGGGCGACAGCGGACGAACGACAGACCGCACTTCCCACAGACGGACCGGCAACCGGCCGGTCCGCACGTAGAGAGCAGGACGTCGTCGGATGAGTCAGCCGTGAAGTCCCCACGATGACAAGCCAGACCATGCACCACTGACGACGAGGTCGCGCGGGCGAGCCGCCGGCCTCACAAGAGGAGATCCGTGCCAGGCAAAGCCCGCGTCCACGAACTCGCCAAGGAGTTCGGGGTCGACAGCAAGACCGTGCTCGCCAAGCTCAAGGAGCAGGGCGAGTTCGTGAAGTCCGCCTCCTCGACCGTCGAGGCCCCCGTGGCCCGGCGGCTCCGGGAGGCCCTCGGCGCGTCCACCGGCGGCAACGCCGGCGGCGGCAACGGCGGCGGTGCCCCCGCCCGTCCGGCCGCCCCGCGCCCGGCGGCGCCCTCGCCGGCCGCGCCGGCCCCCGCGCCGTCGCCCGCCGCGCGTGCGCCGCAGGCCCCCGCGGCCCCGTCCGCGCCCGCGCCGTCGGCCGGTCCGACGCCGGGTCCGCGTCCCGGTGCCCCGCGTCCGGGTGCGCCGACGCCCGGCCCGCGTCCGGCCGCGCCCCAGGCCCCGGCCGCCAGCGCGCCGACGCAGCAGCCGGCCGCGCCCTCGGGTCCGCGCCCGGCCGCGCCGGGTGCCCCGCGCCCGGGTGCGCCGACGCCCGGCCCGCGTCCGGCCGGCGGCCCGGTCCCCGGTCCCGCGCGCCCGGGTGCCCCGCGCCCGGCGGCTCCCGGTGGGGCCCGTCCCGGCGGTGCCGCTCCCGGCGCGCCGGGTGCCGGCCCGCGGCCGGGTCCGCGTCCGGCCCCGCGGCCGGGCAACAACCCCTTCAGCAGCACCCCGCGTCCGGGTCCGGCTGCCGGTGGCCCGCGTCCGGGTCCGGCGGCGGGCGGCCCGCGTCCGGGTCCCGCCGCCGGCGGTCCGCGCCCCGCGCCCGGCGCCGGTGGTCCCCGTCCGGGTGGCCCCCGTCCGGGTCCCGGTGCGGGCGGTCCGCGTCCCGCGGCCGGTCCGGGTGGTCCCCGGCCGAACCCGGGCATGATGCCGCCCCGGCCGAACCCGGGCATGATGCCGCCGCGTCCGGCCGGTGCCGGTCGTCCCGGCGCCCCCGGTGGCCGCGGCCGTCCGGGCGGTCCCGGCGGCGGTGGCGGTTTCCGTCCCGGCGGCGGTGGCCCCGGTGCCGGTGCGCCGGCCGGCGGCGGCTTCCGTGGCGGCGGCGGCGGTGGCCGCGGCCGTGGCCGCGGTGGCTCCGGTGCGGGCACCGCGGGTGCCTTCGGGCGTCCGGGTGGCCGCGGTCCGGTCCGCGGGCGCAAGAGCAAGAAGCAGCGGCGCCAGGAGTTCGACCAGATGGCGGCGCCCAACATGGGCGGCGTCAGCCTGCCCCGCGGCAACGGGCAGACCGTCCGGCTGCCCCGCGGCGCCTCGCTGACCGACCTGGCCGAGCGCATCGGCGCCCAGCCGGCCGCGCTGGTGACCGCCCTGTTCCACCTGGGCGAGATGGTCACCGCGACGCAGTCGGTGAACGAGGACACCCTGCAGCTGCTCGGTGCCGAGATCGGCTGGAACATCGAGGTCGTCAGCCCGGAGGACGAGGACCGCGAGCTCCTCGAGACCTTCGACCTGACCTTCGGTGACGAGGGCGACGAGGAGGACTGGGAGACCCGTCCGCCGGTCGTCACCGTCATGGGTCACGTCGACCACGGCAAGACGAAGCTGCTCGACGCCGTCCGCAACACCAACGTGGTGGCGCGGGAGGCCGGCGGCATCACCCAGCACATCGGCGCGTACCAGATCGCCACCGAGCTGGACGGCCAGGACCGGGCGATCACCTTCATCGACACCCCGGGTCACGAGTCGTTCACCGCGATGCGTGCCCGTGGCGCGAAGGTGACCGACATCGTCGTCCTGGTGGTCGCCGCCGACGACGGCGTCATGCCGCAGACGGTCGAGGCGCTCAACCACGCCCAGGCCGCCGAGGTGCCGATCGTGGTCGCGGTGAACAAGGTGGACAAGGAGGGGGCCAACCCCGCCAAGATCCGCCAGCAGCTCACCGAGTACGGGCTGGTGGCCGAGGAGTACGGCGGCGACACGATGTTCGTCGACGTCTCGGCGGTCACCCGGCAGGGTCTCGACGACCTGCTGGCGGCGATCCTGCTCACCGCGGACGCCGCGCTCGACCTGCGCGCCAACACCGAGATGGACGCCCAGGGCGTCGTCATCGACGCCAAGCTGGACCGGGGCCGCGGCCCCGTCGCCACGGTGCTGGTCCAGCGCGGCACGCTGCGGGTCGGCGACTCGCTGGTCGCCGGTGACGCCTTCGGCCGCGTGCGGTCGTTGCTCGACGAGCACGGCGCCAAGCTCAAGGAGGCCACGCCGGCCCGCCCGGTGCAGGTCGTGGGTCTCACCTCGGTGCCGCGTGCCGGTGACACCTTCCTCGTGGTCGAGGAGGACCGCGTCGCCCGGCAGATCGCCGACCGGCGGCAGGCCCGCATCCGCAACGCGCAGAACGCCTCGATGCGCAAGCGGATCAGCCTCGAGGACCTCGACGCCGCGCTGAAGGAGAACCGCCAGCTCAACCTGATCATCAAGGGCGACAACTCGGGCACCGTGGAGGCGCTCGAGGACGCGCTCATGAAGATCGAGGTGAGCGACGACGTCTCGCTGCGGGTCATCCACCGCGGCGTCGGCGCGATCAGCAAGAGCGACATCGACCTGGCGCTGGCCGACGACGTCATCGTCATCGGCTTCAACGTCCGGGCCGAGGGGCAGGCCACCGAGCTCGCCAACCGCGAGGGCGTCGACGTCCGGTACTACTCGGTCCTCTACTCGGCCATCGAGGAGATCGAGGCGGCCCTCAAGGGCATGCTCAAGCCGGAGTTCGAGGAGGTCGAGCTCGGCACGGCGGAGATCCGCGAGGTCTTCCGGGTGCCGCGCATCGGCAACGTCGCGGGCTCCATCGTCCGCAGCGGCACGATCAACCGGAACTCGAAGGCCCGGGTCATCCGCGACGGTGTGGTGATCGCCGACAACCTGACGGTCGAGTCGCTGCGCCGCTTCAAGGACGACGTCACCGAGGTCCGCGAGGGCTACGAGTGCGGTATCGGCCTGGGGTCGTTCAACGACGTCAAGGTCGAGGACGTCATCGAGACCTTCGAGGTCCGCGAGAAGCCGCGCGACTGAGGAAGGACCCCCTCGCCCCCCACCACCCGCACGCTCGTGGTGGGGCGAGGGGCCACGGGTAGACGATCGCCCGGCAGCAGGGAGAGGGAGGTCCCCGGTCGGTGTTCACCGGCTCGATGACCGCCGACCTGCTGCTGGGCGACGTCCACTCGCTCAAGGGCAAGCGCGCCGTGGTCCGGCCCATCGTGGCCGAGCTGCGGCGTCGCTTCGCCGTGGCCGCGGCCGAGGTGGGCGACGTCGACCTGCACCGCCGCGTCCAAGTCGGCGTCGCCGCCGTCGCGGGGGACGCCGGTCAGGTGACCGACGTCCTCGACGCCTGCGAGCGGTTGCTGGCCGAGCGGCCGGAGGTGACGCTGCTGTCGACGCACCGGCAGCTGTTCTCCGACACCGACGACTGACGCCGACCGCCCGGCGTCGCCGCCCACGCCCGTCCGGGCGCGCCTCCGGGTGCGCCCCCGAGACCCCGGAGGTCCGCCGTGGCCGACCCCGCCCGCGCCCGCAAGCTCGCGGTGCGCATCCGACAGATCGTCTCCGCCGCGATCGAGTCCCAGATCAAGGACCCCCGGCTGGGCATGGTCACCGTGACCGACGCCCGGGTGACCAGCGACCTGCGCGAGGCCACCGTCTTCTACACCGTCTACGGCGACGCCACCGCGGCCGCCGAGTCGGCCAAGGCGCTGGCCAGCGCCACCGGCGTGCTGCGCTCGACCGTGGGCCGGCAGACCGGCATCAAGTTCGTGCCGACGCTGACCTTCGTCGCCGACGCCGTCCCCGACACCGCGCGGGAGCTCGACGCGGCCATCGAGCGCGTCCGCTCGGCCGACGCCGAGCTCGCCCGGCTGCGCGAGCACGCCACCTACGCCGGCGACGCCGACCCCTACCGGCACCCGGAGGAGGAGGACGACGAGACCTCCGACGCCGACGTCAGCACGGCCCCGGAGCACAGGAGCGCCTCGTGAGCGAGAACGACCCGGACCCGTACCTCCCCGGGGAGGGGCAGGGCCGCTCGGAGCTCGGCGGGCGGGCCGAGCCGAACGCCGGCGACCCCACCGACGGCGGCCGCGAGGGCCAGATCGGGGAGGTGCCCTCCATCGCGGCGGACGAGCCCGACGACGGCGGCCCGCCGCTGGCGCCCGGGGGCGGGTCGGTGACCGAGGACCGCAACGCAGCCCCGGTGGCCGATCCCGGCCCCGACACCTGACCCGGTGACCGCGCCGACCGCCGGGGTGCCCGTGCGCACCCCGGCCGCCGTGCTGGCCGCGGCCGCCGACACGGGCGCCACCGTGGTGCTCAGCGGCCACGTGCAGCCCGACGCCGACGCGCTGGGCAGCACCCTGGCCCTCGCCGAGGGGCTGCGCCGCCGCGGCGCCCGGGTGACCGCCACGTTCCCCGGCCGCCCCGTGCTGCCCGACTCGCTCGGCTGGCTGCCCGGCGCCGGGGACCTGGTGCCCTCGACCGCCGTCCCCGCGTCCCCGGACGTCTTCGTCAGCCTCGACGCCGCCTCGCCCGCGCGGCTGGGCGAGCTCGCCGCGCTGCTCGGGAACGCCGGCACCTCGGTCGTCGTCGACCACCACGCGAGCAACCCCGGCTTCGGGGACGTGCGGCTGGTGGACCCCGCCGCCCCGGCGACCGTCGTCCTCGTGGCCGGCCTGCTCGACGAGCTCGGCGTCCCTCTCGACGCCGGCCTGGCCACGCTGCTCTACGCCGGCCTGGCCGCCGACACCGGCTCCTTCCGCTTCAGCAGCACCCGGCCGGACACCCACGTGCTGGCCGCCCGGCTGCTGTCCACCGGCATCGATCACGCCGCCATCAGCCAGCGGCTGTTCGGCACCGCCCCGTTCGGCTGGCTGCGGCTGCTGTCGGCGGTGGCCGGGCGCGCGGTGCTCGAGCCCGGCGTCGGCGCCGGGCTGGTGTGGACCTGGTCGAGCACCGCGGAGGCCGCCCGGCACGGCCTGCCCGGCGAGCAGCTCGAGGCGTTGGTCGACGTCGTCCGGTCCACCGCTGAGGCCGACGTCGCCTGCGTGCTCAAGGGCCAGGACGACGGCTCGTGGGCGGTGTCGCTGCGCTCCCGCGGCGGCACGGACGTCGCCCGGGTCGCGATGGCGCTGGGCGGCGGCGGGCACCGGTCCGCGGCCGGGTTCACCTCGCACCTGGACCGCGAGGCGACGCTGGCGGCGATCCGGGCGCAGGTGTCGTCCGCGACGACGGCGCGGTGACGGAGCGGTCGCCGTCGGTCCTGGGGCTGGCCGTCCCGGCGCTGGTCGTGCTGGCCGCCGAGCCGTTGTACCTGCTGGTGGACACCGCGGTCGTCGGCAACCTGGGCACCGTCCCCCTCGGCGGGCTCGCCGTCGGCGGCGGGCTGCTGGCCTGGGCCGCCGCGCTGCTGAACTTCCTCGCCTACGGCACCACCGCGCGGGCCGCCCGCCGCGCCGGGGCGGGGGACCGCGCCGGCGCCGTCGCCGAGGGCGTGCAGGCCACCTGGCTGGCGCTGCTGCTCGGTGCCGCCGTCGTCCTGCTGTTCCAGGTGCTCGCCGGGCCGCTGACCCGCGCGCTGGCCGGCGGGCCGGGCGAGGTGGCCGCGGCGGGGGAGCAGTGGCTGCGCATCGCCGGCTGCGGCGCGCCGCTGCTGCTGGTGTCCCTGGCCGGCAACGGCTGGCTGCGCGGCGTGCAGGACCTGCGCCGGCCGGTGCGCTTCGTGCTCGCCGGCAGCCTGCTCAGCCTGGTCCTGTGCCCGCTGCTGGTGCACCCGGCCGGCCTCGGGCTGCCCGGCTCCGCGGTGGCCAACCTCGCCGGCCAGTCGCTCACCGCGGCGCTGTTCGTGCGGGCGCTGCTGCGCGAGGGGGCCGACTGGCGGTTCCGGCCGGCCGCCGTCCGCGCGCAGCTGGTGCTCGGCCGCGACCTGCTGCTGCGCGCCACCGTCCTGCAGCTGGCCTTCCTGGTCGCCGCCGGGGTCGCCGCGCGCGCCGGCCAGGCGCAGCTCGGCGCCCACCAGATCGCGCTGCAGCTGTTCCTCTTCCTGGCGCTGGTGCTCGACGCCTACGCCATCGCCGCGCAGACGCTGGTCGGCCACGCGCTCGGCGCCGGCCGGCCCGACGAGGCCCGCGTCACCGCCCGCCGGGTCACCCTGTGGGGCCTGGGCACCGGCGTGCTGGTCGCCGTCGCGCTGCTGGCCGGCCGCGACCTGCTCGTGCCGCTGTTCACCGGCGATCCCGCCGTCCGGGCGCAGGCCGAGCTGGTCTGGTGGTTCCTCGCCGGGTTCCAGCCGCTGGCCGGGGTGGTCTTCGCCCTCGACGGCGTGCTCATGGGCGCGGGCGACGTCGCCTACCTGCGCACGGTCACCGTCGGCGCCGCGCTGGTGGGCTTCCTGCCGCTGTCGCTGCTGTCGGGGCCGCTGGGCTGGGGCCTGGCCGGCGTCTGGACCGGGCTGACGGCGTTCATCGCGCTGCGGCTGGTCGCGGTCCTCGCCCGGGTGGCGGGGGACAGGTGGCTCACCGCACCTGCGACCGTGGGCGCATGAGCCGCCGCCGCGCCGCCGACGCCGACGTCACCCCGGGGATCCTGCTGGTCGACAAGCCCGGCGGGACGACCTCGCACGACGTCGTCGCCCGGGCCCGGAAGGTGCTGTCGGTCCGCCGGGTCGGCCACGCCGGCACCCTCGACCCGATGGCCACCGGCCTGCTCGTGCTCGGCGTCGGGGCGGCGACCCGGCTGCTGGGCCACCTCGGCGGCTCGGACAAGGTCTACGACGCCACGATCCGCCTCGGGCAGACCACCGTCACCGACGACCGCGAGGGCGAGGTCCTCACCACCACGCCCGCCGGGCACCTCGACGACGACGCGGTCCGCGCGGCGCTCGCCGCCCAGACCGGCCCGCTGCTGCAGGTGCCCTCCTCGGTGAGCGCGGTGAAGGTCGGCGGACGCCGCTCCTACGACCGCGTCCGGGCCGGCGAGGAGGTGGTGCTCGAGCCGCGCCCGGTCACCGTGCACCGCATCGACGTGCACCGCGTCGACCGGACCGAGCCGGGCCTCGTCGACGTCGAGGTCACCGTGGCCTGCTCCGCCGGGACGTACGTCCGCGCCATCGCCCGCGACGCCGGTGCCGCGCTCGGCGTCGGCGGGCACCTCACCGCGCTGCGCCGCACCGCCTCCGGCCCGTTCACCACCGCGCAGGCCGCCCCGGTCGAGGAGGCCGCGTCCGCGCTCGCCGCCGGCGGCGGGCCGGGGACGCTGACCCTCCCCGAGGCCGCGACGGCGGTCTACCCCGAGCGGCGGCTCACCGACGACGAGGCGCGCGCCCTCGGGTACGGCCAGCGGGTCGCGGCGACCGGGCGGCCCGGGCTCACCGCCGCCGTCGACCCCGCGGGCCGGCTGGTCGCGCTGGTCGAGGACGCGGGGTCCACCGCCCGGGTCGCCGTCGGCTTCCCTCCGTCCTAGCCCCGGGCGGCCTTGCCGATCAGCGAGTCGTCCAGGTGCTCGAGCAGGTCGGCGGGGTCGTCGTACACCTCGTCGGCGCCGGTCTCGAGCAGCTCGGCGCGGGAGATGCCGCCGCAGGTCAGCGCGATGCACGGCAGCCCGGCGTCGCGCGCGGACCGCACGTCCCAGACGGTGTCCCCGACGACCACGGTGCGCGCGGCGTCCAGGCCGTGCTGGTCGACGGCGGTCTGCAGCAGGTCCGGCGCCGGCTTGGCCGACTCGACGTCGGCCGAGGAGGTGGCCCCGTCGACGACGTCCTCGCCGCCGATCGCCGGCACCATCCACTCCAGGTCCGAGTCCTTGCCGCTGGTGGCCAGGACCACGGCCAGCTCCCGCTCCCGGCACGCGGCCAGGAGCTCGTCGACGCGTGGGAAGGCGGTCACCAGCTCACGCAGCGGCTCGTAGCGTCGGGTCTTGGCGTCGGACACCTCGCTCGCGTCGTCGGCGTCCTCGCCGAGGAGGTGGGTGACCAGCTCCTCGCTGGCGATGCCGATCGCCCGGTGGCAGTCGGCCATCGACACCTCGGGGTGCCCGGTGTCGCGGAACGCCCGCCACCAGGCGAGGACCTGCAGGTAGTTGGTGTCCAGCAGGGTGCCGTCGACGTCGAACAGCACCCCGGGCCGCGGAGCCGGGGTCATCGGGCCATCCTCGCCCGGCCCGCGGGACGCCGCAGGGGATTGACGGTCCCCCCGGGCGGGAAGGGGCCTGCCATGAGCGTCGTCAAGATCAACGCCATCACCGTGCCGCCGCACATGCAGGAGCGCTTCGAGGAGCGCTTCCGCGGCCGCGCCGGCGCCGTGGAGAAGACCCCCGGCTTCGAGTGGTTCGAGCTGCTGCGACCGCTGGAGGGCACCGACCAGTACCTCGTCTACACCCGGTGGGAGAGCGAGGAGGCCTACCGCTCCTGGGAGGACGGGCAGGACTTCGCCCGCGCCCACGAGGGCGGGGGCGACGAGCTCGCCCCGGCCGCGAGCGACTCCCACCACCTGTGGTCCTACGAGGTCGTCGAGAGCTCGGCGCCCGACCGGCCCTGACCCGCGCGGGCGACGGCGGCGGTCGGCTCCCGGCCGCCGCCGGGCCCGGGGCTACTGTGAGCGGCGGGGCGGGCCCGACGCCGCCCCGGCCACAGACGGAGCACGCGCAGGTGGGAGCCATGACCGACACGCTCGCCGACAGCAGGACCACGCCCCGGGTCTTCACCGAGGGCGTCCCGGTGACCGTGGAGGACGTGACCCGCCGCCCGGCCGCCGAGCGCGAGGCGGTGCTGGCCGACCCCGGCTTCGGCCGCCACTTCACCGACTCGATGTTCGTGGCCCGCTACACCGCCGGCCGCGGCTGGCACGACGCCCGGCTCACCGCGTACGCGCCGCTGCAGGTCGACCCGGCCACCGCCGCGCTGCACTACGCGCAGTCGATCTTCGAGGGGCTCAAGGCCTACGCGCAGCCCGACGGCAGCGTCGCGACCTTCCGGCCCGAGGCCAACGCCGCCCGCTTCGCCCGGAGCGCCCGCCGGCTGGCGATGCCGCCGGTGCCCGAGGAGGCCTTCCTCGCCGCCGTCGACGCGCTCGTCGACGCCGACCGCCACTGGGTGCCCACCGGCCCCGACCAGACGCTCTACCTGCGGCCCTACCAGCTGGCCACCGAGCCGTTCCTCGGCGTGCGCCCGGCCAACGAGTACCTGTTCCTCGTCATCGCCAGCCCCGCCGGCGCGTACTTCCCGCGCGGCGTGCACCCGGTGAGCGTCTACCTGTCCGAGGACTACATCCGGGCCGCGCCCGGCGGCACCGGCGACGTCAAGTGCGCCGGCAACTACGCCGCCAGCCTGCTGGCCCAGGAGCAGGCCATCGCCGCCGGCTGCGACCAGGTGGTCTGGCTCGACGCGGTCGAGAAGCGCTACGTCGAGGAGATGGGCGGGATGAACCTGTTCTTCGTCCTCGGCTCCGGCGACGACGCCGAGCTGGTCACCCCCGAGCTCACCGGCACGCTGCTGCCCGGCATCACCCGCGACTCGCTGATCTCCGTGGCCCGCGAGCGGGGCATGCGGGTGACCGAGCGGAAGTTCAGCGTCGATGAGTGGCGCTCCGGCGTCGCCGACGGCACGGTCACCGAGACCTTCGCCTGCGGCACCGCCGCGGTCATCACCCCGGTCGGCGAGGTGAAGGCGCGCACCGGCGACTTCACCGTCGGCGACGGGACGCCCGGCCCGGTCACCATGGGCCTGCGCGGGCACCTGCTCGACATCCAGCACGGCCGGGTGCCCGACACCCACGGCTGGCTGCACCGGGTCGCCTGAGCGACCCGGCGGCGCAGCGGGGGAGCGGGCGGGTGCGGCACTGGCGCGGGCTGGCCGACGTCCCGGCGGACCTCGGCCGGACGGTGGTCACCGTCGGCATGTACGACGGCGTGCACCGCGGCCACCAGCAGCTGATCGGCACCGCGGTCGCCCGCGCGCGGGCGCTGCACCGGCCGTGCGTGCTGGTCACCTTCGACCCGCACCCGACCGAGGTGGTGCGGCCCGGCTCGCACCCGGCGATCCTCACCTCCCTCGACCGCAAGGCCGAGCTGGTCGCCGGTCTCGGCGTCGACGGCATGTGCGTGCTGCCCTTCACCCCGGAGTTCAGCCGGCTCACCCCCGAGGAGTTCGCGCACGGGGTGCTCGTCGAGCAGCTGCACGCCGCGGCGGTCGTCGTCGGCGAGAACTTCACCTACGGGCACAAGGCCGCCGGGAACGTCGCCACGCTGGCGCAGGAGGGCCGCCGGTTCGGTTTCGCCGTCGAGGGGATCCCGCTGGCCGGCGACGCCTCCGCCGACGGCGAGGTGACGATCTCCTCGACCTACATCCGCGCCTGCGTCGCCGCCGGGGACATGGAGAGCGCGGCGCGGGCGCTGGGCCGCCCGCACCGGGTCGACGGCGTCGTCGTCCGCGGCGACCGGCGCGGCCGGGAGCTCGGCTACCCGACGGCGAACGTCGAGTGCCCGCCGTTCACCGCGATCCCCGCCGACGGCGTCTACGCGGGCTCCCTGGTCACCCGCGACCCCGCCGGGCGCACCCGCGACAGCCGGCCCGCCGCCGTCTCGGTGGGCACCAACCCCACCTTCCAGGGCTCCCGGCGCACCGTGGAGGCCCACGTCCTCGACTTCGCCGGCGACCTCTACGGCGAGCACGTCGGCGTCGAGTTCGTCTCCCGGCTGCGGCCGATGGCCGCCTTCAGCGGGGTGGAGGAGCTGGTGACGGCCATGGCCGACGACGTCGTCCGCACCCGCGCCGTCCTGGGGCTGCCCCCCACCGGGTGATCACCGCGGCGGGCCCCCGCCGACGCGCTGGTAATGTGCTTGACGCCGTGTACGCACGGCTTCGTGTGCACCCCTGCCCCCGTGACCCAGACCGGGGGCCACACCCGACCTGGCCAGGAGGCCCGCCCATGGCGCTCGACAGCGCGACGAAGCAGCAGATCATGACCGAGTACGCGACGGTCGAGAAGGACACGGGCTCGCCCGAGGTCCAGGTCGCGATGCTCACCCGCCGGATCAGCGACCTGACCGAGCACCTCAAGCAGCACAAGCACGACCACCACAGCCGGCGCGGCCTGCTGCTGCTGGTCGGCCGCCGTCGCCGGCTGCTGAACTACCTGGCGAAGACCGACATCAACCGCTACCGCTCGCTCATCGAGCGGCTCGGTCTGCGCCGCTGACCCAGAGGGGACCGTCCCGCCCGGGACGGTCCCCTCTCTCGTGGGGCACCCGCCCCACGGGACCCCCGGCGCCCCGCCCGCGCACCCCGACGCCGGCCGGTCCTCGGTGGTGGCCCCCGGGAATGCCCCTCCACGGGAGGGGGAACGACCCCCGAGGGCTTCGATCGAAGACCGGTCACCCCGGAGCAGTCCGGCGCAGGACGCCACGAAGAGGACGTCGCCGCATGCGACGTAGGAAGAGGACGACGTGTCCGCACCCACCACCCAGGGCAGCATCGCTGCCGAGTACGACCCCGAGGACGGGGTCACCACCGCCACCGCGGTCATCGACAACGGCAGCCACGGCAGCCGCAGCATCACCTTCGAGACCGGGCGGCTGGCCAAGCAGGCCGCCGGCTCGGTCGTCGTCAGCATGGGCGACACCATGCTGCTGTCGGCCACCACGGCCGGCCGCCAGCCCAAGGAGCACTTCGACTTCTTCCCGCTGACGGTCGACGTCGAGGAGCGGATGTACGCCGCCGGGCGCATCCCCGGCTCGTTCTTCCGCCGCGAGGGCCGCCCGAGCGAGGACGCGATCCTCACCTGCCGGCTCATCGACCGCCCGCTGCGCCCCACCTTCGCCAAGGGGCTGCGCAACGAGGTCCAGGTCGTCATCACCGTGCTGTCGCTGGACCCGGCGCACCTCTACGACGTGCTCGCCATCAACGGCGCGTCGGCCTCCACCCAGCTGTCGGGCCTGCCGTTCTCCGGCCCGGTCGGCGGCACCCGCGTCGCGCTGGTCGGCGGCCAGTGGATCGGCTTCCCCACGCACGCCGAGCTCGAGGACGCCGTCTTCGACATGGTCGTGGCCGGCCGCGTCCTCCCCGACGGCGACGTCGCGATCATGATGGTCGAGGCCGAGGCCACCGAGAAGACGATCGAGCTGGTCCGCGGCGGTGCCACCGCGCCGACCGAGGAGGTCGTCGCCCAGGGCCTCGAGGCCGCCAAGCCCTTCATCAAGGCGCTGTGCGAGGCGCAGACGGCGCTGGCCGAGAAGGCCGCCAAGCCGGTCGCGGAGTTCCCGCGCTTCCTGGACTACCAGGACGACGTGTACGCCGCCGTCGAGTCCGCCGCCCTCGAGCGGCTGACCGAGGCGCAGGCCATCGCCGGCAAGCAGGAGCGCAACGACGCCACCGACGCGCTCAAGGACGAGGTCGCCGCCTCGCTGGCCGAGCAGTTCGCCGGCCGCGAGAAGGAGGTGTCGGCCGCCTTCCGCGCCGTCACCAAGAAGGTCGTCCGGCAGCGCATCCTGCGCGACAAGGTCCGCATCGACGGCCGCGGCGTCACCGACATCCGGCCGCTGTCGGCCGAGGTCGAGGTCGTCCCCCGGGTGCACGGCTCGGCGCTGTTCGAGCGCGGCGAGACCCAGATCCTGGGCGTCACCACGCTGAACATGCTCCGCATGGAGCAGCAGCTCGACACGCTCTCGCCCGAGACGCGCAAGCGCTACATGCACAACTACAACTTCCCGCCGTACTCCACCGGCGAGACCGGCCGCGTGGGTTCCCCGAAGCGCCGCGAGATCGGCCACGGCGCGCTCGCCGAGCGCGCGCTGCTGCCGGTGCTGCCCGACCGCGAGGAGTTCCCCTACGCGATCCGGCAGGTGTCCGAGGCGCTGGGCTCCAACGGCTCGACGTCGATGGGCTCGGTCTGCGCCTCGACCCTGTCGCTGCTCAACGCCGGTGTGCCGCTGCGCGCCCCGGTCGCCGGCATCGCCATGGGCCTGGTCTCCGACGAGGTCGACGGCAAGACCGAGTACGTCGCGCTGACCGACATCCTCGGCGCCGAGGACGCCTTCGGTGACATGGACTTCAAGGTCGCCGGCACCAAGGACTTCGTCACGGCCCTGCAGCTGGACACCAAGCTCGACGGCATCCCGTCCGACGTGCTCGCCCAGGCGCTGACCCAGGCCCGCGCCGCCCGCCTGCACATCCTCGACGTGATGAACGAGGCCATCGACGGCCCCGACGAGATGAGCCCGTACGCCCCGCGCGTGACCACGGTGCGCATCCCGGTCGACAAGATCGGCGCGGTCATCGGCCCCAAGGGCCAGATGATCAACTCGATCCAGGACGAGACCGGCGCCGAGATCACCATCGAGGACGACGGCACGATCTACGTCGGCGCCTCCGACGGCCCGTCGGCCCAGGCCGCGGTCGACCGCATCAACGCGATCGCCAACCCGCAGATGCCGAAGGTCGGGGAGCGCTTCCTCGGCACCGTCGTCAAGACGACGCCGTTCGGCGCCTTCGTCTCGCTGCTGCCGGGCAAGGACGGCCTGGTGCACATCAGCAAGCTGGGCGGCGGCAAGCGCATCGGCAAGGTCGAGGACGTCGTGAACGTCGGCGACAAGCTGCAGGTCGAGATCACCGACATCGACGCCCGCGGCAAGATCAGCCTGGTCCCGGTGGCCGCCGAGGGCGAGGGTGCCGCCGCTGGCGACGGCGCGGCCCCGGCCGACGCCCCCGCTCCCGCGGAGGCCTGACACGGTCGCCGAACCGACGACGACCGGGGCCGGGGCCGGCGTGGGGTCCACCGACCTCACCGCCGCCCCGGCCCCGGTCGGTGTCACCCGCGTCATCGACGTCGACGAGGTCGGCGGCCGGGTCGAGCGCACGGTGCTGCCCGGCGGGCTGCGCGTGCTCACCGAGACGATGCCCGGCGTCCACTCGGCCACCCTCGGCATCTGGGTGGGCGTCGGCTCCCGGGACGAGACCGACCGGGTCGCCGGCTCCTCGCACTTCCTCGAGCACCTGCTGTTCAAGGGCACCCGCAGCCGCAGCGCCCTGGAGATCGCGACGGCGATGGACGCCGTCGGCGGTGAGATGAACGCCTTCACCGCCAAGGAGCACACCTGCTACTACGCCAACGTGCTCGCCAGCGACCTCCCGCTGGCGGTCACGCTGCTCGGTGACCTGGTGACCGAGGCGCTCAACACCGCCGAGGACCTGGAGTCCGAGCGGACGGTGGTGCTCGAGGAGATCGCCATGCGCGACGACGAGCCCTCCGACCTGGTGCACGACCTGTTCGCCGAGACGCTGTTCGGCGGCACGCCGCTGGGCCGCTCGGTGCTCGGCACCGTCGAGTCGATCGAGGGGCTGACCCGCGACGACGTCGACGGCTGGTACCGCTCGCGCTACGCCGTCCCCTCGATGGTGGTCACCGCCGCCGGCCGGGTGGACCACCAGCAGGTTCTCGACCTGGTGACGGCGGTCTTCGGCGACCGGCTGTCCGGCACGGCGTCCCCGGCGCCGCTGCGCCGCGGCGAGGAACTGGTCCCCGGCCGCCCCGCGCGGCCCGCGGGGCTGGTCAGCCGGAAGACCGAGCAGACCCACCTGCTGCTGGGCAGCCTCGCGCTCAGCCGCTTCGACGAGCGGCGCTACGCCGCCGCGGTCCTCGAGACGGCGGTCGGCGGCGGGATGAGCTCGCGGCTGTTCCAGGAGATCCGCGAGAAGCGCGGGCTGGTCTACAGCGTCGGCTCGGCGCTGACCTCCTACGCCGGCACCGGCTCGTTCTCCGTGTACGCCGGCTGCGCCAAGAAGCGGGTGCCCGAGGTGCTGCGCCTGGTGCGCGAGGAGCTGGCCCGGGTGACCGCCGAGGGGCTCACCGCCGAGGAGGTGACCCGCGGCCGCGGGCAGCTGCGTGGCGGGACGGTGCTCGGTCTCGAGGACACCGGTTCGCGGATGAGCCGGCTGGGCAAGAGCGAGCTGTCGCACGGGGAGTACGTGCCGGTGCGCGAGGTGCTCGACCGGATCGCCGCGGTCGACGAGGAGCAGGTGCGCGCGGTGGCCGCGGACCTGCTGGGCCGGGAGACCTGCCTCGCCGTCGTCGGGCCCTACCGGGAGTCCGACCTCGACCGGCTCTGACCCCGCCCAGCCCGACGACCGGAGACCGATGACCGACCCGAGCCCCACCTCGGCGTTCCGTGTGCACGGGGCGTTGTCCCGCGGCGCCTTCGCGGTGACGGTGCTCGTGTCGCTCGCCGTGCTCTTCGCGCCGGCCTCCGACGTCCCCGCCGCTCCGCCGGGCGTGGACAAGCTCGTCCACCTGACCCTGTTCCTCGCGCTGGCGCTCGCCGGACGGTGGGCGGGGGCGTGCCGGGGGCCGCTGGCGGTGCTGCTGCTCGTCTACGGCGCGGTCAGCGAGGTGGTCCAGGCGGTCACGCCCGTGGAGCGCTCGGGCTCGGTCCTCGACTGGGTCGCCGACGCCGCCGGTGTCGGGCTCGGCCTGCTGCTGTGGGCGGCGGGGGAGCGCCGGACCGCCCGGGGAACCGCTGCCGGGGCCGTCTTGCATCGGGACGGGCCGCCGGGAAGCCTGACCCGGTGACCACGAGCACCCCCGCACCCGACCAGCAGGCGACCGGCGCGACCACGGGCGAGCCGCCCCGGATCTCCGTCGGTGTGCTCGGTGCCCGCGGCCGGATGGGCACCGAGGTGGTGAAGGCGGTCAACGCCGCCGACGACCTCGAGCTCGTCGCGATGGTCGACGAGGGGGACTGGCTGTTCAACGTCGCCGACGCCGGCGCACAGGTGGTCGTCGACTTCACCCGCCCGGACGTCGTCATGGACAACATCCGGTTCTGCATCGACCAGAACATCCACTGCGTCGTCGGGACGACGGGCTTCGACGAGCAGAAGCTGGCGACGGTCGCCGAGTGGCTGCAGCCCAAGCCCGAGGTGGGCGTGGTCATCGCCCCCAACTTCGGCATCGGCGCGGTGCTGCTCATGCGCTTCGCCCAGGAGGCGGCGCGCTTCTTCCCCTCTACGGAGATCGTGGAGCTGCACCACCCGAACAAGGTCGACGCCCCGTCGGGCACCGCCGTCCGCACCGCGCGCCTCGTCGCCGCCGCCCGCCGGGCGGCCGGGTTGTCGGCGTCGCCGGACGCGACCACCGACTCGCTCCCCGGCGCCCGGGGTGCCGACGTCGAGGGGATCCCGGTCCACGCCGTGCGGCTCACCGGCCTCGTCGCGCACCAGGAGGTCCTCATGGGCGCGGCGGGCGAGACGCTGACCCTGCGGCACGACTCCTTCGACCGCGCGTCCTTCATGCCCGGTGTCCTGCTCGCCGTCCGCGAGATCGGCCGCCGGCCGGGCCTGACCGTGGGGATCGAGTCCTTCCTCGGCCTCTGAACACCCCGCCGCGGGGTGTGACCGAGACCCCGTGTGCACGTCCCTCAGATGTCGTGTACTGTTCTCTTCGCGCCGGACGGAGCCCGCGAGGGCCACGGAGGAGCACCCGAGCGGTGCAGGACTCCGGAGCCCGGCGCAGAGAAGGACAAGCCGCCACCGAGGAAGCCCGAGAGGGTCGAGTTGGTGTGCGTCCGCTCCTTGAGAACTCAACAGCGTGCCGAAAGTCAGTGCCAAGTAACAAACCCCCGTGGCCTGGCCGGTGTGTCCGGTCGGGTTGTGGGTTCCTTTGGTTGATGGATGTCGCGATCGGTCAGGTCGCGGTTCTCAGCCGGATGCAAATTCATCTACGGAGAGTTTGATCCTGGCTCAGGACGAACGCTGGCGGCGTGCTTAACACATGCAAGT
>NZ_JBJGZK010000041.1:0-30364 GCF_054050475.1 Geodermatophilus sp. SYSU D00525
CGGGATCGGTGTCCCGGCAGTACCGGGATTCATATCCCGGTATTACTATCACGCCATGGTGCGACCGCCGTTGAGTCCCGAGGAGCGCGAGCGCGGCCGCCGGCTGGGCGCCCTGCTGGGGGGGGCGGGGGGGGGGGGCGGCCCCCCCCCCCCCCCCCCCCCCCCCCCGCCCCCCCCCCCCCCCCCCCCCCGCCCCCCCCCCCCCCCCCCCCCCCCCCCCCCCCCCCCCCCCCCCGTTTCGCCGACGTCGTCGTCCTGCCGGCCGACACCGCGGCCACCTGCCGCGCTGGGCCCACCCGCCCGCTCCTCGCGGAGGCCCCCACTCGTCCCGGGCAGCGCCTAACGGCGGGGGCGCCCCGCACCGGGGAGCTCGAGGACCACCTCGGTGCCCGGCCGGCCGGGGCCCGGCGGCTCCTCGGGCGTCCGCATGACCAGCGACCCGCCGAGCTCGCTGGTCACCAGCGTCCGCACGATCTGCAGGCCCAGGCCATCGCTCCGCGCCGGGTCGAACCCCTCCGGCAGCCCCTGGCCGTCGTCGCGGACGCGCACCACCAGGTCGTCGCCGTCGCGCTCGGCCACCAGCTCGATCGAGCCGGGCTGGCCGTCGGCCGGGAAGGCGTGCTCGGCGGCGTTGTGCAGCAGCTCGGTGACCGCCATGACCAGCGGCGTCGCGGTGGCGGCGGGCAGCTCACCGAAGGCGCCCACCCGGCGGGTGCGCGCCGCCGGGCCGATCGAGGTCAGGTCGCCGAGCATCGGCAGCACCTGGTCGAGCACGTCGTCGACGTCGACCACGTCCTCCCGGCTGCCGGCCAGCGTCTCGTGGACGACGGCGATCGAGGCCACCCGCCGCACCGACTCCTCCAGCGCCGCCCGCGCGGCCGGCTCGGTCATCCGCCGGGCCTGCAGCCGCAGCAGCGCGGCGACGGTCTGCAGGTTGTTCTTCACGCGGTGGTGGATCTCGCGGATCGTCGCGTCCTTGGTCAGCAGCGCCCGGTCGCGGTCGCGCAGGTCGGTGACGTCCCGGACCAGCACCAGCGCGCCCTCCTCGGCACCCGGCGCCTGCAGCGGCAGCGCGCGCACCAGCAGCGTCGCCGACCGCCCCTCGACGTCGGTCGGGTCGGGGAACCGCCCGGCCACCGCGGCGGCGATCGCGGCCGCGACCGCCTCCCCCGCCACCCGGTCCGACGACGCCGCCCGCGTCACCCTGGCCAGGTCCGTGCCGAACAGGTCGCCGGTCACCCCGAGCCGCCGGTAGGCCGACAGGGCGTTGGGGCTGGCGTAGACGGCGCGGCCCGCCGCGTCCAGGCGCACCAGCCCGTCCCCCACCCGCGGGCTCATCTCGGCGTCGAGCAGCTTCTCCGGCGGGAAGGTGCCGGCCGAGACCATGAGGCAGAGGTCCGCGGCGATGTCCAGGTACGTCAGCTCCAGCGTCGACGGCGACCGCGTCACCGCGAGGTTGGTGTCCTTGGCCAGCACCGCGACGACGACGCCGTCGTGCCGCACCGGGATGACCTCGCGCCGCCGCGGGCTGGAGCCCGACCAGTCCGGCTCCCCCTCCGTCACCGGCCGGCCCTCGCGGTGCGCCAGCCGGAACGGGTCGGCGTCGGGCCCGTCGACCTCGCTGCCGACCAGGTCCTCGGGCTGGCTGGTCGGCGCGGTGAGCGGGCGCACCTGGGCCACGCACCACCACGCGCCGGTGCGCAGCGGCACCCACAGGGTGAGGTCGGCGAAGGCCAGGTCGGCCAGCAGCTGCCAGTCGGCCACCAGGCGGCGGGCGTGCTCGACCTGCGACGGAGCGGTCGCCGCGCCGCGGTGCAGGCGCTCGGAGAGGGTGCTCATCGTCACCGAGGGTAGGTCGGGCGCCCACCTAGGCTGGGCACCCGTGGCCGCACCGTCCCTCGTCCCCCCGCCCGTGACCGTCGACGACGCCGTCCCCGCCGACTTCCCGGCCATCGCGGCGCTGACCGTCGGCGTCTACCGGGACGAGCGGCTGGCCTCCGACGACTACCTGCCGCAGCTGGCCGACGTCGCGGGCCGGGCCTCCCGGTCGCAGCTGGTGGTCGCCCGCGACGGGGACCGGGTCGTCGGCGCGGTGGCGCTGGTGCTCGACGGCGACTTCGGCGAGATCACCGAGTCGCCGGAGGAGGCGGCGTTCCGGATGCTCGTCGTCGACCCGGGGGCGCGCGGCCGCGGCGTCGGGGAGTTGCTCGTGACCGAGTGCCTGGAGCGGGCCCGCGCGGCCGGCAAGCGGTGGATGCTGCTGTCGACCGACCCGGTGATGGCCGCCGCGCACCGGCTCTACGCTCGGCTCGGCTTCACCCGGCTGCCCGAGCGCGACTGGTCCCCGCGCCCCGGCATCGACCTGCTGGTCTACGCCCGCGACCTCTGACCGGCTCCGCTCAGCGCCGCGCGCGGGCCGGGCCGCTGCGGGACCGCGAGGGACGGCGGGGCGCGGGCGCGGCCGCCTCCGGCCGGGGCACCTCCACGCCGGCCGCGGCGGTGAGGGCGTCCAGGTCGTCGAGGATGTCGCGGAGCAGCACGTCGACGTCGGGGAGCAGTTCGGCGCAGGAGACCAGGCCCCAGTCGAGGCGGTCGAGGTAGCTCTGCACCGTGATGTTGAGGCCCTGCCCCTCGACGATCGTGGAGACCGGGAAGTAGTGCTCCAGGCGCGCGCCCGCGGCGTAGAGCGGCGTGCGCGGACCGGGCACGTTGGAGATGACGAGGTTGCCCGGGCTGAGCCGGGAGCCCAGCCGCAGCCGGGCGCTGAGCCGCATCGCCCGCGCGAAGACCGCCGGCGGCGGGAACTCCGCGAAGTCGGTGAGCCGCTCGGCGGGCAGCGCGGAGAAGATCTCCTTGCTGCTGCTCATCGCCTCGTGCACGCGGTGGACCCGCCGGACGGGGTCGGGCTCGTCGGTCGGCAGGACGGCCGAGAGCATCGACACCCGGTTGGTCCAGCGGTCGGTCTCCTCCCCCGTCCGCACCGAGACGGGCACCAGCGCCACCAGCGGGTCCGACGGCAGCGCCCCGCGCCGGTCCAGCCAGGTGCGCAGGCCGCCGGCGCACGCGGCCATGACGACGTCGTTGACGGTGGCGCCCAGCGCGGACTTGACCTGCTTGACGACGTCGAGCGACGTCGAGCGGATGGCGAGCTTGCGGTGCGGGGTGATCGGCCCGTTGAACGGCGTGCGCGGCGGCCGGACGCTGGGCACCGGCGGCGGCCGGTCCGGCTCCTCGGGGCGGTGCCGGCCGAGGTTGAGCACGGTGCCCAGCGGCCCGCGCAGGCTGCGCCGGACGTCGTTCGCCGCGCGGACCAGCACCGGGTTGCGCGTGGCCCGGCCGATCTCGCGGGCGCTCCACGCGGCGAGCAGGACCCCGCGCGCGGGCTTGCGGGCGAGGCCGAGCGCGCCCCGCGCGAGCATCTCGAGGTCGCCGGGCGGCCGTTCCGGCGTCCACGGCTCGGCCTCGGGCGGCGTCTGGTTGCCCTCGGGGGTGTCGTCGAGCATGAGCGTCATCAGCTCCACGCCCGACGCCCCGTCGATGGTGGCGTGGTGGACGATCGTCAGGACGGCGAAGCGGCGGTCGGCCAGGCCCTCGATGACGTACGACAGCCACAGCGGCTTGCGCCGGTCCAGCGGCCGGGAGACCAGGCGCGCGGCCAGCGCGGCGAGCTGGTCGTCGCTGCCGGGCGGCGGGACGGCCGTGTGCCGGACGTGGAAGTCGAGGTCGAACGCCGGGTCGGCGACCCAGTAGGGGTGGTCCAGGCCCAGGGGCACCTCGACCAGGCGCCGGCGCAGCGGCTCGAGCAGGTGCAGCCGCTGCTCCAGCTGCGCGCGCCACGCGTCGTAGGGCCGGTAGGCGGGGTCGTCCGGGCGGGAGTAGATGGACAGGCTCGAGACGTGCCCGAACTGCGCGGACGTCTCGAGGTGGAGGAACGTCGCGTCCAGACCCGACAGCTGCTTCACGTCCGCTGGCCTCCTCGGGGGACGACGGGGCGCCGCGCCCCGGCCGTCTGCACGAGTGTGTCAGGGGTCACACTCTCCTGCAGCGGACCGTCGAGGAGAACGAGGACCCGACATGCACACGACGGCGCACACCTCCCGCACACCGGCCGGCGAGGCACCCCCGTGGATCGGGGCCTCCCCGGTCGCGGCACTGCTCGCCGCGCAGCGGCCCTGGCGCGAGGCGGCCGCACTGGTCCGCTCCCCCGTCTGGCGCGGGCACGGCGTCCCGCACGGCGGCGGCCTGCCGGTCCTGCTCGTGCCGGGCTTCCTGGCCGGGGACCCGTCGCTGTCGGTGCTGGAGCGCTGGCTGGGCGCCCGGGGCTACCGGACGTGCACCTCGCAGATCCGCGTCAACGTCGACTGCACCCGCCTGGCGGTCGAGCGCCTGGAGCGCCGCCTGGTGGAGTTCACCGACCGGACGGGCCGGCCCGCCGCGGTCGTCGGCCAGAGCCGGGGCGGGCTGTTCGCCAAGCTCGTGGCGATGCGCCGGCCGGACCGGGTCGCCGGGATCGTCACGCTCGGCAGCCCGAACGTCGACCACATGGCGATCAACCCGCTGGTGGCCGCGCAGGTGCGGCTGGTCGCCGCGCTGGGCACCGCGGGCCTGCCGGGGCTCTTCCGCGACGACTGCCTGGACGGCGGGTGCGCCGGGGAGCTGGCCGAGGACCTGGCCCGCCCCTTCCCCGCGCAGGTCCCGTACCTGTCGGTCTACTCCCGCAGCGACTGGGTCGTCGACTGGCACGCGTGCCTCGACCCGGACGCCGAGAACGTCGAGGTCGACTCCAGCCACGTCGGCATGAGCGTGCACCCGGGGGTCTACCGCCTGCTCGGGGACCGCCTGGCGGACCTGGCCCGCCGCGCGACCTGAGCCGCCGGGGCGGTGGTCAGGCGTCGGCGACGGTGGCGATGAGGTCGCCCTCCTGCAGCACCTCGCCCTCGACGACGTGCAGCTCCTGCACGACGCCGGCGCGCTCGGTGAGCACGGGGATCTCCATCTTCATCGACTCGAGGATCACCAGGGTGTCCCCCGCGGACACCTCGCTGCCCGGGCTCACCAGCACCTTCCAGACGCTGGAGACCATCTCGGCGTGGATCTCCTCGACTGCCACGCGGCACCTCCTCGCTGAGCGGAGCCCCCATCCAAGCACGGGCCCCCGGAGCCCGGCCGCCGCTCAGGACCCCGGGGCGAGGTCCCCCTCGGCCAGCCGGTGCAGCACCGCGCAGACCTCGTCGCCGTCGTGCGGCACCCCGGTCTCGGGCAGGCCGGACAGCGCGGCGGCGGCGGCCCGCGCGGCGGTCGCGGTGTCGGGCGCCCCGGCGCTCACGGTGGCCAGCAGGGCATCGTACCAGCCGTCGAGCCGGTCGCCCGGGTCGTAGCCGCTGACCGCTACCACCTCGGTCCGCCCGGTGGTGCCGCGCAGCCGGCCCGCCGAGGGCAGGGCGCCGGTCACCCGGCCGGCCCTCCCGGGCGGCAGTGTCGAGCGCAGCTGGACGGCGACCGCGGCCCGCGGCGGGTGCTCGTCGAGCGCGCGGCGCCGCGGCGCGCGACGGCCCACCGCCGCGGCCAGCGCGAGGTCGACCGCGTCCACCTGGTGCGCCCGCTCCAGCACGGCCATGTCGAGGGAGAAGCCGGCCGCGACCTCCCCCAGCTCGCCGTCCTCGGCGACGCCGACGGTGACCAGCCCGCGCCAGCCGACCTCGGCCAGCCGCTTGGCGCCGGGCGGCACGTCCCCGGCGGGATCGGGCGTCCAGGACACCCGCGCGATGCCGGCCGCCCGGTCGCGGGCCACCGCCGTCGGGAACCGCAGGCCGTCCTCGGTGACGACGGCGAGCAGGCCGTGCTCGCTGGCCGGCTCCACGCCGTCGCCGCCGAGCCGCTCGAGCACCTCGGCGGGCGGGCCGACCCAGGTGAGCCCCGCGGCGGCGACCTCCCCGGCCAGCGCGGCGTTGCCGGCCAGCGCGGGCGGCACGGGCAGGACGGCGCGGGCCCCGCTGCGGCGGGCGGCCTCCACGATCCGGTCGACGGCGAGGTAGGACTCCGCCGCGGGCGCCGGCCCGAGCAGCACCGCGTCGTCGGCCAGCCGCACGTGCCGGGCCGAGCGCTCGGCCTCGGAGTAGACGGCCACCGACTTCACGTCGAGCCGGGAGCAGGCCGCGATGACCGCGCACGCCGCGGGCCCCCGCCCCGCCACGAGCACGCTCTCGATCCCGTGCTGGGCCACGCTCCCCGGTCCTCCCGTCACCGCGCCGGGCCGTCCGCCCGGTCTCCCTGCCATCGTGCCCCGCGCCGCCGACACCCACGCCACCGGGCGGGGACCTCCTCACCCGCTGTGGGACCCTGGGTGGGAACAGGGACCACGACGACGAGAGGAGGGCAGCGATGTCCAAGCGTGGACGCAAGCGGCGCTCCCGCAAGGGGAACAAGGCCAACCACGGCAAGCGCCCCAACGCCTGACGAACGGCCCGACGGGCCGGACACGACGACGCCCCGCACCCGGAGGACCGGGGGCGGGGCGTCGTCGTGGAGCCGGGGGCCTCAGGCGTCCTCGGACCAGTCGGTCCGGACCACCTCGGTGCTGACCTTCTCCACGCTGATCTGCGTGCCGTCCTCCTCGAAGGAGACGGTGGTCAGCTGCATCTTGATCCGCTCGCGCAGGCCCGACGGCGTCGGGTCACCGCCGCAGCGGCGGCGGACCAGCGCCTTGAACTCCTGCTCGATGCCGAACTGCCGCAGACACGGGGAACAGTCCTCGAGGTGCTCGGCGATGACGGCGCGGCGGGCGTCGTCGGTCTCGCGGTCGAGGAACTCGAAGACGTGCGACAGGACGTCGTCGCACGAGGAGATCTCGACCGGACGCTCCTGCTCGGTGCTCACGACCGCCCCTCCTCACCGGCTCCGGCGCGGACGAACCCGCGCTCACGGGCGTAGTCGGCCAGCAGCTTCTGCAGGCCCCGCCGGCCACGGTGCAGCCGGGACATCACCGTGCCGATGGGCGTGCCCATGATCTCGGCGATCTCCTTGTAGGCGAAGCCCTCGACGTCGGCGAGGTACACCGCCAGCCGGAAGTCCTCGGGCAGCTGCTGCAGGGCCTCCTTGATGTCGGAGTCCGGCAGGTGGTCCAGCGCCTCGATCTCCGCCGAGCGCAGTCCACTGGAGCTGTGCTCCTCGGCCGCGTACAGCTGCCAGTCCTGCACCTGGTCGGTCGGGTACTGCTGCGGCTGACGCTGCTTCTTGCGGTAGCTGTTGATGTAGGTGTTGGTCAGGATCCGGTACAGCCAGGCCTTGAGGTTCGTGCCCTCGGCGAACTGGTGGAACGCGGAGTAGGCCTTGACGAACGTCTCCTGGACCAGGTCCTCGGCGTCGGCGGGGTTGCGGGTCATCCGCAGCGCCGCCGGGTAGAGCTGGTCGAGGTAGGGCAGCGCGTCCCGCTCGAAGCGGGCGTCGCGCTCCGCGCGGGTCTCGGCGATCTCGGTGCGGCTGCCCCCCTCGCGGGCCTCGGGCACCTCCACCGGAGCTCCGGCCACCTGCTCGCGCGGGGTCTCGACCGGCTCGACGGCGGGGTTCCCGCCCGGGGTCTCCTCAGGCACCGACCGTCCTCTCTGCGGCGCCCGGAGGCGGGCTGCCACGTCGGTCGATCCTAGTCGCGCGGCGTCGGGCCGGCCCGGGGGCCGCCGGTGCGGGGCCCGGGTGCGGGCGCTGGAGACGGTGCTGCTCACGGTCCCTGCAACGGTGGCCGCCGGTGGGCTCATTCCCCGGCCGCGGGAAGTCGGCGGCGGTCCGCGCGAGCGTCGGATACGGTGCCCGGCCGTGGCGGCGACCCCCGCGGTGCGGGCCCTGGAGAAGGCCGGGGTGGCGCACACCCTGCACCCGTACGACCCCGAGCACCCGAGCGACCAGGGGCACGGCGAGGCGGCGGTGGCCGCGCTCGGCGCCGATCCGCGCCAGGTGTTCAAGACGCTGGTCGCCCGCGTCGACGGCACGCTGACCGTCGCCGTCGTCCCGGTGAGCGGCACCCTCGACCTCAAGGCGCTGGCCGCCGCGGCCGGCGGGCGCAGGGCCGCGATGGCCGACCCGGCCGACGCCGAGCGCACCACCGGCTACGTGCTCGGCGGGATCAGCCCGCTCGGTCAGCGCAGGGCGTTGCCCACCGTGGTCGACGACTCGGCGCTGGGCTTCGCGACGGTGATGGTCAGCGCCGGCCGGCGCGGGCTGCAGGTGGAGCTGCCGCCGGCCGACCTGGTCCGCCTGACCCGCGCCCGCACCGCCCCCATCGCGAAAGGACCCCTCGCCCCCCACCCGCAAGCTCGCGGCGGGCCCCCGCGAGGGGCCGACTACGAGTCGGGGACTCCGTAAGGGGTCAGAAGCTGGTCGACCGGCGCGGCGTCGTCGGTGAGCACCTGCGCGTCGCCGGCGAGGGCGGCCACCTCCTCGGCCGAGGCCACCTGCCACGCCGAGTCCTGCGCCAGCAGCGCCTGCGCCAGCGCGGACTCGTCCAGCGGCCGGTGCGACGCGACCGCGACGACGTTGCCGCCGTCCTCGGCGGCGAGCACCGGCGCGCGGGCCAGCAGCAGCACGTGCGGCCACACCGCGCGCATGGTGGCCAGCTCCGCGCGGACGAAGCCCAGCGGCGGGTGGTCGATGAGGTTGGCGACGTACACGCCGTCGTCGGCCAGCGCCCGGTCGACCAGCTCCAGCGCCTCCACGGTCGTCAGCTGCCAGGGCACCGACAGGCCGCCGAAGGCGTCGCCGACGACGACGTCGCGGGTGCCGGCGGGCTCGGCGGCCAGCCCCACGCGGGCGTCGCCGACCCGCACCTGCAGCTGCCCGGAGGTCTCCAGGCCGAGCTGCTCGCGGTCGATCGCGACGACGCCCGGGTCCACCTCGAGCACCAGGCTCTCGGTGCCGGGGCGGACCTCCGCAAGGTAGCGGGGCACGGTCGCGCCGCCGCCGCCCAGGTGCAGCGCCGACAGCGGCTCCCCCGCGGGGGCCAGGACGTCGGTGACCGCGGCGATCGCCCGGACGTACTGGAACTCCAGGTGGGTGGGGTCGGCGAGGTCGACGTAGCTGTGCCGCAGCGTGTCCAGCACCAGCACCCGGCCGGTCTCCCGCCCGGGGTCGGCCACCACGCGGGCGCAGTGGTAGGCGGTCTCCTCCTCGCACGGCGTCGGCGCGACCGCCGCCAGCAGCGACCCGGTGACGGCGAGCAGCAGCAGCGCCGTCGGCACCCGCCCCGCCCCGCCCGGCGACCGGCGCCGCAGCAGCAGGAACACGGCGATGCCGGCGACGACGGTCACGAGCCCGGTGCCGACGAGGATGCCGCTGCTCGGGAAGACCGCGATGAGCACGAAGCCGGTGGCGAAGGTGGCCGCGATGCCGCCGAGCGTGCCGATGCCCGACAGCTTCCCGACGACCGACCCGGTCTCGGCCAGGCTGGCCAGCTGCAGCTTCACCACCATCGGCGGCACCGCCGACAGCAGCGTCGCCGGCACCACGATGGCGACGGCGGCCAGCAGCAGCACGGCGCCGGCGTCGGGGCCGGTGAGGAACGACCCGGTGAACCGGACCAGCGGCAGGACGGCGATCACCAGCGCCCCGCCGGCGACCAGCAGCGGCGCGATAAGCCCGCGCGGGTCGCGGCGGTCGGCGGTGGCGCCCCCGGCCCAGGCGCCGACCGCGATCGCGGCCAGCGCGAAGCCGATGACCGCGGTGTTGGTCTGCAGCGTGATGCCGACGTAGGGGGCGATCAGCCGCAGCCCGACGATCTCCAGCACCAGCACCGCGCCGGAGGCGAGGAAGGTGACCCCGGCGGCGACCCAGCCGGGCAGCACGGGCCCGGCAGGCGCCTCGGCGGGCGGGTCGGCGGGGACGACGGCGGGCGCGCGCTCGCTCAGCGGACGGCTCCTCAGAAGAGCGCGGGCTGGTCGGCCGGGGCGCTGGTGCCCTCGACGCGGGCGACCAGCTCGGCGCCGTTGTTGCGGACGTTGTTCACCGCGGCGCTCACCGGGCGCAGCTCCAGGCCCTCGACCACCGACGGCGGGGTCGGCTCCGCCAGCGCCTCGACGTCGTCGCGGGCGGGGTCGAGCCAGTCGGCCCACCGCTCGCGCGGCAGCACCAGCGGCATGCGGTCGTGGATCTCGGTGAGCGCGCCGACGGCGGGGGCGGTGACGACGGTGCAGGTGTAGAGCCGGTCCTCGCCCTTGCCCCACACCTCGTAGAGGCCGGCCATGGCCAGCACCGACCCGTCGGCCGGGGTGATGAAGAACGGCTGCTTGCCCGGCGAGTCGAGCCTCTTCTGCCACTCGTACCAGCCGTCGGCCGGGACCAGGCAGCGGCGGGAGCGGGCGGCCGAGCGGAAGGCCGGCTTCTCGGTGAGCGACTCGACGCGGGCGTTGAGCATCCGGTTGCCCACCGAGACGTCCTTGGCCCAGGAGGGCACCAGGCCCCAGCGGACCGAGCGCAGCTCCCGGTGCCCGGCGCCGGTGGGGCTGCCCTCCGGGTCGCGCTCGCGCTTGGTCCGGACCACGTAGACGTCCTTGGTCGGCGCGACGTTGAAGTCGGCCCGCAGCGGCTCCTGCCCCTCGGCGGGGACGGCCTCGAACTCGACGACGAGGTCCTCGGGACGGCGGGTGGCGGCGTATCGACCGCACATGGCTGGTCCTCCCGGCTGTCGGGCCGGCCCGGGACGGGCCCGCGGGACCGACTCTAGGCGGGACCGGGGACAGCGCGAGTGCCCTGCTGGGGGTCGGGTAGGGCCGGGGTGGAGACACCGGCGAGCAGAGACGAGGATCACGCGCGTGACCGCGACCCAGAACCCACCGCAGGAGCAGCCGAAGACCGCGAGCGAGTCCGCCGAGCGGCGCTACGCGACGGTCGACCCCTTCACCGGGGAGACCGAGAAGGAGTTCGACTTCACGCCCACCGAGGCCATCGACGGGATCATCGCGACCGCGCACGCCGCGTACCAGGAGTGGCGGCAGCGGCCGGTCGAGGAGCGCGCCGCCGTCGTGCGCCGCGCCGCCGAGCTGATGGACGAGCGCCGCGACGAGCTGGCCGCGCTCGCCACGAAGGAGATGGGCAAGCGCAGCGAGGAGGCCGCCGGCGAGCTGTTCCTCTGCTCGATGATCCTCAACTACTACGCCGACAACGGCCCGGGCTTCCTGCAGCCCACCCCGATCCAGCCGCTGCTGGGCAAGGGCGAGGCCGTCGTCGAGACGCACCCGGTGGGCGCGCTGCTGGCCATCGAGCCCTGGAACTACCCCTACTACCAGGTGGTCCGCGTGGCCGGCCCGAACCTCGTGCTGGGGAACACCGTGATCCTCAAGCACGCCGAGATCGTCCCGCAGTGCGCGCTGGCCATCGAGCAGCTGTTCACCGACGCCGGTGCGCCCGAGGGCGTCTTCACCAACACCTTCCTGCGCATCGCCGACGTCGAGCAGGTCATCGCCGACCCCCGCATCGCGGGCGTGACGCTGACCGGCAGCGAGCGCGCCGGCAGCGCGGTGGGCGCCCTGGCCGGCAAGCACCTGAAGAAGTCCGTGCTCGAACTCGGCGGCAGCGACCCGTTCATCGTCCTGGACGCCGAGAACGTCGGCGCCACGGTCAAGGCGGCGACCACCGGCCGGATGCAGAACAGCGGCCAGGCGTGCATCGCTGCCAAGCGGCTGATCGTCACCGAGGACGCCTACGAGCCGTTCGTCGCCGGCCTGCAGCAGGCGTTCTCCACCTTCGCCCCCGGCGACCCGGCGGACGCGGGCACCACGCTGGCGCCGCTGTCGTCGGAGCAGGCCGCGAAGGACCTGCACGCCCAGATCCAGGACGCCGTCGACAAGGGCGCCACCGTGCTCGCCGGGGGCGGCCGCCCCGACCACCCGGGCGCGTTCGTGGAGCCGACCCTGCTGACCGACGTGACGCCCGAGATGCGCGCGTACCACGAGGAGCTCTTCGGCCCCGCCGCCGTCGTCTACAGGGTGAAGGACGCCGACGAGGCCGTCGCCCTCGCCAACGACAGCGTCTACGGGCTCGGTGCGACCGTGATGAGCAGCGACCTCGACCGCGCGCGGGCGGTGGCCGAGCGGATCGAGGCCGGGATGGTCTGGATCAACCAGCCCACCGGCTCCTCCCCCGAGCTGCCCTTCGGCGGGATCAAGCGCTCCGGCTACGGCCGCGAGCTCTCCGAGCTGGCGGTGTTCGAGTTCGCCAACCGGCGGCTCCTGCGCACGGTGCCGGCCAAGAAGGCCGAGAAGCCGCAGGCCGGCTAGGGCGGGCTCCGCAGTGCGGCGTCGTCCGGACCGGGCAGGATGGTCCCCCGTGAGCCAGGTCTGGACGACGCCGCACCGCCCGACCCCCGTGGACGCCGTCGTCCCGCTGCCCGGCTCCAAGTCGATCACCGCGCGGGCGCTCGTCCTGGCCGCGCTCGCCGACGGCCCGAGCCGCGTCGTGCGCCCGCTGCGGGCCCGCGACACCGACCTCATGGCCGCGGGCCTGCGCGCGCTCGGCGTCGGCATCGCCGAGGACGGCGCCGACTGGCTGGTCACCCCCGGGGAGCTGCGCGGCCCGGCGGAGGTCGACGCCGGGCTGGCCGGCACCGTGCTGCGCTTCCTGCCGCCGGTGGCCGCCCTCGCCGACGGCCCGGTCCGGCTCGACGGCGACCCGCGGCTGCGCGAGCGCCCCAACGCCGGCCTCATCGCGGCGCTGCGCGACCTCGGCGTGCAGGTCGACGACGGCGGCCGCGGCCGGGCGCCGTTCACCGTGCTCGGCACCGGCGCGGTCCGCGGCGGCGCGGTGACCGTCGACGCGAGCGAGTCCTCGCAGATCGTCTCCGGGCTGCTGCTGGCCGCCGCCCGGTTCGCCGGCGGGATCGACCTCGCCCTGGCCGGCGGGGTGCCGTCGATGCCGCACGTGGAGATGACCGTCGCCGCACTGCGCGAGCACGGCGTCGACGTCGTCGCCACCGACCGCGGGTGGCGGGTCTCCCCCGGGCGGCCGGCCGCGCTCGACCGCGTCGTCGAGCCCGACCTGTCCAACGCCGCGCCGTTCCTCGCCGCCGCGCTGGTCACCGGCGGGCGGGTCACCGTGCCCGACTGGCCGGCGGTCACCACCCAGCCCGGCGCGCAGCTGGACCGACTGCTGGGCGCGATGGGCGCCGAGGTCGAGCGGACGCCGGACGGCCTGCGGGTCACCGGCACCGGCCGCGTCGCCCCGCTGGTCGCCGACCTCGGCGACGTCGGCGAGCTGACCCCCGTGCTCGCCGCGCTCTGCGCGCTGGCCGACGGGCCCTCGCGGCTGACCGGCATCGCCCACCTGCGCGGCCACGAGACCGACCGCCTCCAGGCCCTCGACGAGGTGCTCACCGCCGTCGGCGCCCGCGTCCGGCAGCTGCCCGACGGCCTGGAGGTGGAGCCGGGCCCGCTGCGGCCGGCGCTGCTGGACTCCTACGCCGACCACCGCATGGTGCACGCCGCCGCCGTCCTCGGCCTCGCGGTCGAGGGCGTGCGGGTGTCCGGGGCCGAGGCGGTCACCAAGACGCTGCCGGACTTCCGCGAGCGCTGGGCGGGCATGCTCTCCACGACCGCGGGGGTGGCCTCCTGAGCCGCCGCCACGACAGCCGCTCGGACGAGGACGACGTCCGGGTCCGGCCCAACCGGCGCGGGTCCCGCCCGCGCACCCGCACCCGGCCGGCGCACTCCGACGCCGTCCCGGGCCTGGTGATCGCGGTCGACCGCGGCCGGATGACCGTCCGGGTCCCCGGTCCGGACGGCGCCCCGCTCGAGGTGACCGCGATGCGCGCCCGGGAGCTGGGGCGGCACGGCGTCGTCGTCGGGGACCGGGTGCGGCTGGTCGGCGACACCAGCGGCCGGCCCGACACCCTCGCCCGGATCGTCGTCATCGAGGACCGGACGACGTCGCTGCGGCGCACCGCCGACGACACCGACCCCACCGAGCGGGTCGTGGTGGCCAACGCCGAGCAGCTCGTCGTCGTCACCTCGGTGACCGACCCCGACCCGGCGCTGGGGTTCCTCGACCGCTGCCTGGTGGCCGCCTACGCCGGCGGGCTGGAGCCGCTGTTCTGCCTGACCAAGACCGACCTGGCCAGCCCGCAGGCGCTGCTGGACCGCTACGCGGGGCTGGACGTCGGCGCGGTGCCGGTGTCCCGGGAGACGCCGCTGGGCCCGCTGCTCGAGCGGCTGGAGGGGCGCACCAGCGTGTTCGTGGGGCAGTCGGGCGTGGGCAAGTCGACGCTGGTGAACCGGCTGGTGCCCGAGGCGGACCGGGCCATCGGCGAGGTGACGAAGGTCGGGAAGGGGCGGCACACGTCGTCGTCGGCGGTGCTGTTCGACCTGCCCGGCGGCGGCACGATCGTCGACACACCCGGCATCCGCTCGCTGGGGCTGGCGCACGTCACCGCCGACGACGTCGTCGCGGCCTTCGACGACCTCGCCGAGGCCGCCGTCGACTGTCCGCCGGGCTGCGGGCACTCCGCCGACGACCCGGACTGCGCGCTGGACGCCTGGGCCGCCGACGGTCCGCCCGGCCGCGCCGAGCGGCTGGCCAGCGTGCGGCGGCTGCTCGACGCCGTGGGCCAGCTCGGCCCGGGCTACTGACGGGAGGAGCCCCGTGGAACAGCAGGTCCACTTCCTCACGCTGGCCACCGCCGACCTCGACGCCGCCCGGCGGTTCTACGTCGAGGGCCTGGGCTGGACGCCGCTGCTCGACGTGCCCGGCGAGATCGTGTTCTTCCAGGTCGCGCCGGGCACCGTGCTGGCCTTCTTCGAGACGGCGAAGTTCGCCCAGGACCTCGGTACCGGGCCCGCCCGGCCGGAGGTGTCCGGGCTGACGCTGGCGCACAACGTCGGCGACCGCGACGCCGTCGCCGCGCTGTGCGAGCGGATGGCCGCCGCCGGGGGCACGGTGCTCACCCCGCCCGGGGAGGGCGCCTTCGGCGGCGTCTTCCACGCGCTGGTGCGCGACCCCAACGGCGTCGTCTGGGAGATCGGGCACAACCCCGGCTGGTCGGTCGACGCCGACGGGACCGTGCGGCTCGGCTAGCCGAACAGCCCGTCGTCCATCGGCTCGTCGACCGCCTCGATCCGCACGTCGAGGTCGACGCCCAGCGAGCCGGGGTCGTCGATCCACACGCAGGTGCCGGTCTGCTCGTCGAGCCGGACCCGGTACGCCTCCGGGTAGCGGTCCAGCACCTCGACCACGCCGGCCCGGACGTCGAGGTCCCGCGACCGGAGCAGCGAGCAGCAGTCGCACCGCGGCTCGTACCGCGGCGTCGGACGGACGACCGCCTCCCAGGCCGGCCGTCCGCCGTGCTCGACCCGGGTGACGGAGTCGACCTCCAGGCCGGGCACGCCCGGCTCCCCGGTGTCCGGGTCCCGGCCGTCGGCGAGCTCGACCGGGTCGAGCAGCGCCACCCAGTCGTAGCTCTGGTACATCGGCGCGTCGTAGGAGGGCCCCTCCGGCCGGACCGCCACCAGCCCGTCGTCCCGCAGGACCGGCCCGGGACCGTCCGCCGGCCAGGGGTGGACGACCTCCCGCCCGCCGTCCGGACCGAGGAGCACCGACCGCTGCCGCGGCTCGTGGACGACCTGCAGCAGCTCGCCGTCGAGGGTCTCGACGCGGAGCCGATCGGGCCGGCGCAGCCACGCACGCAGGGGCTGGGTCCGCCACGGGTGACCGGGCCGGCGCACGGTGAACCGCAGCGTCGTCCACCGCCACGGCGAGGAGCGGGCGAGCGCGCGGAAGGCGTCGGCGTCGGGCACGCCCGGAGTGTGACCCCGCACCCGGGCCCCCGTCCTGGGAGAAGTCGTGCTCTGCCCCGCCCGTGGGGGCAGAGCACGAGCACAGGCAGGTGGACTAGACGTCCACCCAGCCGCCGGTCCGCCAGTACAGCCCGGCCTCGCGGGACAGCAGCCCCTCGTCGACCAGGTAGCGGCGCAGCGCCGCGGTGTCGGGGTGCCAGACCGCCAGCAGCGCGTTGACCTCGCGCTCGGGATAGCGGACGCCGACGTCGAACACCCGGACCACGTGCTCGAGCACCAGGCGCCGCTTGCTCCGCTGCGCCGGGATGGTGGTCAGCCGGCCGTCGCGGATGAACGCGGCGAGCACCGCGGACTCGGCCGGGTCGTCCGACAGCGGCTCCGGCGCGGGCGCCGCCTCGGCCGCGGCGCGCGCGGCGGCGCCGAACCGGTCGGTCAGCAGTTCGAGGACGTGCCCGTCCCGGCGGACCAGCCCGGCGCGGGCGAGCCGGCGGGCGGCGAGCGCGACGTCCTTGAGCGACAGCCCCGAGGCCGCGGCGACGTCCTCGATCGTCCCGGCGCCGAGCGCCAGGGCCGCCACCACCCTCAGCCGGGTGGGGTCGGCCAGGAGCCCCACGATCGTCGCCGCTTCCATCCCCTCGACGGTATCCGTGCATCGGAGCACGTGGGCGGGGGTAGCGGCACCGGCATGGTGAGCCCGATCGACCTCCAGAAGGCCCTCAAGGGCATCGACTACCCGGCGAGCAAGGAGCAGATCCTCGAGCACGCCAAGGGTGCCGACAAGGAGGTCCTCGACGCGCTGCAGGAGATCGACGACCGGGAGTACGAGGGGCCCAGCGGCATCAGTGCCGCCGTCTTCGACTGACCGCCCGCTAGGTTCGGTGCCCATGACACCGGGCCGGGACTTCACGGGGGACATGCACCTGGCGCACGTGCTGGCCGACCAGGCGGACTCCATCAGCATGGAGCGGTTCCGGGCCCTCGACCTCGCCGTCGAGACCAAGCCGGACCTGACGCCGGTCACCGACGCCGACCGCGCCGTCGAGGAGCAGCTGCGGACCACCCTCGCCCGGGCCCGCACGCGGGACGCCGTGCTCGGCGAGGAGTTCGGCGTCACCGGGCACGGGCCGCGGCGCTGGGTGCTCGACCCGATCGACGGGACGAAGAACTTCGTCCGCGGCGTGCCGGTGTGGGCGACCCTCATCGCGCTGTTCGACGGCGACGAGGCGGTCGTCGGCCTGGTATCGGCGCCGGCGCTCAACCGCCGCTGGTGGGCGGCCAAGGACGTCGGTGCCTGGACCGGGCGGCGGCTGGAGTCGGCCACCCGGTGCCACGTCTCCGGCATCTCCGACCTCGGCGACGCGAGCCTGTCCTACTCCAGCCTGTCCGGCTGGGAGGAGCGCGGCCTGCTCGACGGGTTCCTCGACCTCACGCGGTCGGTGTGGCGCACCCGCGCCTACGGCGACTTCTGGAGCTACGTCCTGCTGGCCGAGGGCGCGGTCGACGTCGCGTGCGAGCCCGAGGTGTCGCTGTGGGACCTCGCCGCGCTCGACGTCATCGTGCGCGAGGCCGGCGGGCGGTTCTCCGACCTCACCGGCGCCGACGGCCCGGCCGGCGGCAGCGCGCTGGCCACCAACGGCGCGCTGCACGACGCCGCGCTGGCCCACCTGAAGCTGCCCGGCCCCGCGGCCTGAACGCGACGGCGGCCCCTCCCCGACGCCGGGGAGGGGCCGCCGTCGTGTCCGGGGCTACGCCGTGGGGCGCGGGCCGCCGCCGGTGCCGCGGCCACCGGTGAACCGGCGGCGGGCGTCGTCGATCCGGGCCTTGGTCTTGGGGTCCCTCGCCAGCTGCTGGGCCTTGGCCGACACCTGCTTGAGGGTCTGCTGACCCTTCGGGCTGCGGGCGAACTGGGCCACCTTGTCGAACACCGACGCCATCTCGCGTGCCTCCTCTCGCCGGGGCCCGTCCTGGGCCCCTCGTCGGGGTCAACGGTGCCCGGGGCGGCACCGTTCCATGCGGCCGGTCAGGCCCGCCGCGGCGCGACCGGCAGGCCGGTGCCGCGCCCGGCCAGGACCGCCGCCCCGACCGCGGACGCGCTGCGCAGCGGCAGGTACGTCACCGGCCGGCCCAGCAGGCCCGCGAGGGTCTCCCGCACCAGCGGCGAGCGCCCCCCGCCCCCGGTCAGGACGACGGGGCCGTCGGGCACCTCACCGAGCAGCCCGGCCGCCGCGGCGACGGCGGACAGCACCCCCTCGACGGCGGCCCGGGCGAGGTCGGCGCGGGTGGTGCCGGCGCCCAGGCCGGACCAGCCGGCGCGGTCGCCGGGCCCGGCCACCCCGCCGCGCTCGCCGGTGAGGAACGGCCGGAACACCGCTCCCCCGGCCCCCGGCGGCGACGTCGCGGCCAGGTCGAACAGCGCGGCGAGCGGGACGCCGAGCACGCCGGCCACCCAGGTCCACGCCGAGCCGCCGTTCTGCAGCGCGGCCATCGCGTACCAGCCGCGCTCGGCGTCCGCGTAGCCGTGCACCGGCGGGTCGTCGGCCGGGGCCGGCGTCCAGCCGGGCCGCAGCACCTGCGCGCCGGTGCCGAGGTTCACCTGCAGTCCGGCGGTCGTGCCGGCCGCGAGCAGCGCCAACGGGGTGTCCCCGCCGCCCACCACGACCGGGACCTCCGCCCCGCCGAGCACCGCCGTCCCGGCCACCTCCGCCGAGGTCCGCACCGCCGGGAGCAGGCCGGGCGGCACCCCCGCCGCGGCCCGCGCGGCGGCGGACCAGCCGTCGGCGACGACGTCCCACAGCAGCGTGGCCGAGGCGTCGCTGCGGTCGGTGACCCGCGGGTCGGTGCCGGGCAGCAGGGTGGCGCGGAGGGCGTCCTTGGGCAGCAGGACGGCCGCGGCGCGGTCGACGAGGCCGGGCCGGTGCGCCGCCAGCCAGGCCAGCACCGGGCCGGTCATCCCCGGCACCAGCGGGTTGGCCAGCGCGGCGCGGTCGGGCACCGGCAGTGCCCGCCAGCGGGCGACCTCCGCGGCAGCCCGCCGGTCCGGCCACAGCACCGCGGGCGCGAGCGCGGCGCCGGCGTCGTCGACGAGCACCGTGCCGTGCATCTGGCCGGACAGCCCCAGCCCGGCCACCGGCCGGCCGCCCAGCGCGGGCAGCAGCCGGGCCAGGGCGTCGTCGAACGCCGCCCGCCAGGTGCCGACGGCGCACTCGGCCCAGCCCTCCCGCGGGCTCTCCACGGGGTAGCCGGCCTCGGTCTCCGCGACGGTGCCGCCGTCCTCGCCCAGCGCGACGAGCTTGAGCCCGCTGGTGCCCAGGTCGGCACCGAGCAGGACGGCGCTCACCGGGGGCCGTGCGCGAACCCGCCGGAGCGGCCGTTCCGGTCGGCCAGCAGCCCGGCCAGCGTGCTCAGCGCGATCTCGGCCGGCGCGCGGGAGCCGATGTCCAGCCCGATCGGCCGGTGCACCCGGGCCACCTCCTCCGGCGGGACGCCGAGCGCGGCCAGTGCCGCCACGTGCGGGCCCTCGTGCCGCGGGTTGCCCATGACGCCCACCCAGCGGACCCGGCGGGCCAGCGCGTCCCGCAGCACCTCGCCGAGCTCGGGGCGGTGGTGGTCGGTGACCACGACGTCGGCCCGGTCGAGGTCGAGGGCGTCCTCGAGGTCGGCCAGCGTGCGGGCGCCGTCCCCGCCGGCCGGGTCGACCAGCGCGGCGCGGAAGCCGAGCTCGGCGCCCCAGCGCAGCAGCACCTCGGCCACCGGGGAGGCGAACACCGCGACCAGCACCCGGTCGGTCGCCTCGGCAGCCGGCGCCCCGTGCGCGACGCCGCAGGCCGGGTCGCTCACGCGGCGCGCTCCGGGCTGTCGCCGTAGGCGTAGCCGGCGTCGGCGTACCGGCCACCGACGGCGACCCCGGGCGGGGCGATCTCGCCGAGCCGCGCCAGGTCCTCCGCCGACAGCTCGACGGCGAGCGCGCCGGCGTTCTCCTCCAGGTAGGACCGCCGCTTGGTGCCGGGGATCGGGACGACGTCGGGACCCTGCGCCAGCACCCAGGCCAGCGCCAGCTGCCCGGGCGTGCAGCCCTTCTCCCCCGCCATCGCGCGGACGGCGTCGACGAGGCGCAGGTTCGCCGTGAACGCCTCGCCGGTGAATCGCGGGTGGGTGCGCCGCCAGTCGTCCTCGGCGAAGTCGTCGGGGCTGGTGATCGCGCCGGTGAGGAAGCCGCGGCCGAGCGGGCTGAACGGCACGATCCCGATGCCGTGCTCGCGCGCGACGCCCAGCACGGTGTCTCCGCCCGCCCCACCACCCCTGCCGACCTCGAGGTCGCGCGTCCACAGCGACCACTCGCTCTGCAGCGCCGCGATCGGGTGCACGGCCACCGCCCGGCGGATCGACGCCGCGGACGCCTCCGACAGCCCGAGGTGGCGGACCTTGCCCTGCTGCACCAGCTCGGCCATCGCCCCGACGGTGTCCTCGATCGGCACCCGCGGGTCCACCCGGTGCTGGTAGTACAGGTCGATCACGTCGACGCCGAGCCGGCGCAGGCTGGCCTCGGCGCAGGCGCGCACGTTCTCCGGCCGGCCGTCGATGTCCATGCCGCCGCGGTCGTTGCGCCGCAGCGAGAACTTCGTCGCCAGCTGCACCTCGTCCCGCCGGTCCCGGATCGCCTCGCCGACGAGCTCCTCGTTGTGCCCGTCGCCGTAGACGTCGGAGGTGTCGAGGAAGGTGACGCCGAGGTCGAGCGCGCGGTGGACCGTCGCGATCGACTCGTCGCGGTCGGCGGCGCCGTACATCTGGCTCATGCCCATGCAGCCCAGGCCGAGGGCGGAGACGGCCAGGCCGTCCCGGCCGAGCGTGCGGGTACCGGCGGGAGCAGTCATGCCCCGCATCCTCGTCCCGCCGCGAGCGGCCCCGCCACCGGCCGTTTCCGGGTCGGTCGCCCGGGTAGCCGCCCGGGCGACCGACCCCGGGAGGACCCCATGAGCGCGCGCCCCGCCCGCCGCACGGCCCGACTGCTCGGCCTGGCCAGCCTCGGCCTCGGCACCTCGATGCTGGCCTCGCCCGCGGCCGTCGCCCGCTTCGCCGGCGTCGACGACTCCCCCGTGGCGCTGCCCGTGGTCACCGCGGTCGGGGCCCGGGAGCTCGCCCACGCCGCCGGGCTGCTCGCCGGCCGCCCCGGCTGGGCGTGGACCCGCGTCGCCGGCGACGCCGTCGACCTGGCCGTCATGGGCGTCGCCCTGCAGAACCGGCGCGGGGAGCGCGAGCGCCGGCTGCGCACCGTCGTCGTCGGCGCCTCGGTGCTGGCGGCGCTGGACCTGCTCACCGCCCTGCGCTCCCGGAGGCGGACGCCGGCCCCCTCCCCCACCCCGGTGACCCGGCCGACGACGGGGCTGGTGGCGCCGATGGTCGACGTCCGGCCGGCGCTGGCCGGGCAGCCCCGTCGCCCGGTCGCCCCGACCCCGGACGCCGGGTAGGGCTCAGCCGCGCGCCAGGCCGTCGACGCGGGCGACCTCCTCGGCCGACAGCGCGAAGCCGCCGACCTCGAGGTTGGCCCGGATCCGCTCCGGGGTGGCCGACTTCGGGATCACCACGACACCGTGCTCGACGTGCCAGCGCAGCACGACCTGCGCCGGCGTGACGCCGTGCGCGTCGGCGACCTCGCGCAGCACCGGGTCGCCGAGGTCGGTGTTCTTGAACGGGCTGTACCCCTCGAGGACGACGCCGCGCTCCCGGTGCCCGTCCTCCACCGCCGGGTCGTACAGCGCCGGTGCCCAGCTCACCTGGTTGACCTGCGGCGTCACGCCGGTCGCCCGGGTGAGCCGGTCCACCGCGTCGAGGGAGTAGTTGCTGACCCCGACCGCCCGGGCCCGCCCGTCCTCGCGCGCGGCGACGAACCGCTCCCACAGGCCCTCGTCGGAGCCGCCGGGCGGCCAGTGCACCAGCCACAGGTCGACGGCGTCGAGACCGAGTGCGCCCAGCGACGCCGACAGCGTGCGGTCGGCCCGGCCCGCCTCGCGCGGCGGCAGCTTGGTGGTCACGAAGACCTCGTCCCGGTCGACGCCGGAGTCGCGCAGCGCCCGGCCGACCTCGGCCTCGTTGCGGTACATCGTCGCGGTGTCCAGGTGCCGGTAGCCGGCGTCCAGGGCGGTGCGCACGGCGTCGTAGCAGGTGCTGCCGGTCATCTGCCAGGTGCCGAAGCCGAGCAGCGGCATGTTGCCGCCGCCGGTCAGCGGCGCGGACGGGAGGGGCGCGGTCATGCCGCAGCCCTGCCCGGACCGGCCGGCGACGACACGCGCCTCAGCGGACGGGCGCGGTCAGGAACCCGTCGACGACGGCCGCCAGCTCGGGCGCGGCGAACACGTCGTAGTGGGTGCGCCCGGGCAGGACCGCCAGCCGCGAGGCCGGCCGCCCCGACCCGTCCCACCCGGCGTCACGCAGCCCGCCGCCGAGCAGCGCGAAGAACTCCGCCGCGTGCGCGGGCGGGATGCCGTCGGCGTCGCCGTAGGCCAGCAGCACCGGCGCGGACAGCCCGCGGACGTCGTCGGACCAGTCGTAGGGCGTGCGCAGCAGGTCACCGGTCTTGTCCATGAGCGCCGGGAACGCGTCCACGTCGGGCGCGACGGCGGCGTAGGCGGCGTACACCGGCGTCTGCCGCATGCCCTCGAACCCGGCGCCGGACACCGAGGCCATGCCGTCGAGCACGTCGGGGAACCAGCCGTCCCGCCGGCACGGCGCGGAGACGACGACCAGCCGGCGCACCACCTCCGGGTGCCGGATCGCCGTCCGCAGGGCCACCCCGCCGCCGAGGGAGTAGCCGAGGACATCGGCCGGGCCGAGGTCCAGGTGCCGGACCAGCGCGGCGACGTCGTCGGCGAGGGCGTCCCAGGTGAGGCGCCGCGCGACGTCGGCGGTGCGCCCGTGCCCCTGCAGCTCGACGGCGACCACCCGCCGGTGCGCGGCCAGCCGGTCGAGGACGTCGCCGAACACCTCCACCACGCCGAAGCCGCCGTGGACGACGACCAGCGGGGTGCCGCCCTCCCCCAGGCTCCGCCAGTACATGCGCACGCCCCCGGTCACCGGCGCGTACCCCTCGTCGACCCGCAGCTCCGTCGTCGTCATGCGGGGAGGACCGCCGCGGAGCCGGGAAGTCATCGGGGTGGTGGGATGGGCGGCAGACGGTGCCCGTCCCGGGGCGCCCGGCGAGGAGGTCCGCGTGCAGTACGCCGAGTCCGTCGTCGACCTGATCGGCGGCACCCCGCTGGTCCGGCTGTCGAGGGTCACCGCCGACCTCGGCCCGGACGCGCCGCTGGTGCTGGCCAAGGTCGAGTACCTCAACCCCGGCGGGTCGGTGAAGGACCGGATCGCCGTGCGCATGGTCGACGCCGCCGAGGCCAGCGGGGAGCTGAAGCCGGGCGGGACGATCGTCGAGCCGACCAGCGGCAACACCGGCATCGGCCTGGCACTGGTCGCCCAGCAGCGCGGCTACGACTGCATCTTCGTGTGCCCGGACAAGGTCAGCCAGGACAAGATCAACGTGCTGCGGGCCTACGGCGCCGAGGTCGTCGTCTGCCCCACCGCCGTCGACCCGTCCGACCCGCGGTCGTACTACTCCGTCTCCGACCGGCTGGCCCGCGAGACCCCCGGCGGCTGGAAGCCCGACCAGTACGCCAACCCGGCCAACCCGCGGTCGCACTACGAGACGACCGGCCCGGAGATCTGGGAGCAGACCGAGGGGAAGGTCACCTGCTTCGTCACCGGGGTCGGCACCGGCGGCACGATCAGCGGCATCGGCCGCTACCTCAAGGAGGTCGGCGACGGCCGGGTGCAGGTGGTCGGCGTCGACCCCGAGGGGTCGGTGTACTCCGGCGGCACCGGCCGCCCCTACCTGGTCGAGGGCGTCGGCGAGGACTTCTGGCCCGACGCCTACGACCGCTCGATCGCCGACCGGATCGTCCCGGTCTCCGACGCCGACTCCTTCCGGATGACCCGGCGGCTGGCCCGCGAGGAGGGGCTGCTGGTCGGCGGTTCCTGCGGGATGGCCGTCGCCGGCGCGCTGCGCGCGGCGGCGGACCTCGGCCCCGACGACGTCGTGGTGGTGCTCCTGCCCGACGGCGGCCGCGGCTACCTGAACAAGATCTTCAACGACCGGTGGATGGCCGACTACGGCTTCCTCGACGTCGCCACCGGCGAGACGGTGGGCGAGCTGCTCGCCGCCAAGGACGGCGCGACGCCGGTGCTGGTGCACACCCACCCCAACGAGACGGTGCGCGACGCCATCGACATCCTGCGCGAGTACGGCGTCAGCCAGATGCCGGTCGTGCGGGCGGAGCCGCCGGTGACCGCCGGCGAGGTCGTCGGCTCGGTGGACGAGAAGGTGCTGCTCGACGCGCTGTTCGCCGGCCGCGCCTCGCTGTCGGACCGGGTGGAGCGGCACATGTCCGCGCCGCTGCCGATCATCGGCTCCGGCGAGCCGGTCAGCGCCGCGGTGGCCGAGTTCGGCGAGGCCGACGCGCTGGTGGTGCACGTCGACGGCAAGCCCGCGGGCGTGGTCACCCGGCAGGACGTGCTCGGCCACCTGGCGGGGGTGACCCGGTGACCGGGTTCCCCGGCTTCGACACCCGCGCGATCCACGCCGGGCAGGACCCCGACCCGGCCACCGGCGCCGTCGTCGTCCCGCTGCACCTGGCCACCACCTTCAAGCAGGACGGCGTCGGCGGGCTGCGCAACGGCTACGAGTACGCCCGCAGCGCCAACCCGACCCGCGACGCCCTGCAGCAGCTGCTGGCCTCCCTCGAGGAGGGGACCGCGGGCCTGGCGTTCGCCTCCGGCCTGGCCGCCGAGGACACCCTGCTGCGCACCGTGTGCGAGCCCGGCAGCCACGTGGTCCTCGGCGGCGACGCCTACGGCGGCACGTTCCGGCTCATCTCGAAGGTGGTCTCGCGCTGGGGCGTCGAGCACACCCCCGTCGACCTCAACGACCCCGACGCGCTGCGCGCCGCCATCCGGCCCGGCGCCACCCGCGTCATCTGGTGCGAGACGCCGACCAACCCCCTGCTCAACGTCGCCGACATCGCGCTCACCGCGGAGGTCGCGCACGGGGCCGGCGCGCTGCTCGTCGTCGACAACACCTTCGCCAGCCCCTACCTGCAGCGGCCGCTGACCCTGGGCGCCGACGTCGTCGTGCACTCCACGACGAAGTACCTCGGCGGGCACTCCGACGTCGTCGGCGGGGCGCTCGTCGTCCGCGACGCCGACCTCGCCGAGCAGCTCGCCTACCACCAGAACGCGATGGGCGGGGTGTCCGGCCCGCTGTCGGACTGGCTGGTGCTGCGCGGGATCAAGACCCTCGGCGTGCGGATGGAGCGGCACCAGGCCAACGCCGCCCGGATCGCCGGGTACCTGTCGGAGCACCCGGCGGTGTCCCGCGTGCTCTACCCCGGCCTGCCCGACCACCCCGGCCACGACATCGCGGTCAAGCAGATGTCCGGCGCCGGCGGGATGCTGTCGTTCCGGCTCGCCGGCGGCGAGGAGGCGGCGCTGCGGGTGTGCGAGCGGGCGCGGCTGTTCACGCTGGCCGAGTCCCTCGGCGGGGTCGAGTCGCTGATCGAGCACCCGCACCGGATGACGCACGCCAGCGCCGCGGGCTCCCCGCTGGAGGTGCCGGGCGACCTGGTGCGCCTGTCGGTGGGCATCGAGGACGTCGACGACCTGCTCGCCGACCTGGAGCAGGCGCTGGGGTGAGCGCCGGCCCGGCGATCAGCGCGGAGCGGTGAGCAGAAGGACCCCGTCCTCCTCACCCCTCGCAAGCTCGGGGCGAGCCTCTGGACAGGGCCGGTCAACGCGGAAGAGTCAGGATCTTCGGGCCGTCCTCGGTGACCGCGACCGTGTGCTCCACGTGCGCGGCCCGGCTGCCGTCGGCGCTGCGCAGCGTCCAGCCGTCGGCGTCCACCCGGTAGTCGTCGCTGCCGCCGGCGAGGAACCACGGCTCGATCGCGATCACCAGCCCGGCGCGCAGCGGCACGCCGCGGCCGGCGCGGCCCTCGTTGGGCACGTGCGGCGCCTCGTGCATGGTGCGGCCGACACCGTGCCCGCCCTGGTCGGTGTTGATGCCGCAGCCGCCGGCCCGGCCCACCGCCCCGATCGCCGCCGAGACGTCGCCCACCCGGTTGCCGACCACCGCGGCCGCGATCCCGGCCGCCAGCGCCCGCTCGGCGGTGGCCACCAGCGCGAGGTCCTCAGGGCGCGCGGTCCCGACCGGGAAGGTGGTGGCCGAGTCGCCGACCCAGCCGTCCAGGGTGGCGCCGGCGTCGACGCTGAGCAGGTCGCCGTCCTCCAGCTCCCGGGTCGTCGGGATGCCGTGCAGCGCGACGTCGTTGACCGACAGGCAGACCACCCCGGGGAACGGCGGCGTGGTCGCGTGCGGGGCGTAGCCGAGGAACGGCGAGGTGGCGCCGGCGTCGGCGAGGACGTCGCGGGCCACCTGGTCCAGCTGGGTCAGCCGGACGCCGGGGGCGGCCGCGGCGCGGACGGCGGCCAGCACGTCGGCCACCACCGCCCCGGCGGCCCGCATGGCCTCCAGCTCGCCCGGCGTGCGCAGCTCGATCATCTCGTCCTCCCGGGATCGGTGTCCCGGCAGTACCGGGATTCATATCCCGGTATTACTATCACGCCATGGTGCGACCGCCGTTGAGTCCCGAGGAGCGCGAGCGCGGCCGCCGGCTGGGCGCCCTGCTGCGGGCCGCGCGCGGCGACCGCTCCCCCGCCGAGGTCTCCGCCGCGTCCGGGGTGAGCCTCGAGGCGCTGCGGAAGATCGAGTCCGGGCGGGTGCCCACCCCGGCGTTCTTCACCGTCGCCGCGCTGGCCCGCGCGCTCGACGTCCCGCTCGACCGCCTGGCCGCCGACCTCGCCGCCCCGGCGACCGGCGCCGTCCTGTCCGCCTGAGGGCGCTCAGTCGGCCAGCGACAGGGCCCCGGTCGGGCACTGCTGCACGGCGTCCCGCGCGGCGTCCCCGTCGTCCGGCGTCTCCTGCAGCACCCGCACCGCGCCGTCGTCGTCGACCTCGAAGGCGTCCGGGGCGAGCAGCTCGCACTGCCCCGACCCCACGCACAGCTCGCGGTCGGCGGTGACCCGCATCAGCGGGTCCCGCCCAGCCGGGCCGGCAGCCGCTTGAGGCCGTTGACGAACGAGGACGCGAGCCGGTCGGGCGGGCCGGTCACCTCGAGGTCGGGCAGCTGGTCGAAGACGGCCCGGAAGGTCACCTGCAGCTCGCGGCGGGCCAGGTGCGCGCCGAGGCAGAAGTGCGGCCCCTTCGAGCCGAACCCGACGTGCGGGTTGGGGTCGCGGCCGACGTCGAACCGCTGCGGGTCGGTGAAGACCTCGGGATCGCGGTTGGCCGCCGCGTAGAACAGCAGGAACTTCTCCCCGGCGGTGAAGCGGTGACCGCCGACCTCGCCGTCCTGCGTGGCGGTGCGGCGCATCCAGGTGACCGGGCTGACCCAGCGCACCACCTCCTCGACGGCGGTGCGGTCCAGCGACGGGTCGGCGGCCCACCGCGCCCGCTCCTCCGGCCACTCCGACAGCGCCAGCAGGCCCTGGGAGATGGCGTTGCGGGTGGTCTCGTTGCCGGCCACCAGCAGCAGGATGAAGAACGAGGCGATCTCCTGGTGGGACAGCCGCTCGCCGTCGACCTCGGTGGTGACCAGCGCGGTGGTGAGGTCGTCGCGGGGCTCGGCGACCCGCTCGGCGGCCAGCCGCTCCATGAGCGCGGCCATCTCCATGCCCGCGGTGAGGAAGGCGGTCAGCGGGTCGTCGTTCTCGATGAGCTCCGGGTCGCCGCCGGACAGGATGACGTTCGAGTTGGCCAGCACGGCCGGCCGGTCGGCCTCGGGGACGCCCATCATGTCGCAGATGACCCGCAGCGGGACGGGGGCGGCGATGTCGGCGACGACGTCGATGACGCCGCCGTTGGCCGCGGCCGTCGCCCGGGCGCGCGCCAGGACGTCGTCGACGACCGCGCGCACCGAGTCCAGGGTCCGCTCGAGCATCCGCGGGGTGAACGTCTTCGAGACGATCCGGCGGATCTTGGCGTGCCGCGGGTCGTCCATGCTGATCAGCGAGCCGTAGAACTCGTGCAGGTCGGCCGGGACGTCCTGCATCGACACCGCGCCCTGGCCCGAGCAGAACACCGCCGGCTGCGAGCTGATCGCCTCGAGGTCGGCGTAGCGGGTGACGGCGTGGTAGCCGGGGCCGGCCGGGATGCCGGGGAGGTCGGGCTCGGCGAAGAACGCGAAGGGCCGCTCCCGGCGCAGCCGGTCCAGGGCCGCGTGCCGCTCGGCCGGCGGGCGGGTCCACCAGTCCCGGTCGGACAGGTCGACGTCGGCCAGGTCGATGTCAGCCAGGTCGATGTCAGCCGGGTCGATGTCGGACAGGTCGATGCCGGCCGGGTCGACGTCGGCGGGGCCGGCGACCCCGGTACCGGCTTCGGTCTGCGGGATCGGGGCCTCGACGCTCACGGACGACCTCCTCGTCGAACGGTCAGCAGTGACCGTCAACCTAGAGAGGACGGCGTGTGAGGGGCAACACACCCGCGTCCGCGGCCGCCCGGCCGCTCGCGGGTCAGGCGTCGCCGCGGTCGACCAGGTCGCCGTACTCGGGGTGGCGCTCGATCCAGCCGCGGACGAACGAGCAACGCGGCACCACCGTCTCCCCGCGCGACCGGACGTCGTCCAGGGCCGCCCGGACGAGCTTCCCGCCCAGCCCGGACCCCTCGGCGTCGGGGTCGATCTCGGTGTGGGTGAAGACCACCTGCGCACCCCGGCGGGAGTAGGCGGCCAGCCCCAGCAGGCGGTCGCCGTCGCGGATCTCGTAACGCTCGGACTCAGGGGCGTCCTGCACGGTCGGCTCCATGCCGTTCCGCAACCGGGCCGGCGTCCGCCCTGTTCCCGCCGCCCGGGCCGGGACGCGACGAGGGCCCCGGAGCGTCTGCTCCGGGGCCCTCGTGCCGTGGTAGCGGGGACAGGATTCGAACCTGCGACCTCTGGGTTATGAGCCCAGCGAGCTACCGAGCTGCTCCACCCCGCGTCGGTAGCACCCACTGTACACGCCTCCTCGACGCCGCTGCCGGGGGTGTGGGCAGCGCCACCCGGGTAGGACCGCAGGTGCCGGGTGAGCAGCCGCCCGGCAGCGCTCCGGCCCGGAGGCAGCCCGATGACAGCGAGCACGAGCAACCAGGACGTCGTCGAGATCCTGACCACCGACCACCACGAGGTCCTCGACCTCGTCGGCCGCATCCCCACCGCCGATCCCGCCGAGCGGCGCGACATGGCCGACACCGTCATCGCCGAGCTGATGCGGCACTCGGTCGCCGAGGAGATGTTCGTCTACCCGGCCATGCGCGAGCACCTGCCCGACGGCGAGGCCGCGGTGCAGGACGACATCCAGGAGCACCAGCAGCTGGTGGAGGTGATGAAGGAGCTCGAGGACGTCGACTCCGCCGACCCCCGGTTCGTGGAGACCCTCGGCCGCCTCGAGCAGCTGCTGCGCCACCACGTCACCGACGAGGAGACCGAGCAGTTCCCCCAGCTGCGCGCCCGGCTGAGCCCGGACCAGCTCGTGGAGATGGGCCGGAAGGTGGAGGCGGCGAAGAAGGCCGCGCCCACCCGTCCGCACCCGTCGGCACCGCACAGCGCGCTGTTCCACAAGACGGTGGGACCGGGCGTCGGGATGGTGGACCGGCTCCGCGACGCGCTGACCGGCCGGTCGGACAACACCTGAGGCACCTGGCCCCGGTCCTCCGGCCGGAGGGCCGGGGCCCTGGTGCGGCGCCGGGGACCTTGTCCGGCGTCGGGCGCGGGAGGACGCTCGACCGCGCGGCGATGCCGCAGGGGCACCGCCGCCGGTCCGAGAGGGGGGCGGCATGTACGCCCGATCCACCACCATCCGCGCCAACCCCGGCTCGCTCGACGACGCCATCGCGTACGTACGCGACGAGGTCTGGCCGGCCCTGCAGGACATGGACGGCTGCGTCGGCCTGTCGATGATGTGCGACCGGGAGTCCGGCCGGTGCATCGCGACGTCGGCCTGGCAGGACCAGGACTCGATGCGGGCCAGCGCCGAGCGCGTCCACCCCATGCGCCGGCACCTGATGGAGCGCTTCGGGACGGGTGAGGACCTCGAGGTGCAGGAGTGGGAGATCGCCGCCCTGCACCGCGAGCACACCGCCGGGGACGGCGCCTGCGCACGGATCACCTGGACCCGCGGCGACCCGGCCAGGGTCGACCAGGTCCTGGAGATGTACCGCACCACCCTGATGCCGCGGATCCAGGAGCTGCCCGGCTTCTGCAGCGTCAGCCTGCTCCTCGACCGGGGCAGCGGCCGCGCCGTCGGCACGGTCGTGTTCGAGGACCGCGCGCACCTCGAGGGGACCCGGGACCAGGCCCGCAGGATCCGCGAGGGCGCCGTAGACACCATGGGCATCGACGTCCTCGACGTCGCCGAGATGGACCTCGTGGTCGCCCATCTCCGGGTGCCCGAGACCGTCTGACCCCGGGCACCCCCGAGGCAGGAACGGCACCGGCCCCCACCGCTGGAGCGGTGGGGGCCGGTGC
>NZ_JBJGZK010000042.1:0-29424 GCF_054050475.1 Geodermatophilus sp. SYSU D00525
CCCCCCCCCCCCCCCCCCCCCCCCCCCCCCCCCCCCCCCCCCCCCCCCCCCCCCCCCCCCCCCCCCCCCCCCCCCCCCCCCCCCCCCCCCCCCCCCCGGAGGCGCGCCGGCTCACCACGCCTCCGGCAGGTCGACCAGCAGCCGGCGGCGGGCGGCGTCGGCCGGCAGCGGGTCGGGCCACAGCGGCGGCAGGTAGCCCGAGCGCGGCCCGTACTCGACGGCGTAGCGCTCGTTCGGCCAGGTCAGGAAGCCGTCGCGGTACAGCGGGTTGGGCGCCAGCGGCGGCAGCGGTTCGCCCAGGTCGGCCGGCGCGGGGGTCCGCGGGTCCCCGGCGACCAGGGCCACCGCCTCGCTGGCGCGCAGCTCCGCGGGCGGCGCCGGGCGCGGCGGGCGGCGCTCGAGCAGCGAGCGGGTCAGCTCGTCGTCGTCGTAGAGCAGGTCGGTGCCCAGCACCCGCGCGTAGTCCTCCGGCGGCAGCGGCTCCCCGTGCGGGTCGGCGACGTGCGCGTGCCCGACGACGACGGTGCCGCCGTCCCCGGCCAGCGCGCGCATCGCCGCGGCCGCGGCCGGCTTGTCGCGGAGGAAGTAGAAGGCGTCGTGGCACATGACGTACGCGGGGGTGCCGACGGCGAGCGACGGCGCGGCGGTGAGGTCGGCGCACACGTAGCGCGCCGACGGGCAGACGAACCGCCGCGCCAGCCACAGCTTGGCCCAGACGACGTCGACGCCGAGCAGGTCGCGCACCCCGCGGCGGGACAGCTCGCGCAGGTGCGCGCCGATCCCGCAGGCGACGTCGACCACCGGCCGGTCCCCGGGCCAGTGCGCCTGCAGCAGCGCGAGGCCGGCCAGGTGGGTCGGGTCCGACCAGCGGTGCGCGAAGTAGTCGGCGACCCGTCCCATGCCGAGCAGGGCCATCGCCTCGCGCAGCGTGCGCGCGAAGGGGACCAGCGCCAGCTGCTCCGGCGGGGGCGGCGGCGCGGTCCACCAGTCGTCTGCGTCGGCGAGCAGCAGCACCCGCGCCCGGTCGGCCTCCCCGGCGGCCACCAGCCCGGCGACCTCCGCGCGCAGGTCGTCGCGGCCGGCGCGGGCGAACGGGATCCCGTCGACGACGGGCACGTCGAGGGCGAGGCTCACAACCCGGCCGCTCCCAGGACCTCGAGGTGGTAGGCCTGCACCGGCCCGGCGTGCACGAGGTCGAGGTCGTCGAGCGCCTGTGCGGCGGTGAAGGCCGCGGCCAGCGCGTGGTGGTGCACCTGCAGCACCCGGTCGAGGACGTCGGCGGCGTGGAAGGCCCGGGCCTCGGGCACGTCGGCGCCCGGCCGCAGCGCCAGCACCCCGCGCACCCGGTCCGCCAGCGCGGCCGGCAGCGCGGCCAGCTCCCGCTCCTCGAGCGTGGCCATCACCCGCTCCAGCGCGTCACCGAGCAGCACCTCGCCGGCGAACCCGGCGTCGGGCAGGACGACGTTGTGCAGGTGGTGGGCGAGGCCCAGCAGGAACGGCGCGACCGGGTCGGCGCCGACCACCGGCGCGACCAGCACCCCGTAGACGGCGACGGTCAGGCAGTGGTCGCCGTGGCTCTCCGGCGGCTCGACCACGATCCGCGGCTTCCCGGGCGCGGTCGCGCCCGCACGCGGCTGGGCGTTGAGCGCACCGGCCAGGGCGGGCGGGGATGCCGGCGCCGGCAGCGGGCCGAGCGCGGCGCGCAGCCGGTCCCGCAGACCGGCGTCCAGCGGGCCGGCCACCTCGTCGAAGCCGCGGCGCAGCACCGCGAGGGCCTCGTCGCCGGAGAGCCCGGCGGCGGTCAGCACGCCGGCGTCGACGCCGGCCAGCCGGGCGCGGGCGACCGCGGCCGCCGTCTCCGACCACACGACGCCGGCGACGTCCTCGCCCGCCACCAGCCGCGCCCAGGCGCGGGCGAAGGCCTGCTCGGCGAGCGAGCCGGGCGAGCCGGCGACGCGCACCCGCTTGGCGTCGCCGATCTCGGCCAGCAGCGGGCGCAGCGCGGCGATCGGGGCGAGCGTCCCGGCGGGGGAGGGGGCGAGTCCGGTCACCGCGCGGGGGCGCCGGCGGCCAGCCACTCGAGCAGCGTCGCCTCCTGCGTGTGGAACGCGTGCTCGGGGACGCTGCCGTCGGCGGTCATCGGGGCCTTGAAGAACCAGCCCAGCTGCCGCTGGATCCCGCCCTCGCCGCGCTGCTGCGCGAGGTCGGTGAGCCGGGCGAGCTCCAGCGCCAGGGGGGCGGCGAGGATCGAGTCGCGGCACTGGAAGTCGACCTTGACCTGCATCCGCTGCCCGAGGAAGCCGACCAGGTCGATGGCGTCCCAGGCCTCCTTCTGGTCCCCGCGGGGCCGGTAGTAGTCGATCCGGACCACGTGGTCCTCGACCGGGTAGCCGAGGATCGAGTCCAGCACGCTGCCCTTGGTCTGCAGCTTGCTGTTGAGCGAGTCGGGGTCGTCGAGGGCCAGGCCGTCGCGGTTGCCGAGGATGTTGGTGGAGTACCAGCCCTCGACGGTGAGCGAGCGGGCGCGGAACGCCGGCGCGAGGACGGTCTTCATCATCGTCTGGCCGGTCTTGCCGTCCTTGCCGGCGACCGGGACGCCGCGCTGCTCGGCCAGGGCGACCAGCGCCGGGACGTCGGCGGCCAGCGACGGCGTGAAGTTGACGTAGCCGACGCCCTCGGCGATCGCGGCGTAGGCGTAGACCATCGCCGGGGTGATCGCGCGGTCGTCGGCGTCCAGCCCGGCCTCGAACGCCTCGACCGTCTGCAGCGCGGGCGCCGTCGGGTCGGGCCAGCGCTCGGTCGAGGCGAGGTTGACCAGCACCAGGCCGTCGAGGGCCTCCTCCTCGCGGAACCGCCGCAGGTCGGCGCGGACGGCGTCGACCTGGTCGCGGCGGGTCTCGGCGAGCACCACGTTGCCGCCGGTGACGTTGCGGCAGAAGTCGGCATCGCCGGCGGCGGGCCACGGGGTCAGCGCCGACAGCGCGGGCCCGGCCTGCTCGAGCTGGCGGGAGTCGAGGACCGCGTGCTGGTCGGCGGCCTTGCGCAGGTCGGACCCGTCGAGGTCCCAGCCGCGGACGACGAGCGCGTCGTAGCCGACCAGGCCGGTGGTCTCCTCGACCGGCCCGCCGGCCACCTCCAGCCCCGCGAGCGGCAGCCCGTCGGTGCCCGCGGCCCCGATCCGGAGGAGCTCCAGCCCGGCGACGGCGGTCGTGGCGACCGCGCCCCCGAGTCCGACCACAGCGACGCCGACGCGACGGGGACCTTGCGACACCACGACCTCCGCACTCCTGCCGGTGGACCGGCTCCACCTGGGGCCGACCCTGGCACAGCGGTTGTGCACTCGCTGGGTGAGTTCAAGATTCTTGCGTTCGACCCGGTCGCGCACGGCGTGTCCTGGACGCGGGGGCCACGATGGGGGCAGGACCCGAGCCGGGAGGTGCCGCCGTGACCGTGCCCCACGCCGACGAGACCCGCGCCGCGATGGTCGTCCCGCGCTTCGCCGTCCGGCAGCGGATCACCGTCATGGTCAACCGCTACGAGGTGCGCGCCGTCGGGCCGGACGGCACCGAGGGCGAGCTGCTGGCGATGGCGCAGCAGAAGCGGCTCAAGCTCAAGGAGGAGGTGCTGTTCACCGCCGACGAGGAGCGCACCCGGCCGGTCTTCTCCTTCCGCGCCCGCCAGCGCCTCGACGTGCACGCCGAGCACGACGTCCTCGACGAGCAGGGCCGCCCGCTCGGCACGTTCAGCAAGCGGTTCGGCGCCAGCCTGCTGCGCTCGACCTGGGACCTCACGGTGCCCGGGCTGACCGCCGTCGGCCGCGAGCGGCGGCCGGTGATCGCCGTGCTGCGGAGGGTGTGGGAGGTCATCCCGTACGTCGGCGACGTCTGGGTGCCGTTCGTCTTCCACTTCGACTTCGTCGACACCGCCACCGGCCGCCCGGTGCTCGTCGTCGAGCGGCGCAAGTCGGTCCGCGACCGCTACGACGTCACCGTCCCCGACCCCCGGCTGGACTTCCGCGTCGCCGCCGCCATGGCCGTGGCCCTCGACGCGCTGCAGTCGCGATGACGGAGTTCCTCGACGACTTCGACGGTGACGACCTGGACCGCGACGTCTGGGTCCCGCACTACCTGCCGCAGTGGAGCTCCCGCGCGGCGACGGCGGCCTGCTACGAGGTCCGCGACTCCTGCCTGCGGCTGTACCTGCCCGACGACACGCCGCTGTGGTGCCCCGGCGACCACCCGCCGCTGCGCGTCTCGGGCATCCAGTCCGGCGTCTTCTCCGGGCCGGTCGGCAGCACGGTCGGGCAGCAGCCGGTGCGTCCCGGGGCGGTCGTCCGCGAGGAGCAGCCGGCGCACTGGGGCTGGACGCCGCGGTACGGGCGGCTGGAGATGCGCGCCCGCGCCACCGTGACCCGGCGGTCGATGGTCGCCTGGTGGCTGGTCGGGCTGGAGGACGCGCCCGAGCGCTCGGGCGAGCTGTGCGTGATGGAGGTGTTCGGCGACGCCGTCGACCCGGTCGAGGGCGCCGCCGTGGGGATGGGCACCCACCCGTTCCGCGACCCGCGGCTCGCCGAGGACTTCGCGGCGCCCCGGCCCGGCATCGACGTGTCGGGATGGCACACCTACGCCGTCGACTGGCGGCCCGACGGCGCGGCCTTCTCCGTCGACGGGCAGGTGGTGCGCGAGGTCGCGGTGACGCCGGACTACCCGCTGCAGTCGATGGTCGCCGTCTTCGACTTCCCGGAGAAGGCGGTGCCGGGGGAGCCCTACGTCGTCCCCGAGCTCGTCGTCGACCGGTTCCGCGGCCGCTGACTCAGACGGGCAGCGGGAAGACCAGCAGCGAGCTCGACGCCGTCGCGACCACCTTGCCGGCGGCGTCGGTGACCTGCCCCTCGGCGAAGGCGACCCGGCGGCCGGGCTTGACGACCGTGCCGACGGCGGTCAGCGGCCCGCTGGCCTGCGTGACCGCCCGCAGGTAGGTCACCTTCAGCTCGATCGACGTGTAGCCGACGCCGTGCGGCAGCGTGGTGTGCACCGCGCAGCCGGCGACGGAGTCCAGCAGGGTGCAGACCAGCCCGCCGTGGACGACGCCGATCGGGTTGTAGACCGACTCGTCGACGGCGCAGGCGAACTCGACCCGGCCCTCCTCGACGGCGACCAGGTCCATCTGCAGCAGCTGCGCGATCGGGGGCGGCGGCAGCACGCCGTCGCGCACCGCCTCGAGCGTCTCCAGCCCGGAGCGCTCCCGGCCGCCGGCCGCGGTGACCATCGGGTCGAACCAGGTGACCGTCCGGGAGCGCGGCTCGCCCCACGCGGCCGGCACGCCGGTCGCCGGGTCGGCCTCAGTGCTCATGCGTCTCGTCCGCCGGCAGCCCGGACAGGGCGCGGCCGGCCGGGGTCAGCACCCGCTCGACCCGCGAGGAGTTGACCGGCTCGCCGCAGGTTCGGCACACCCACTCGGCGTCGACGGTGTGCTCCTCGTGCCCGGCCGGCGCGTGGCTCAGCCGCACCGGTGGCTCCTCGGCAGCCCAGCGGTCGCCCCACTGCAGCAGCGCCTGCAGCACCGGCAGCAGGTCGCGGCCGGACGCGGTGAGGTGGTAGCCCGAGCGGGGCGGGGAGTCGCTGTACCGGCGGCGCTCGAGCACGCCGGCGGCGACCAGCGCGTTGAGCCGCGCGGTCAGCCGGTCCCGGGGTGCCCCGGTGCCGCGGGCGATGTCGCTGAAGCGGTGGTTGCCCAGCGAGACCTCCCGGACCACCAGCAGCGACCACCGCTCGCCGACCAGTTCCAGGGCGGCGGCGATCGTGCACGGGCGGCCGGGCAGGTCCGCGAGGTCGTAGAGCGCGGTCACGTCGTCAGTTTGCACCTCGAACCGACCCGGCGCCACCATCGGGCCCCGTAGAACACCGACGGGCGGGGACCCGTGGGGGTCCCCGCCCGTCGCGGTGGTGCCGGGGTCAGCTCTTCGGCCGTGCGCCGGCGCGCAGGGCGCCGAGCAGGTCGTGGTTGAGCCGGGAGATGTTCTCCATCGAGATGCCCTTGGGGCAGCTCGCCGAGCACTCGCCGATGTTGGTGCAGCCGCCGAAGCCCTCGAGGTCCTGCTGGTGGATCATGTTGACCACGCGGTCGTTGCGCTCGGGCTGGCCCTGCGGCATGAGCCCCAGGTGCGTGACCTTCGCGGCGGTGAACAGCATCGACGAGGCGTTCGGACAGGCCGCCACGCAGGCGCCGCAGCCGATGCAGGTGGCGGCGTCGAAGGCGGCGTCGGAGTCCTTCTTGGCGACCAGGATCGAGTGCGCCTCGGGGGCGGTGCCGGTCGGGGCGCTGATGTAGCCGCCCGACTGGATGATCCGGTCCAACGCCGACCGGTCGACGGCGAGGTCCTTGATGACCGGGAACGCCGTCGCCCGCCACGGCTCGACGTCGATCGTGTCGCCGTCCTTGAACGACCGCATGTGCAGCTGGCAGGTGGTGGTCTGCGGGTGGTTCTCGAACAGGCCGTTGCCGTGCGCGCGGCCGTTGATCATGACGCCGCACGACCCGCAGATGCCCTCGCGGCAGTCGTGGTCGAAGGAGACCGGGTCCTCACCGTCGAGGATGAGCTGCTCGTTGAGCACGTCGAGCATCTCGAGGAACGACATGTCCGGGGAGACGTCGGTGACCTCGTAGGTCACCATCTGCCCCTTCTCCGCCGCACTCCGCTGACGCCAGACACGCAGCTTGAGGTTCATTACTTGTAGCTCCGCTGGGCGAGGTGGACGTACTCGAACTCGAGGTCCTCCTTGTGGAGGACCGGCGGGACGCCCTCGGGCGTCCACTCCCAGGCCGCGACGTAGGCGAAGTTCTCGTCGTCGCGCAGGGCCTCCCCGTCCGGGGTCTGGCTCTCGGCCCGGAAGTGACCACCGCAGCTCTCGTTGCGGTGCAGTGCGTCGACGCACATGAGCTCGGCGAGCTCGATGAAGTCGGCGACGCGGCCGGCGTGCTCCAGGCTCTGGTTGAAGCGCCCGGCCTCGCCGGGGACCTTCACGTTGGTCCAGAACTCCTGCCGGATCTCGGGGATCCGGTCGAGCGCCTTGCGCAGGCTCTCCTCCGACCGCTCCATGCCGCACAGGTCGAACATCAGCCGGCCGAGCTCGCGGTGGAAGGAGGCGGTGGTCCGGGTGCCGTTGATCGACAGCAGCTTCTCGGTCTGCGCGCGGACGCCCTCGAGCGCCTCGACCGCGGCCGGGTGCTGCGGGTCGACCGCACCGAACGGGCCGGAGGCCAGGTAGTCGTTGATCGTGTTCGGCAGCACGAAGTAGCCGTCGGCCAGGCCCTGCATGAGGGCGCTGGCGCCGAGCCGGTTCGCGCCGTGGTCGGAGAAGTTGGCCTCGCCGATCACGAACAGGCCGGGGATGTTCGACTGCAGGTCGTAGTCGACCCACAGGCCGCCCATCGTGTAGTGCACGGCGGGGTAGATCCGCATGGGGACCTCGTAGGGGTCCTCACCCGTGATCTGGGCGTACATGTCGAAGAGGTTGCCGTACTTGGCCTCGATGGCCGGCCGGCCCAGCCGCTGCATGGCCTCGGCGAAGTCGAGGTACACGCCCAGGCCGTTGGGGCCGACGCCGCGGCCCTCGTCGCAGACGTTCTTGGCCTGCCGCGACGCGATGTCGCGGGGGACCAGGTTGCCGAACGAGGGGTAGATCCGCTCGAGGTAGTAGTCGCGCTCGTCCTCGGGGATCTGCCGCGGGTCACGGGTGTCGCCGCGCTCCTTGGGCACCCACACGCGGCCGTCGTTGCGCAGCGACTCGCTCATCAGCGTGAGCTTCGACTGGTACTCGCCGTGCACCGGGATGCAGGTCGGGTGGATCTGCGTGTAGCAGGGGTTGGCGAACAGCGCGCCCCGCTTGTGTGCCCGCCAGATCGCCGTGGCGTTGGAGCCCTTGGCGTTCGTGGACAGGTAGAAGACGTTGCTGTAGCCGCCGGTGGCGAGCACGACGGCGTCGGCGAAGTGCGTGCTGATCTCGCCGGTGATCAGGTCCCGCGCCACGATGCCGCGGGCCCGGCCGTCGACGACGATCAGGTCGAGCATCTCGGTGCGCGGGAACTGCTCGACGGTGCCGGCCGCCATCTGCCGCTCGAGGGCCTGGTAGGCGCCGTAGAGCAGCTGCTGGCCCGTCTGGCCGCGGGCGTAGAACGTCCGCGACACCTGGGTGCCACCGAAGGAGCGGTTGTCGAGCAGGCCGCCGTACTCGCGGGCGAAGGGCACGCCCTGCGCGACGCACTGGTCGATGATGTTGACGCTGACCTCGGCCAGCCGGTGCACGTTGTCCTCGCGGGCGCGGAAGTCCCCGCCCTTGACCGTGTCGTAGAACAGCCGGTGCACCGAGTCGCCGTCGTTGCGGTAGTTCTTGGCGGCGTTGATGCCACCCTGCGCGGCGACGCTGTGCGCCCGGCGCGGGCTGTCCTGGTACCAGAACGACTTGACCTTGTAGCCGGCCTCGCCGAGCGTGGCGGCGGCCGAGCCGCCGGCCAGGCCGGTGCCGACGACGATGACGGTCAGCTTGCGGCGGTTGGCCGGGTTGACCAGCTTCGCCCGGAAGCGGCGCTCGCTCCAGCGCTCGCCGATCGGGACGTCGCGGGGGGCCTTGGTGTCGGCGATCGGGGCACCGACGGTGAACAGGTCGAGGGCCATGAGAGGTGCTCCTACTCGATGATGCCGACGAGGACGCTGAGCGGCGGGATCAGGAACCCGGCGGTCAGGACGACGGCGAAGACGGTGGCGAACGCGTTGACCGTGCGCTCGCGCGTCTTGTTGCTCTGCCCCAGCGTCTGGGTGGCGCTCCAGATGCCGTGGCGCAGGTGGAAGCCCAGGGCCAGCAGCGCGACGACGTAGACCAGGGTGACGAACGGGTTGGAGAACCCGGCGATCGCGCGGTCGTAGGGCGTGGAGTCGGGGCCCTCGGGGTTCGCGACCCCCAGCGTGAGGTCGAGGATGTGGTAGACGATGAACAGCGCCAGGATCACGCCGCCCCAGCGCATGGTGCGCGAGGCGTAGCTCTGGGCCACCGCCTTGCGGGCCACGTACTGGGTGGGCCGGGCGCGCTTGGCCTGCCGCCACAGCGAGATCGCGGCCCACGCGTGGGCGACCACCGCCACCAGCAGGACGACGCGGATGATCCACAGCAGGGTCTGGCCGGGGACGGCCGGCTCGCCGATCCGGCGGATCCACTCCGAGTAGCCGTTGAAGGTCTCCGCGCCGGCGAAGAGCTTCAGGTTCCCGACCATGTGCGCGACCAGGTACAGGACCAGGATGATCCCGCTGACCGCCATCACGGCCTTCTTCGCGACCGAGCTGGTCTTCGCGACCTTCGGGGTCCGCCGCTGGCCCGAGTTCGTCACCGTCACCACGGCACCAAAGTTAGGCTCCATGCCCCCGTGTCGGCCATGTGAACACGACGTGACTCACCTCTCGTAAGGGAACCCTCAGCCCTGGTCAGGACGTTGGTGTCCGCCTGCCGGGGCGTGGGAGCGTGTCGGCACACCCACCCCATCGGAGGAGGACGCGTGGCAGGACCGACCCGGGGCTTCCTCGGCCGACGGCGCGAGCGCGACCCGCGGCTGCCCCCCGGCCAGTACGACGTCGGCCGCGACTGGCCCGTGCTGACCGCCGAGCCCACCCCGCGCATCGCGCCGGAGACCTGGAGCATCACCGTCGACGGCCGGGTGGAGAACCCGACCACCTGGACCTGGGACGACGTCCACCGTCTCCCGCCCTCGGACTACCGCGGCGACATCCACTGCGTCACGACGTGGTCGAAGTTCGACACGCACTTCGCCGGCGTCAGCGTGGACACCCTGCTGGAGGCCGCGCGGCCCACCGCCGACGCGCACTTCGTCATCGCGACGTCGAAGACCGGCTACACCACCAACCTGCCGCTCGAGGACGTCACCGGCGGCCGGGCGTGGATCGTCTGGGAGTTCGACGGCCGGCCGCTGCCGGTCGAGCACGGCGGCCCGGTGCGGCTGCTCGTGCCGCACCTCTACTTCTGGAAGAGCGCCAAGTGGGTCACCCGGCTGACCCTCCTGCAGCGCGACCAGCAGGGGTTCTGGGAGCAGAACGGCTACCACGACCGCGGCGACCCGTGGCGCGAGCAGCGGTACCAGGGTGATTGAGCCGGGCACGCACCCCGGCCTCCGTCGGCGGGCGCCCGCCGGCGGCTGGCGCACGGCGACCGTGCGCGAGGTCGACCGCCCCACCCCGCACACCGTCCGGCTGCGGCTGGAGGTGCCCGACCGCGTCGACCACCTGGCCGGCCAGCACTACGTCGTCCGGCTCACCGCGGAGGACGGCTACCGCGCCCAGCGGTCCTACTCGCTGGCGTCGGCGCCGGGGGACCCGCTGGTCGAGCTGCTGGTCGAGCGGCTCGACGACGGCGAGGTGTCCACCTACCTCGCCGACGTCGTCGAGCCCGGTGACCGGCTCGAGGTCCGCGGGCCGATCGGCGGCTGGTTCGTCTGGGAGGGCGACGGGCCGGCGCTGCTCGTGGGCGGGGGCACCGGCGTCGTGCCGTTCGTGTCCATGCTGCGCACCGCCCGCGAGCTGGGCCGCGAGGACCTGCTGCGGATCGCCGTCTCCACCCGCACGCTGGCCGAGCTGCCCTACGGCGACGAGCTGCGGGCGGCCGGGGCGCTGGTGGTCACCACCCGCGAGCCCTCGGGGATCCGCCCCGCCGGGCGGCTGACCGCCGCGGACCTCGTGCCGCTGTGGGAGCCGGGCCAGACCGCCTACGTCTGCGGGTCGACGCCGTTCGCGGAGGCGGCCAGCCAGCTGCTGATCGGCCTCGGCGTGCCGGAGCCGGACGTGCGGGTGGAGCGCTTCGGCCCCAGCGGCTCGTCCGGCTGACCCGCCCCGCGGCTCAGCGGCGGGCGCGCAGCCAGGAGCCGAGGGCCACGCCGGCCAGCGCCCAGAACGCGCCGGCGCCCACGCCGGCGAGCACGATCCAGAACGGGACGCGCATCTCGTCCTCGTCGGTGCGTCGGGTCGGGACGGGGCCGGGAGCGTCGGTCATGCCGGCGAGCCTGGCCCCCTGCTCCCACCGGGTCCAGGGGCCGCGCGGTCCGTGACCTGCGTCGCGGACGAGAATCGGTGCCATGCCGAGCGCCGTGCCGTCTGCCGTGGCCACCGCCGTCGAGGACGTCGACCCGGGGCTGCGCGAGGCCCTGCTGGCCTGCTGGACCGACGTCTCCAACGCCGGCGGCGCGGTCGGCTTCGTCCCCCCGGTCGGCCGGGACGACGTCGCGCCGGTGCTCGACGCCCTGCTCGAGCGGGTGGCGCAGGGCCGCGAGCGGGTGGTGGTGCTGCGGGCCGACGGCGAGCTGGCCGGCTGGGCGGTGCTGTCGCTGTCGGTCAGCCCGCTGCGCCGGCACTGGGCCACCGTGCTGCGGGTGCAGGTCCACCCGGACCGGCAGGGGCAGGGGCTGGGCCGGGCGCTGATGACCGGGGTGCACGACGCCGCCCGCGACCTCGGGCTGGAGATGCTGCACCTCACCGTGCGCGGCGGCTACGGCCTCGAGGGCTTCTACCAGGGGCTGGGCTACCGCGAGTTCGGCCGGATGCCCGGCGCGATCCGGGTCGCCGCCGGCGACGACCGCGAGGAGGTCCACCTCTACGTGGAGCTGTAGCCCGCCGCCGGGTCGGTGCCGGCGACGGTGCCGCGGGTGGACAGCACCGCCAGGCGGGCGAACAGCTCCTCGGCGTACCAGCCCTCCTGCGCCGTCCGGCGGACCACGGCGGCGTGCTCGGGGCGGTCGTAGGCGAAGGCGTTGAGCGCCGACGCGGAGTCCCAGACGCTGAAGGTGCCCTGCAGGCCCAGCGGCGCCTCGCCGATGCCGACGGCCATGCGCAGGCCCGGCGCCCGGTGCAGGTCGGCCGACACCGGCGGCACCGCCGACCAGAACCGCGCCGCCCGGCGCAGCACCAGCCGCGCCCGGGTCACCGCGGCCACCGGCCCGTCCCAGCGCTGCGGCCGCGGCCGGCCGAACGGCTCGCGGCCCGACCACAGCCCGCGCGCCGCCAGCGGGCGCAGCCGCGCCGCCCACTCCTCGTCGGCGATCCGCCGCCAGCTCGCGGCGACGGGGGAGCCGTCGAGGGCGTCCGCGGCGGCGTCGTCGTCCCAGACCGCCAGCAGGCCCCAGCGGCGCGGGTCGGCGTCGCGGACGGTGAAGGTCCGCCCGTCGCCGGTGCCCAGCAGCTTGGCGAACCGCAGCCCCGGCAGGCGGGCGAGCGCCGGGCGGACCGAGGCCATCCGCAGCACCGCCCGCGGCACGGCACCGCCCGGGACGCCCCACAGGTGCAGGGTCACCGCTTCCGGCTCGGGTGGACGCACGCGGCCGAGGGTAGGTGTGCGCGGTGACCGACCAGCGGCGGATCCAACTCGGCGACACCGACGCCCCCGCGGAGGACGAGGTCGTCCAGGCCTTCGACCGGGTGGTCAGCCAGGGCGCGCAGCGGCTGCACCGCACCTGGCGGGAGGTGCTCACCACCGGTCTCGCCGGCGGCCTGGAGGTGGCGATCGGCGTCCTCGCGCTGCTCGCCGTCTACGCCGAGACCCGCAGCCACCTGCTGGCCGGGCTGGCATTCGGCGTCGGCTTCGTGGCCCTGCTGCTGGCCCGCAGCGAGCTGTTCACCGAGGGCTTCCTGCTGCCGGTGACCGCCGTCGTCGCCGGCCGGGCGAGCTGGTCGCAGCTGGGCCGGCTGTGGGCCGGGACGCTGGCGGGCAACCTCGTCGGCGGCTGGCTGGCGATGTGGGTGGTGGTGCACGGCTTCCCGCAGCTCGGGCCGACCGTCGTCGAGTCGGCGCGGCACTTCGTCGAGTCGCCGCTGGACCTGCGCGCGGTGTGCCTGGCCTTCCTCGGCGGCGTCGTCATCACGCTGATGACCCGCATGCAGAACGGCACCTCCGCCGACGGCGCCAAGATCGTCGCCGCGTTCGCGGGCGCGTTCGTCCTGGCCGGGCTGCAGCTGTTCCACTCGGTGCTGGACTCGCTGCTGGTCTTCGGGGCCCTCCACACCGGCACCGCGCCGTTCGGCTACGCCGACTGGCTGGCCTGGTTCTGGTACGTCACGTTGCTCAACATGGCCGGCGGGCTGATCGTGGTCACCCTGCTCCGGCTGGTGCGCAGCAAGGAGCTGCTCCAGCGGGAACGCGCCGCGGCCGCCGGCGAGTGACCTGCCGGGCTCCCCGGCGCGCGGTCGGCACACTGGCGGCGTGATCGAGGTCGACGGGCTGACCAAGCACTACCGGGCGCGGGTCGCCGTCGACGACGTGAGCTTCACCGTGCACCGGGGCCGGGTGACCGGCTTCCTCGGCCCGAACGGCTCGGGCAAGACGACGACGATGCGCTGCGTCCTCGGCCTGACCCGGCCCACCGCCGGGACGGCGACGGTGCTCGGCGTGCCCTACCGCGACCTCGACGTGCCGATGCGGCGGGTCGGCGCGCTGGTCGACCCGCGGGCGCGCCACCCCGGGCGCACCGCGTACGCGCACCTGCTCGCGCTGGCGCAGGGCAGCGGCCTGCCCGCCTCGCGGGTGGATGACGTCGTCGAGCTGGTCGGCCTCGGCGCGGTGGCACACGAGCGGGTGCGCGGCTTCTCCCTCGGCATGGGGCAGCGGCTCGGCATCGCCGCGGCGCTGCTCGGCGACCCCGAGGTGCTGCTGCTCGACGAGCCGGTCAACGGCCTGGACCCGGAGGGCATCCGCTGGGTGCGCGGGCTGCTGCGCGACCTCGCCGACGAGGGCCGCACGGTGCTGGTGTCCAGCCACCTGATGAGCGAGATGGAGGACACCGCCGACCACCTGGTCGTGCTCGGCCGCGGCCGGCTGCTCGCCGACGTCCCGATGGCCGACCTGCTCGGCCGGCACGCCGCGGTGCGGGTGCGCAGCCCGCAGGCGCCGCTGCTGGCCGCCGCGCTGCGCCGGGCCGGGGCCGGGGTGGCGCCGGAGACCGACGGCGCGCTGCGGGTGGAGGGCCTGGCCCCGGCCGCGGTGGGCGACGTCGCCTTCGCCGCGCGGGTGCCGGTGCACGAGCTGACCCCGGTGGTCGCCTCGCTGGAGGCGGCCTACCTGGAGCTGACCGGCGAGGACGTCGAGTACCGGGCGGGCGCGGCGTGAGGGTCGGCCCGGCGGCGGTGCTGCGCGCCGAGTGGACCAAGCTGCGGACGCTGCGCTCGACCTGGTGGTGCAGCGCCGTCTACCTGCTCGTCGTCGGCGCGTTCGGGTGGCTGGCCGCGGCCACCACGCCGACGGCACCGGACGCGGACGCCGCGGTCGGCGTCGCGCTGATCGGCTTCGCCTTCGGCCAGGTGACGCTCGTCGTCCTCGGGGTGCTCGCGGTCACCGCCGACCTGGGCGGCGGGATGGCGCTGTCCTCGCTGGTCGCCGTGCCGCGCCGCACCCGGCTGCTGGTGGCCAAGACGGCCGTCGTCGCGGCGTGGGCGGCGCTGCTCACCGCGCTGCTGGTGGCCGCGTGCGCCCTGGCCGCGCGGACGCTGGTCGCGGTGCCCGGCGGCGTCCCCCTGGACGACCCGGACGTGCTGCGGTCGGCCGGCCTGCAGGTGGCCGGCGCGGTGCTGGTCACCGTGCTCGCCGCCGGGCTCGGGGCGGTGCTGCGCTCGACCGCGGGCGCCGTGGGGCTGGGCGCCGCGCTGGTGTTCGTGGCCCCGCCCGCGCTGGCGCTGGCCGGCGGCCGGACCGCCGAGCTGCTGTCGCAGGCGCTGCCGGCGCTGCGGGTGGGCGAGGAGTCCTTCCTCGCCGTCCCGACGAGCTGGCCGGTGGGCCTGGCGGTGTCGGCGGCGTGGGCGGTCGCGGCCTGGGCGCTGGGCGCGGGCCTGCTCGAGCGCCGCGACGTCTAGCCGAAGGCGACGGCGCGGAAGGCGTCGAACACCGCCGGCGGCGCAGGCGAGGACCACATCTGGTTGGTCAGCAGGACCGCGGTGGTGCCGGTGACCGGGTCGGTCCACCACGTGCTGCCCAGCCCGCCGTCCCAGCCGAAGGAGCCGGCGTGCCGGCCGCCGGGCTCGTCGGTGCGCCGGACGCCGAGGCCCAGGCCCCAGCCGCCGCCCTCGTCGTCGACCGGGCCGGCCTGCTCGGTGAGCATCGCCCGCACCGTCGGCCCGCGCAGCACCGGCTCCCCGCCGGCGAGCAGCACCCGCGCGAGGACGGCGAGGTCGTCGACGGTGGAGACCAGGCCGTCCCCGCCGTCGGGGAAGGGCGGCGGGGAGGCCCACTGGCCGTCGGCGGGGTCGTACAGCTCCCGGTGGCCGCGCTCGTCCGGCGGCGTCCAGTGCGGACCGAACCGGCCGCGGGCCGGCGCCGGGACGCCGAAGCCGGTGTCGGCCATCCCGAGCGGGACCAGCACCCGCTCGGCGAGCACCTCGGGCAGCGGCCGGCCGGCGGCACGGGCGACGAGGACACCGAGCACGCTCGCGCCGGCGTGGTAGAGCCAGCGCTCGCCGGGCTGGTACGCCAGCGGGACGCCGGCCACCCGGCGCAGCCACTCGTCCGGCGGGGGAGCGGCCTGCGGCGCCGGCGGCCCGACCGGCAGGCCCGCCTCGCCGAGCGCGGCGACGGTCGGGGTGGGCCACGGCGCGGTGAAGTCGATGCCCAGGCCGAGCCGGGACGTGAGGACGTCGCGGACCGTGACCGCCCGCCGCGCCGGCACCGTGCCCGCGGCCGCGTCGGCGGGGTCGGCGAGCACCCGCCGGCCGGCCAGCTCGGGCAGCAGCGCGTCCACCGGCTCGTCGAGGGCCAGCGTGCCGTCGTCGACGAGGGTGAGCGCGGCCGTGGCCACCACCGGCTTGGTCACCGAGGAGATGCGGAAGACGGTGTCCGGCGCCACCGGGTCGTCCCCACCCGGGGCGTGGGTGCCCGCCGCGCCCCGGGCCACCTCGTCCCCGCGTCGCACCAGCCACGCGGCGCCGGGCACCGCCCCGGCCGCCACGGCGCCGACCACCACCTGCTCGATCTCCTCGGCCAGACCCATGCACGGGTGACCGCCCGGTGGGCCCGGGCTCATCGGTCGCGGGCGGCCCGGCGCAGCGTCGCGCGGTAGCGGGCGGTGGCCAGCCGCTGCAGGGCCCAGCTCACCGGCGGCACGAGGCGGGCGGCGGGGGAGGCCAGCCGGGAGAACACCCGGATCGAGGCGACGACGTCGCCGCCGGGGTCGAGCCGGACGGTGAAGCACTCCTCGCCGCTCTCGGGGTGGCCGGGCAGCGAGCCGTAGGCGAAGCCGCGCTCGTCGCCGGTCGTCGACGCCCAGACGACCCGGCAGGGGATGTCGTAGCCCAGCCGCGGCAGCCCCGCGGTGAGGACGACGACCGTGCCCACCTCGCCGGGCGACCCGGTCGCGCGCACCCGGAGGCCGGTGCTGCGCTGCGGCGCCCAGGCGAACACCGCCGCGGCGACCCGCTCGAACGCCGCGCGGCCGGAGCCGACGACCTCGGTCCACGTGCCGGTGCGGTAGCCGGCGGGGAGCTCGGCGGCGCGCGTGGCGCCGACCTCGGCATAGGTGAGCGGCGCGTCGCGCAGGCCCTCGGGCGACACGGCCCGGAACAGGCCCATGGGCCCAGTCTGGACCGGCGTAGGTTGACCGGCACTGTGCTGCCCGCCGTCACCGCCACCCGCTACGTCACCCCGCTGCGCGAGGGTGGCTCGCTGCCCGGGCTCATGGAGGCCGACGACCTCGGCACCTACGTGGTCAAGTGGCGGGCCGCCGGCCAGGGCGTGCGGGTGCTGGTGGCCGAGGTGGTCTGCGGCGAGCTGGCCCGGGCGCTGGCGCTGCCGGTGCCGGCCCTGGTCACCGTCGACGTCGTCCCGGAGCTGGCCGTCGGCGAGCCCGACCCCGAGGTGCAGGAACTGCTGCAGCGCTCGGCCGGGCGCAACCTCGGGCTGGACTACCTGCCCGGGGCCCTGGACTTCGAGGCCGGGGTGGGCGAGGTGGAGCCCGAGCTGGCCGGCCGGGTGCTGTGGTTCGACGCGCTGGTGGGCAACGTCGACCGGGCCTGGCGCAACCCCAACATGCTGTTCTGGCACGGCCGGCTGCAGCTGATCGACCACGGCGCCGCGCTCACCTTCCACCACAACTGGCCGGGGGCGCCGGCCGCCGTCGCCCGCTCCTACGACGCCGCCCAGCACGCGCTGGTCGAGTGCTCGCCGGACCTGCGCGCCGCCGACGCCGACCTCGGGCCGCGGGTCACCTGGCCGCTGCTGGAGCGGGTGCTGGCGCAGGTGCCCGACGACTGGCTGGAGGGACCGGAGCCCGGCGAGCCACCGGCCGCCGTCCGGGAGCGGTACGTGGGGCAGCTGCTGGCCCGGCTGGCCGCCCGGGACGCGTGGCTGCCCGGGGTGGTGGCCGCGGCCGCCGCGGGCGCGGGCGGACGCCGCCGGTCGCCGCGCGGGGAGAACCGGCCGGCGTGGCTGGGCCCGCCCCCGCCGCCGGGGGTGACCCAGCGGTGAGCCGGGAGACCTTCGAGTACGCCGTCCTGCGGGTGGTGCCGCGGGTGGAGCGGGGCGAGGCGCTCAACGCCGGCGTCCTCGTCTACTGCCGGCAGCGCGACTACCTGGGCAGCCGGGTGCACCTCGACGTCGACCGGCTGCGCGCGCTGGACCCGACCGCCGACCCCGCTGCCATCGGCCGCGCGCTGCAGGCCGCCGCCGACGTCTGCGCCGCCGACCCCGCCGCCGGCGCCGCGGGCCGGGAGGCGCTGGGCTCGCGGTTCCGCTGGCTGACCGCGCCGCGCAGCACCGTCGTCCAGCCCGGCCCGGTGCACACCGGGCTCACCGAGGACCCCGACGCCGAGGCCGACCGCCTGCTGCGCCTGCTGGTGCTGCCGGTCAGCGACGAGGGCTGACGGGTCGGTCCTCCGCGACCGGGGCGGGGCCCTCGGCCCGCTGCTTGAGCGCCGCGCCCATGGCGTGGAACGCCGCGAGCCGGTGGCGGTTCAGGGACCGGACGAGCAGCGGGGCCAGCAGCCCCCCCGAACCGGTCCTGCTGCCACAGGCGCACGCCCCCGTCGTGGTCGGTGAGGGTCACGGTGTGCTCGACGTCGAAGAGGCCGGGGACGCCCAGCCGGTCCAGCCGGCTCCACACCCGCAGCCGCCGGAGGGGACCACCTGCCGGACCGTGGGCCGCAGGTGCGACCGGAGGAGGGCGTTCCCTGGCGGCACGCGGACAGACAGCCGGCCTCCCGCGACGACGTCCCCGTCCGCCGCGGTGACGAACGGGTTCCACTCCGCGTAGGCGGGCAGGTCGGTGAGCACCCGCCACACCCGCTCGGGGGTGGCGTCGATGTCGACGGACGTCCTCAGCTCGGCGGCCATCGGGACCATCTCCTGATCGGGGTGCCCGCGCCACGGCGGCGCCCGTGTCCGCGGGGCCGGCGTCAGCCCGGGAGCAGCTCGTCGATCCGGCGGGCGAGCTCCAGGTCGAGCGCGGTCACCCCGTCCGCGGAGTGGCTGACGAGGGTGAGGTGCAGCGTCCGCCACCGCAGGTCGACGTCGGGGTGGTGGTCCATCTCCTCGGCGACGTCCGCGATGGCGACGATCGCGGCCACCGCGGCGCGGAACGAGGCCAGCTGCACCGTGCGGTGCAGGCCGGTGACGTCACCGGACCACAGCGGCAGCGCGCGCAGGCCGGCCGCGACCTCGTCGGGGGACAGGCGGGGCGGCCGGGGCACGTCGGGATGGTCCTACAGGTGCAGCCCGCACTCGGTCTTGCCGCGGCCGGCCCACCGCCCGGCACGCGGGTCCTCGCCCGGCGCGACCGGGCGGGTGCACGGCGCGCAGCCGATCGAGGCGTACCCGATCTCCTGCAGCGGGTTGACCGGCACCCGGTGTTCGGCGATGTAGGCGTCGACGTCGTCCTGCGTCCAGGCGGCCAGCGGGTTGACCTTCACCATGCCCCGCTTGGCGTCCCAGTCGACGACCCTCGTGCCGGCGCGGGTGGCGGCCTCGTCGCGGCGGACGCCGGAGCCCCACGCGGCGTAGCCGGCCAGCGCGCCGGCCAGCGGCTGCACCTTGCGCAGCGAGCAGCACAGGTCCGGGTCGCGGTCGTGCAGCGCCGGGCCGTGCTCGGCGTCCTGCTCGGCGACCGTCCGCGGCGGCGTCACGTTCACGAGCGTGATCGGCAGGACGCTGCTGATCCAGTCGCGCGTGCCGATCGTCTCGGCGAAGTGGTAGCCGGTGTCGAGGAAGACCACGTTGACCCCGGGCACCGCCCGGGAGGCCAGGTGCGCGAGGAGCCCGTCGGCCATCGACGAGGTGACGGCGAAGTCGTCGCCGAAGGTCTCCCCGGCCCAGCGCAGCACGGCGAGGGCCTGCTCGACGGGGTCGGCGATGCCCTCGAAGCGGGCGTCGGCCTCGGCGGCGAGCTCCGGCGTCGGCCGGACGGCGGTCGTCATGCCTGCACTCCTGTCCCGGTGAGCCGGACGGTGAAGGTCCGCAGGCACGCGGCGCAGTGCCACTCACCCTCGTCCCCGTGCGGGGTCAGCTCCTCGTCCCCGCAGTACGGGCAGTGGAACACGGGCAGCTGGCGCTGCCTTCCCGCGCGGCCGCCCGTGTCCTCCGCCTCCTCGCTCACAGCAGCCCCGTCACAGCAGCCAGGCCTCCTCGGCGCGGGCCACGTAGGCGGCGAACCGCTCGCCGGGCTCGCGCCGCTCCAGGTAGCCGCGCAGCACGCGCTCGCAGTAGTCCGCCGTCTCGGCCTTGGTCACCTTGTGGCCGCGGAACTTCCGGCCGAAGGCGGCGTCGACGCCGAGGTGGCCGCCCAGGTGCACCTGGAAGCCCTCGACCATCTCGCCGTTCTCGTCGCGGACCATCGAGCCCTTGAACCCGATGTCGGCGGTCTGGAAGCGGGCACAGCTGTTCGGGCAGCCGTTGACGTTGATGCCGATCGGCTCGTCGAAGCCGGGCAGCCGCTTCTCCAGCTCGGCGTAGAGGTCCTGGGCGTGCTGCTTGGTCTCGACGATCGCGAGCTTGCAGAACTCCAGGCCGGTGCAGGCCATGGTGCCGCGGCGGAAGGCGCTCGGGCGCACGAGCAGGTCGTGCTCGGCGAGCGCGGTGACCAGGTCCTCGACGTGCTCGTCCGGCACGTCCAGGATCACCATCTTCTGCTGGGTCGTCGTCCGGATGCGGCCCGCGCCGTACTCGTCCGCGAGGTCGGCGATCCGGGTGAGCACCGTCCCGGTGATGCGGCCGGTGCGCAGCGCGAAGCCGACGGCGTTGCGGCCGTCCTTCTGCCTCGCGACGCCGACGTGGTCGCGGGACTCGTTCTTCGGCGGCGCGGCCGCGGGGCCGTCGGGCAGCGCGCGGTGCAGGTACTCGTCCTGCAGCACCTGCCGGAACCTCTCCGGGCCCCAGTCGGCCATGAGGAACTTGATCCGGGCCCGGTTGCGCTGCCGGCGGTAGCCGTAGTCGCGGAAGACCGAGGTGCAGGCCGCCCACACCTCGGTGACCTCCTCGGGCCGCACGAACACGCCGACGCGCTGGGCGAACATCGGGTTGGTCGACAGGCCGCCGCCGACCCACAGGTCGTAGCCGGGCTCGCCGTCGGGGCCCACGACGCCGACGAAGGAGACGTCGTCGATCTCGGGCTCGGTGCAGTGGTCGACGCAGCCGGACATCGACGTCTTCCACTTGCGCGGCAGGTTGCTGAACTCCGGGTCGCCCACGTAGCGGGCCACTGTCTGCGCCATGACCTCGGTGGCGTCGACGACCTCGTCCTCGAGGACACCGGCCAGCGGGCAGTTGAGCATGCCGCGCGGGGTGTCGCCGCAGGCCTCGGTGGTCGTCATGCCGACGGCCTCGAGCCGCTCCCAGATCTCGGGGACGTCCTCGATGCGGATCCAGTGGTACTGGACGTTCTGCCGGTCGGTGACGTCGGCGACGTCGCGGCCGAACTCGGTGCTGATGGCGCCGAGCGTGCGCAGCTGCTCGCTGGTCAGCGCCCCGCCGTCGGTGCGCACCCGCATCATGAAGTACGAGTCCTCGAGCTCCTCGGGCTCCAGCACGGCGGTCTTGCCGCCGGGGATGCCCGGGGCCCGCTGGGTGTAGAGGCCCATCCACCGCATCCGGCCGCGCAGGTCGCCGGGGTCGATGCCGTCGAAGCCGGTCCGCGAGTAGATGTCGAGGATCCTCTGACGGACCTCGAGCCCGTCGGAGTCCTTCTTCATCCGCTCGTTCGGGTTCAGCGGCTCCCGGTAGCCCAGCGCCCACTGGCCCTGGCCGCGCTGGGGCGCGTCACGGCGCGTCGGCCGGTTGCTCGGACGGGGAGGTGCGGACACGGTGCACTTCTTCCTGCGCCGTCCGCGCCGGTCTGCACCCGCGCGGGAGGGCGCTGCCAGGTCGGGGTCGCGGCTCCGGGCCGCGGGGGAGGACTGGTGGTCAGCGCGAGGCGCGACAGGCGGCGCTGCTGACGAGAGCGAGGTCGACGTGCAGACGCGCGACGAGGAGGCTGCCGCGGTCCGTCACGCCCCCATGGTCGCACACGTCCGGCCCCGGCCGGTGTGAGCTCGGGGGGCGCCGCTCTCAGGGGCGCCGCTCAGGGGGCGTCGTCGCCGAACGAGCGCCAGGCGCTCTCCACGGCGGCGAGCTCCGCCACGTACCCCGGCAGCTTCCCCGCGACGACGTCGGCGAGCGTGACCTCCTCCAGCACCCGCCGGTAGGCGGCGCGCGCGGCGACCCACACGCTGGCCAGCTCCTCGGCGGCGCCGGGGTAGCTGACGTCCTCGGGCCGCTGCCCGTGCACCTCGGCGAGGAAGCCCTGCTCCACCCGCATGACCCGGGCGATGGAGATCTCCGACGGCGGCAGCGCCAGCCGGTACCCGCCCTCGCGGCCCCGCTGGCTGGTGACCAGCCGGGCGTGCTGGAGGTCGCCGAGGATCCCCTGCAGGAAGCGGGAGGGGAGGCCCTGGTTGGTCGCGATCCGGTCGCAGGTCAGCGCGCCCGGCGCCGCGGCGGCCAGCTCGAGGGCCGCGCGGACGGCGTAGTCGACCCGGGCGGTGATGCGCACGGTGCTCCCTCCTGCGGACCGGCTGCCGGGTCCCGCGGGCCCATCCTGCCCGGTCTGCCAGGGTGACGGCGTGTACCGGCTGCGCTTCACCACGGTCGTGGCGGCGCCGCTGACCGTCGCCTTCGACGTCGCCCGGGCCCTCGGCCGCCCCTGGCCGTTCCCGCTGGAGGAGGTCGAGTCGGTCCGCCCGGTGCGCGACCTCTACGCCGCCGGGCCGGGACGGGGGTGGCGCCGCCTCACCCACGAGCGGCGGTTCACCGCGACCGGGGCCGGCACCGTCGTCGACGAGCAGGTCGACTGGGACACCGGCCTGCCCGGGGCGCTCGGCGGCCTGGTCGACCAGACCGTGCTGCGCCGGCGGGTGCTGCGGGCGATGCGCCGGCACCTCGACGGCTACGCCGCCGCGGCCGCGCTGCGCGCCCTCGACGTCGTCCAGGTGGTCGGCGCGGCGGTCGTCCGCGGGGACCGGGTGCTGGTCGCCCAGCGCGGGTCGGGGCCGCTGGCGGGACTGTGGGAGTTCCCCGGCGGCAAGGTGGAGCCGGGGGAGGACGACGTCGCGGCGCTGGTCCGCGAGTGCGTCGAGGAGATGGGGGTCGTGGTCGCGCCGCAGGCATTCCTCGGCGAGGTGCCGCTGGACGGCTCGGTGGCCGGCGGGGCGCCCGGCGCCTCGACGCTGCGGGTCTGGTGGGCCCGGCTGGCCTCGGGCGAGCCGGTGGCGCACGAGCACCGCGAGCTGCGCTGGGTGGGCGCCGCCGACCTCGACGGCCTGGACTGGATCGCCGCCGACCGCCCCCTGCTGCCCGCGGTCCGCGACCTGCTCGCCCGCCTCTAGACGCACGAGGGGCGCAGTCCCGTGCGGGACGGCGCCCCTCGCGAGGTGCGCGGACGACCTCGGGACGAGGTCCTCCGCCCTACTTCTTGAAGACGTCCTTGACCTTCTCGCCGGCCTGCTTGAGGTTGCCGGCGGCCTTGTCGTTGGCGCCCTCGGCCTGCAGGTCGCGGTCGCCCGTGGCCTCGCCGACGCGCTCCTTGCCCTCGCCCGCCAGCTCCTGGGCCTTGTTCTGCAGCTTGTCGATGCCGCTCACAGTGGACTCCTCCCTCTCGGATGGCCGAGGAGTACCCGGGAGTAGGGTGACCACACCCGGTTCGCCCGAACGGCGGAGATCCTCCGGGGTGAACGACTGCGGACCGCAAGCCCTGCTGTCCGCGCCCTCGTCGACCGCTGCTGTTGCAGCGGTGTGACAGGAGTCGTGAGCCTCGGTCACAAATCGGTTGCGGTCGTGGACGGTCCTCGTCGGGGGTGCCTAGGGTCGCCCACGGCGTTCCGGGTCCGTTCCGTGGTGTTCACCCGGAGGACGCCGGCGCCCGGCCAGTGCAACCGGGTGCGCAGTGTCCCGGTATGCAGAGACCAGTCCGTTCCCCCCGCACGCGCGGGACGAGGGAGGCAACACACGTGAAGTTGAGCAAGCGCCGGTCGGCGCTCGTCGCCGTCGGCCTGTCCGGCGCCCTCCTGCTGTCCGCCTGTGGCGGCGGCAGCGACGACAGCGGCTCCGGCGACAGCGGCAGCGGCGGCGCGAGCGGCGGCACCTTCAGCGTCTACATCGGTGAGCCGGAGAACCCGCTCGTCCCGGGCAACACCACGGAGTCCGAGGGCGACCAGGTCGTCAACTCGCTGTGGACCGGCCTCGTGAAGTACGCCGAGGACGGCTCCGTCGAGTACTCGGGCGTCGCCGAGTCGATCGAGTCCGACGACAACACCACGTGGACCGTGACGCTCAAGGACGGCTGGACCTTCCACGACGGGACGCCGGTCAACGCCGAGTCCTTCGTCAACGCGTGGAACTACACCGCCTACAGCCCGAACGCCCAGGGCGCCGCGTCCTACCTGTCGCGGATCGCGGGCTACGCCGACCTGCAGGCGCCGACCGACGACGCCGGCAACGTGACCGGTGAGCCGGCCGCCCAGCAGATGAGCGGCCTGCAGGTCGTCGACGACCGCACCTTCACGGTGACGCTGTCCTCGCCGTTCTCGAACTTCCCGGCGGTCGTGGGCTACAACTCCTTCTACCCGCTGCCGCAGGCGTTCTTCGACGACCCCGAGGGCTTCGGCACCCGTCCGATCGGCAACGGCCCGTTCCAGGCGGAGGAGGACTTCGTCCCCGGTCAGGGCATCACCCTGACCCGTTACGACGACTACTCCGGTGACGACGCCGCCCAGGCCGACGCCGTCCAGTACGTCGTCTACGCCGACGTCAACACCGCCTACACCGACGTGCAGGCCGGCAACCTCGACATCGTCGACGTCATCCCGCCCGACGTCATCCAGTCGGCGCAGGACGAGTTCGGCGACCGGTTCATCGAGACCGAGTCCTCGCAGATCACCTACCTCGGTTTCCCGACCTACGACCAGCGCTTCGCCGACCCGCGGGTCCGCCAGGCGATCTCGATGGCCGTCGACCGGGAGGCCATCTCCGAGGCGATCTTCCAGGGCACCCGTGCCCCGGCCGACTCGTTCATCCCGCCGGTCGTCGACGGCTACCGCGAGGGCAGCTGCACCTACTGCACCTTCGACCCCGACCAGGCCAACCAGCTGCTCGACGAGGCCGGCTTCGACCGCAGCCAGCCGGTCGACCTGTGGTTCAACGCCGGTGCCGGCCACGACGCGTGGATGGAGGCCGTGGGCAACCAGCTGCGCGAGAACCTCGGCGTCGAGTACGTCCTGCAGGGCAACCTGGACTTCTCCGAGTACCTGCCGCTCGGCGAGTCGAAGGGCTGGACCGGCCCGTTCCGCTACGGCTGGAGCTTCGACTACCCGGCCCCGGACAGCTACCTGACCCCGCTGTTCACGACGTCCTCGCTGGCGCCGGCCGGTTCGAACTACTCCTTCTGGACCAACCCCGAGGTCGAGAGCCTGATCACCCAGGGTGACCAGGCCGAGAGCCCCGAGGCCGGCGTGGAGGACTACCAGGCGGCGGAGGACATCATCGCCGAGGAGATGCCGATGGCGCCGATGTTCTTCACGGAGATCCAGTCCGTGACCTCCGAGAACGTCTCCAACGTCCGCCTGGACCTGTTCCAGCGGATCGTCACCTCCGAGGTCACCGTCAACAACGCCTGACCCGACCCCGCAGGACCCGCACCACCCGCCGGGGGCGCCCGTCCGACCAGGACGGTCGCCCCCGGCGGCGCGTGTGCGGGGCCCTGCGGGCACGATGGACACCGGCGCCGCCGCAGCCCCGGCGGCGCACACACCCCGAGGGGGACCATGGGCCGCTACGTCGCGCGCCGCCTGTTGCTCACCATCCCGGTCCTGCTGGGCGCGTCTTTCCTGATCTTCGCGATGGTGTACGCCCTGCCGGGCGACCCCATCCGCGCGCTGGGTGGTGACCGACCGCTCTCCCCGGCCGTCATCGCCGAGCTCCGCGAGCGGTTCAACCTCAACGACCCGCTCTACGTCCAGTACTGGGAGTACCTGAAGAACCTGTTCCAGGGGGACCTCGGCACCGACTTCCGCGGCCGTCCCGTGATCGACACGATCGAGCGGACGCTGCCGGTCACCGTCCAGCTGGCCGTCGTGGCCATCGTCTTCGAGGCCGTCATCGGCCTGATCGCCGGCGTCATCGCCGGCATCCGGCGCAACAGCTTCTTCGACAGCCTGGTGCTGGTCTCGACGACGCTGATCGTCTCGATCCCGATCCTGGTGCTGGCCTTCGTCGCCCAGCTGCTGTTCGGCCTGAAGCTCGGCTGGTTCCCGATCGCCGGGACGAACGAGGGACTCTACAGCTACGTCCTGCCGGGCCTGGTGCTGGCCTCGGGCTCGCTCGCCTACGTCGCCCGGCTGACCCGCACGAGCATCGCCGAGAACCTGCGCGCGGACTACGTCCGGACCGCGCGGGCGAAGGGCCTGCCGGGCCGGACGGTCATCGTCCGGCACACCCTGCGCAACAGCCTGATCCCGGTCGTCACCTTCATCGGCGCGGACATCGGGACGCTGCTGGGCGGGGCGATCGTCACCGAGACGGTGTTCAACCTGCCCGGCATCGGCCGGGAGGTCTTCAACTCCGTCCGGGCCCAGGAGGGCGCGGTCGTCGTCGGCATCGTCACCCTGATGGTGTTCTTCTTCATCTTCTTCAACCTGGTCGTCGACGTGCTGTACGCCGTCCTCGACCCGAGGATCCGCTATGACTGAGCAGCAGCAGTTGGACCTGCGCAAGGACGAGGTCGAGGCCGGCACGACCACCGGTCTGGCCAGCCCCTCGGTCGACGTCACCAAGGAGCGGCAGAACAGCCTCTGGAGCGACGCCTGGGGCGACCTCAAGCGCAACCCGCTGTTCTGGATCGGTGCCGTCCTGGGCGTCTTCTTCCTCCTGATGGCGCTGTTCCCGCAGCTGTTCGCCCGGGGCGCCGACCCGCGGTCCTGCGACCTGAGCAACTCCCAGGGCCGGCCCTCGGCGCAGCACTGGTTCGGGTTCGACCAGCAGGGGTGCGACTACCTGGCCAACGTCGTCTACGGGGCGCGCGGCTCGCTGATCATCGGCGTGACCGCCGTGCTGGTGGTGCTGGTGCTCGGCGTCATCGTGGGGGCCATCGCCGGCTACGCCGGCGGCTTCACCGACGGGATCCTGTCCCGGATCGCCGACATCTTCTACGCGCTGCCGCTGATCCTCGGCGCGCTGGTGCTGCTGCGGGTCGGGCCGGCCACCGACATCCCGATCATCAACAGCCGCGGCCCCGGGGCGGTCGCCATCGCCCTGGCGCTGTTCGGCTGGATGACGGCGATGCGGCTGGTCCGCTCCCAGGTCATCGCCGTGAAGAGCCAGGACTACGTGGCCGCGGCCCGCGCGATGGGCGCCTCGAGCCGGCGGATCCTGGTCCGGCACATCCTGCCCAACGCGGTGGCGCCGGTGCTGGTCTACGCGACCATCACCATCGGCGTGCTGATCGCCGCGGAGGCGACGCTGACCTACCTCGGTGTCGGTCTGCAGCGACCGGCGATCTCCTGGGGCCTGCAGATCGCGGCGGGCCAGAGCCAGGTCCGCAGCGCACCGCACCTGGTGCTGTTCCCCAGCCTGATCCTGACCCTGACCGTGATGGCGTTCGTGATGATGGGTGACGCCCTGCGCGACGCCCTCGACCCGAGGCAGCGCGCATGACCAACCTCGACCTGACCAAGCCGACCGCGGAGCTCGCCGGGCAGGGCACGCCCCTGCTCGAGGTCGACGACCTGCACGTGGAGTTCCGCACCCGCTCGGGCACGGTGCACGCCGTCAACGGCGTGAGCTACAGCCTGGCGGCGGGGGAGACCCTGGCCATCCTCGGCGAGTCCGGCTCCGGCAAGTCCGTGTCGGCCCAGGCGATCATGGGGATCCTCGAGACCCCGCCCGCGGTCATCACCGGCGGCGGCATCTGGTTCCAGGGCAAGAACATGCTGGAGATGTCTGCCGAGGACCAGCGGAAGATCCGCGGCCCGGGCATCTCGATGATCTTCCAGGACGCCCTGTCGTCGCTGAACCCCGTGTACAGCGTGGGCTTCCAGATCGGCGAGATGTTCCGGGCGCACCGGGGGATGAGCAAGAAGGAGGCCCGCAAGCGGGCCATCGAGCTCATGGACCGGGTGCGGATCCCGGCCGCGGCCCGCCGCGTCGACGACTACCCGCACCAGTTCTCCGGCGGCATGCGCCAGCGCGTGATGATCGCCATGGCCATCGCCCTGGACCCGCGGATCCTCATCGCCGACGAGCCGACCACCGCCCTCGACGTCACCGTGCAGGCGCAGGTCATGGACCTGCTCAAGGACCTGCAGGACGAGACGGGGATGGGGCTGATCCTCATCACCCACGACCTCGGCGTGGTCAACGAGGTCGCCGACAACGTCGCGGTCATGTACGCCGGCGAGATCGTCGAGCGGGGTACCGTCGACGACGTCTTCACCCGCCCCGCGCACCCCTACACCGAGGGGCTCATGGGCTCGGTGCCGCAGGTCGAGGCCAAGGGCGGGCGGCTGCAGCCGATCGCCGGCCAGCCCCCGAACCTCGCGCGCATCCCCAGCGGCTGCCCGTTCCACCCGCGGTGCCCGCACCGCCGGCTCGGCGACGCTGCCGCGCCGGGGCGGGAGTGCGCCGGCGACGTCCCGCCGCTGCGGCTGGTCGTGCCGGGACGCGAGGCGGCGTGCCACTACAGCGAGGAGGTCCTCGGTGTCGCAGCCGAGTGAGTCCGGCGCCACCGCGGCGTCGTCCCTGTCGAAGTCGTCGCCGTCCACCGAGGCGGTGCCGGGCAACGCGTCGCTGGCCAAGCCGGCGTCGGCGGGGGCCCGCGGCGCGATGGGGGAGACGCTGCTCGAGATCCGCGGGTTGCAGAAGCACTTCCCGCTGACGCAGGGCATCGTCTTCAAGCGCACGATCGGCCACGTCCGCGCGGTCGACGGCGTGGACCTGACCCTGCGCCGCGGCGAGACCGTGGGCCTGGTGGGCGAGTCCGGTTGCGGCAAGTCGACGGTGTCCAAGCTGATCGTGGCGCTGGAGCGGCCGACCGCCGGGGCGATCCTCTACAAGGGCAAGGACGTCGCCCGCATGGGCGGCCGGGCCCTCAAGGACTACCGGCGCGAGGTCCAGATCATCTTCCAGGACCCCTACGCGTCGCTGAACCCGCGGATGACCGTCGGGGACATCGTCGCCGAGGGCTGGGCCGTGCACGACGACGTGGCCCCGAAGAAGGGCCGGCTCAAGCGGACGCAGGAGCTGCTCGACCGCGTCGGCCTCAACCCCGACTACGTCAACCGCTACCCGCACCAGTTCTCCGGCGGCCAGCGGCAGCGCATCGGCATCGCCCGCGCGCTGGCGCTGCAGCCGGAGGTCATCGTCTGCGACGAGCCGGTGTCGGCGCTCGACGTCTCCGTGCAGGCCCAGGTCGTCAACCTGCTCGAGGACCTGCAGGACGAGTTCGGCCTGTCCTACCTGTTCATCGCGCACGACCTGTCGGTGGTGCGGCACATCTCCGACCGGGTCGCGGTGATGTACCTCGGCAGCATCGTGGAGGAGGGCACCGACGAGGAGGTCTACGCCTCGCCGTCGCACCCCTACACCCAGGCGCTGCTGTCCTCGGTGCCGCTGCACGAGCCGGCCCTGCGCGGGCAGAAGGACCGGATCCTGCTGCAGGGCGACGTCCCCAGCCCCGCCGACCCGCCGTCGGGCTGCCGCTTCCGCACCCGCTGCTGGAAGGCGCAGGACGTCTGCGCCCAGGAGGCCCCGGCGCTGGTCGACCGCGGCCAGGGCCACCCGAGCGCCTGCCACTTCGCCGAGGCCCGGATGGTCGTCCCGGTCGACGCCGAGTAACACCCCCGCTCCACGACGACGGCGCGGTGACCACCCCGGGGTGGTC
>NZ_JBJGZK010000043.1:0-26852 GCF_054050475.1 Geodermatophilus sp. SYSU D00525
CCGGGGCCGCCCGCACGGGCGCGGGGAACCCCCGCCCCGGGGCGCGCCCCCCCCCCCCCCCCCCCCCCCCCCGCCCCCGCCCCCCCCCCCCCCCGGGGCGACTCCGCGGAGGTGCACCGGAGGCGGCGGTGTGGTGGCGCGGGCCGGTGGGGAGGATGCCGGGCATGCCCGACTCGATGCTCGCCGGCCGGCTCAACGTGCGCACCAAGCAGTTCGAGGTGAAGGAGGTGCCGCGACCGGTGCCCGGGCCGGGGCAGGTCCTCGTCGAGGTCCGCGCGGCCGGCATCTGCCTGTCCGACGTCCACCTCGTCGACGGCACGCTCAACCCGCTGTTCCTGCAGGGCGAGGAGGTCACGCTCGGCCACGAGGTGGCCGGCGTCGTCGCCGGGCTCGGGGAGGGCGTCACCGGCTGGCAGGCGGGGCAGCGGGTCGTGCTGCAGGCCGGCGAGGAGGTCGACGGCTGGATCCACACCCGCGGCGTCGACTACGACGGCGGGTGGGCGCAGTACGCGCTGGCCACCGCGCAGACCCTGGTCCCCATCCCCGACGAGCTGCCCTTCGAGCAGGCGTGCATCGTGCCCGACGCCGTGTCGACGCCGTGGGCCTCCATCGTGAAGACCGCCGGGGTGCGCGCCGGGGAGCCGGTGGGCGTGTGGGGCATCGGCGGCCTGGGGGCGCACGCGGTGCAGCTGCTGCGGCTGGCGGGTGCGGCGCCGATCGTCGCCGTCGACCCGGTGGAGTCCGCCCGGGAGCGGGCGCTGGCCTTCGGCGCCGACCTGGCCCTGGACCCGTCCGAGGACATCGCCGGGCGGGTGCGGCAGCTCACCGGCGGCGCGGGCCTGTCGCACGCGTTCGACTTCGCCGGGGTGGCCGCGGTGCGCGAGCAGGCGGTGCGCTGCCTGGAACGCGAGGGCCGGCTGGTGCTCGTCGGGCTCACCGACCAACCGCTGACCATCCGCAACGGCACGCAGTTCAGCTACTTCTCGCAGCGCATCCTCGGCCACTACGGCTCCGAGCCCGGGCACGTGGAGCAGCTGGTCGGCCTCGTGCGGCACGGCCGGCTGGACCTGTCCCGTTCGATCTCCGGCACCCTGCCGCTCGAGGACGCGGCGAAGGGCGTCGAGATGCTCGAGCGCAAGGAGGGCGACCCCATCCGCCTGGTCCTGCTCCCGAACGGCTGAGGAGCGCCCTCACAGCGCTAACGGCTTCCCCGGTCGCCGGGTTCGACGACGTGCACCCGCACGGCGCGGAACTGGCCCGGGGTGGCCAGCAGGACCTCCTTCGTCGGCTCGCCGACCTCCAGCGCCGGTTCCCGGCGCAGCGCCGCCAGCGGGGCGAGCCGGGGGTCGGCGAGCACGGCGTCGACCATCCCCCGGTCCCCGCCGGTGAACAGCGCGTCGACCCCGCCGGCGTGCGGCAGCAGCACCCGGGCCGCGGTGTCGGCGGCCGCGGCGACCACGGCGTCGGCCTGGTTGCCGCGGCGCCGGGCGAAGCGCTGCTGGCTCCAGCCGCCGGCGGCGCTGCGCCCCTGCACCAGCCGGCTGTCGACCTTGGAGACGACGAGGTCCGCGCCGTCGAAGACGCCGGTGGCCCAGCGGCCGCGGCGTACCAGGAGGACCGCGGCCCGCCGCGGCCGGCGGGCGGCGGCGGTGAAGGTGGCCAGCGGCGCCGGGCCCGGGGTCCAGCCGAACGGCGCGCGCAGCGTCACGGTCGTGCCGTCGGCGCAGGTGACCCGCACGGCGCCGTCGTCGTCGACGGCCGTGTCGAAGGCGCCGTGGCGGGCGGCGACGCCGTCCAGCCACCGGCCGAGCCGCTCGGGCGCGACGCCGAGGAGGCGGCCGCCGCCCGCGGCGGGACGGGGCCGGGTCAGCGCGCCATCGCCGGCTCGGCGGCGTGCTCGGCCGGCACGTGCAGCAGCCGCTGCGCGGCGAGCACGACGACGGCGGCGATCCCGGCCGAGACCGTGGCGACGAGGAACGCGGCGTTGGCGCTGACGGTGTCGACGACCTTCCCGGCGATCGAGGTGCCGACGGCGACGCCGAGGCCGAGCGCGGTGCCGATCCAGGTGAACGCCTCGGTCACGGCCACCCGCGGCACGATGAGCTCGGCGAGGGTGAACGAGCTGATCAGCGACGGCGAGACGGCCACCCCCGCCACGACGACGAACGGGATCATCACCCAGACGTTGCCGATGAGGACCAGCGGGACGGTGAGCACGGTCAGGGCCGCGAGCACGACCAGCAGGCGGTGCCGCAGCGGGTGCCGCCAGTGCACGGCGCCCCAGCCGATCCCGCTGATCATCGAGCCGACCGCGAGGCCCGCGATCAGCACGCCGGACAGGCCCATCGCGCCGGCCTCGTCGGCGAAGGCGACCAGCGCGATCTCCAGCGTGCCGAGGATCGACCCGACGGCGGCGCCGACGACGAACAGCACCCGCAGCCCCGGCGTCCGGATGGCCGAGGGCCCCCTGCGCGCCTCGTGCCCGTGCGGCGGCGGCTCGGTGCGGCCCTGCGCGGCGAACAGCAGCGCGCCGACGACGGCGAGGGTGAAGGCGGTGACCACGCCCGAGGTCGAGTGCCCGGTGGTGGACAGGAAGGTCACCAGCACCGGCCCGACGATGAACACCAGCTCGTCGACGACGGACTCCATCGCCAGCGCGGTGTGCAGGCGGTGGGTGCCGCGCAGCAGGTGGGTCCAGCGCACCCGGATCATCGAGGCGACCGGCGGGATGCACGCCCCCGCGATCCCCGCGGTGGCGAAGAAGGTCCACCGCGGCCAGTCCTCCTTGACCGCGGTGAGGAACAGCGCACCGGCCGCCGCGAACACCGCGACGACGGGCAGCAGCGTCCGGCGCTGGCCGAAGGTGTCGGCCAGCCGGCCGATGACCGGGCCGGCCAGGGCGGTGGTGACCGCGCCCGCGGCGGCGACCGTGCCCCCCAGGCCGTAGGAGCCGGTCTCGTCGGCGATGAGCAGGACGCACCCCAGGCCGACCATCGACAGGGGCAGCCGGCCGATGAAGGCGGCGAGCACCATGGGCAGCGCGTGCGGCGTGCGCAGCACGTGCAGGTAGGGATTGGGCACCGGGGAGCGACCTGTCGTCAGGGGGACGCGGGACCGTCAGCCACGCTAACCGACGCCCGCACGCTCGGCTCGCAGACCACTCCGGTCCGTGCACGGCGGGGCGCGGACGAGCACGGGCCCCGCGCCGGACGACGTTGTCCGGTGCGGGGCCCGCGGGCGAGATCCTGGAACGGCCACCCTCCAGGGGCCCGCGCCGAGCGCGCGGGGCGTGGGGGAAGGGTGGTCCTCCTCAGGCGAGCCGGCTCTTGAGGATCTCCAGCTCGTCCCACATGGTGCTGGGCAGCTTGTCCCCGAACTTCTCGAACCACTCGGTGATCTGCGGGATCTCCGCGCGCCACTCGTCCTTGTCGACGGCGAGCGCCTTGCGGACCCGGTCCTCGGTCATGTCCAGGCCGGAGACGTCGAGCGAGTCGGGCGTGGGCACGTGGCCGACGGCGGTCTCCTCGGCGGCCGCGGTGCCCTCGATGCGCTCGACGACCCACTTGAGCACCCGGCTGTTCTCGCCGAAGCCCGGCCACAGGAAGCCGCCGTCCTCGTCGCGGCGGAACCAGTTCACGTAGAAGATCCGCGGCAGCTTGGTGGCGTCGTGTGCCTTGCCGGTCTCGACCCAGTGCCGGAAGTAGTCACCGGCGTTGTAGCCGATGAACGGCAGCATGGCGAACGGGTCGCGGCGGACGACGCCGACGGCGCCGGTGGCCGCGGCCGTCGTCTCGGAGGACAGCGTGGCGCCCATGAAGACGCCGTGGTTCCAGTCCCGCGCCTCGGTGACCAGCGGGATCGTCGTCTTGCGGCGGCCGCCGAACAGGATCGCCGAGATCGGCACGCCCCTCGGGTCCTCGTACTCGGGCGCGAGGATCGGGCACTGCTCGATCGGGGTGCAGAACCGCGAGTTCGGGTGCGACGAGGGCTCGTCGGAGTCCGGCGTCCAGTCCTGCTTCTTCCAGCTGGTGAGGTGCGCCGGCGGCTCCTCGGTCATGCCCTCCCACCAGACGTCGCCGTCGTCGGTGAGCGCGACGTTGGTGAACACCGAGTTGCCCTTGTCGATGGTGCGCATCGCGTTGGGGTTGGTGTCCCAGCCGGTGCCCGGCGCGACGCCGAACAGGCCGTACTCGGGGTTGAGCGCGTAGAGCCGGCCGTCCTCGCCAAACCGCATCCAGGCGATGTCGTCGCCGAGGGTCTCGACCTTCCAGCCGGGGATGGTCGGCTCGAGCATCGCCAGGTTGGTCTTGCCGCAGGCGCTCGGGAAGGCCGCCGCCACGTAGTACGTCTTCTGCTGCGGGCTGGTCAGCTTCAGGATCAGCATGTGCTCGGCGAGCCAGCCCTCGTCGCGGGCCATCGCGGAGGCGATCCGCAGCGAGTAGCACTTCTTGCCCAGCAGGGCGTTGCCGCCGTAGCCCGAGCCGTAGGACCAGATGGCCCGCTCCTCGGGGAAGTGCACGATGTACTTGGTCTGACTGCAGGGCCACGGCACGTCCTCCTGGCCCGGCTCCAGCGGGGCGCCCAGGGAGTGCATGGCCGGCACGAACGGCCGGTCGGTGCCCATCGCCTCGAGGATGCGGCTGCCGATGCGCGCCATGACCCGCATCGAGACGACGACGTACTCGGAGTCGGTGAGCTCGACGCCGAACATCGGGTTCTCGGCCTCGACCGGGCCCATGCAGAACGGGATGACGTACATCGTGCGGCCGCGCATGGAGCCCCGGTACAGCTCCGTCATGATCGACTTCATCTCGTCGGGGGCCATCCAGTTGTTGGTCGGCCCCGCGTCGGCCTCGTCGACCGAGCAGATGAAGGTGCGGTCCTCGACACGCGCGACGTCGCTGGGGTCGGAGGCGGCCCAGAACGAGTTGGGCTTCTTCGCCAGGCGGGTGAAGGTGCCGGCGTCGACCAGCTTCCGGGTGAGCCGCTCCCACTCCTCGTCACCGCCGTCGACCCACACGACCTCGTCCGGGGTGGTCAGCTCCGCCATCTCGCGCACCCAGGCGAGCAGCCGGGCGTGCGTGGTGGGGGCGTTGTCGAGACCGGGGGTGGTCACGGAGGTCACGGCGTCTCCATCCTCTGGGCACGCCGGGTGTCGGGGACACCGGCGCCGGTGCGTGCTGTCTCCCCGTGGCCGGCGGAACGGGTCCGGCCGTCGGGTTCGGGAAGCGTACAAGCGGGGACACCCGCCTGTAACGGTGAGAGATGTTACGTCTAGGACGTCTACGTCCGCGCGGGGTGCGGACCGGGAACACCGCAGGTCGGAGCGGTGTTGGCAGTCCGGCGTGACCAGTCTCACGAACGGCTCCGCGCCCTCCCCGGCCCTCCTCACGCCCCTGACGCTGCGCGGGGTGACCCTCCCGAACCGGCTCGTCGTCGCCCCGATGTGCCAGTACTCGGTGACCGACGGGCTGGTCGGTGACTACCACCTCGTGCACCTCGGCCGGTTCGCGCTCGGCGGCTTCGGCACGGTCGTCGTCGAGGCGACGGCGGTGACGCCGGAGGGGCGGATCAGCCACGGCGACGTCGGCCTGTGGTCCGACGCGCACGTGCCCGGCCTCGCCCGCGTCGCCGGCTTCCTGCGCGCCGCCGGCGCGGTCGCGGGCATCCAGCTCGCCCATGCCGGCGCCAAGGCCAGCAGCCACCGCCCGTGGGAGGGCGGCCGCCCGGTCACGCCGGAGGACGCGCTCCCGGGCGAGCAGCCCTGGCGGACCGTCTCGGCGAGCCCGGTGCCCGCCGTCCCCGGGGGGCCGGTGCCGCACGAGCTCACCGTCGAGGAGCTGGGGGAGGTCCGCGAGGCGTTCGCCGCGGCCACCCGCCGGTCGCTGGCCGCCGGGTTCGACGTCCTCGAGGTGCACGCCGCGCACGGCTACCTGCTGCACCAGTTCCTCTCGCCGCTGTCCAACCGGCGCACCGACGCCTACGGCGGCTCGCGGGAGGCCCGCTGGCGGTTCCCGCTGGAGGTGGTCGAGGCCGTCCGCGCCGCGTGGCCCGCGGACCGGCCGCTGTTCGTGCGGGTCTCGGCCGTCGACGGCACGGCCGACGGCATCGGCCTCGAGGACACGATCGCCTTCGCCCGCGAGCTGCGCGCCCGCGGGGTCGACGTCGTCGACGCCTCCGGCGGGGGCCTGGGCGGCTGGGAGCACCCGCTCGGCTACGGCTACCAGGTGCCCTTCGCCGCCGGCATCCGCGAGGGGGCGGACGTGGCCACGATGGCGGTGGGGCTGATCGTCGACGCGCGGCAGGCCGAGGCCGTCGTCGCCGGGGGCCTGGCCGACCTGGTCGCCGTCGCGCGGGAGGCGCAGGAGGACCCGAACTTCGCCGTCCACGCCGCGCGCGACCTCACCGGCGCCTACGACGCCTACCCGGTGCAGGCGGGCCCGCGGCTGGGCCGGCGCAACGCCCTCCTCGGCACGCTCGGCCCGTGGACCGGCCCGGCGCCCGTGCAGGTGCCCGAGCACGTCCGGTGACGGGCCGCCGCGGGGCGCTGCTCGCCGCCTCCGCCGTCCAGCTCGCGGCGAGCCTGGCCGGGACGGTGCTGTCGCTGCGCCGGCGGCACGCGTTCGACACGCCGGTGCTGTCCGGGCGCGCGGCGACGGTCGGGCGCGACGCCTGGTGGGCCGGGACGGCGCTCGGCCCGCCGGCCTGGACCCTGGCCGTCCACGGCTGGGCGCTGGCCCGCCTGGTCGCCGGCGACGACGGGCGCGCCCCGCGGGTCCTCGCCGCCACCGGCGCCGCCCTCGTGCCGGGCTACCTCGGCGAGCGGCTGGTGCGGCGGCGGCTGACCCCCGCCGGCGCCGAGCCCGTGGAGACCGCGGTGGCCGCCGCCGGGCTGGTCACCGCCGTCGCGATGGCGGTGCTCGGCGCTCAGCCCTCCGGCGCCCGGCCGTAGTCGGGGCCGACCCGGGCGAGGAAGGTGTCCCAGTCACCGGGGTCGGGGCGCCCGCCCATCTCGGCGTCGAGCTTGTCGAGGTACCAGTGCCAGCCGAGCGCGTAGTCGGTGACGTCGGTGCCGGCGGCGAAGTCCTGGGTGAGGTGCAGCGTCGTCCGGCCGCTCTCCACGACCACGGCGAGCCCGACCCGCCAGTCCTCCTGGTCCGGCCACTCGACGACGAGCCGCCGCGGCGGGTCGCACTCGGCGATGCGGGCCTCCATCGCCGCCGGCTCCGTCTCGTGGGTCATCGTCAGCGTCCCCCGGCCGCCGGGGGCCCGCTCGCCCTCGTAGGTGCCGAACCAACGGGCCAGCCGGTCGGGCTCGGTGAGCGCGGCCCAGACGGCGTCGGGCCCGTCGCCCCAGGAGCGGCGGAACTCCAGCCGCAGGCGGCCGTCGGGCAGCTCGGCGACCGCGCCGGTGCGGTGCGTCGGCGGGTCGGCGGGGGTCGCGGGGTCGGTCACGGGGCGTCTCCGTCCGTCGGGGGACCCGTCGCGCCGACCCTGCCGCAGGCCGCGCGGGGTTGCCAGTCCCACGGCGGGGGCAGGGACGGGGCATGACCGTCACCGACCCCGACGTCCCGGACCCGCTGAACGACCCCCGGACGGCGCAGGCCGACCCCGGCGCCTACGCCGAGGGCGCGGACCTGGCCTCGACCGACGACGACCCGGCGTCCACCGGCGAGGAGGAGCTCGCGGCCGACGACGCGCAGACGACGGCCGGGCGGACGCTCGCCGACGACGCCGGCGGCGGGGACGTCACGGGAGGCGCGGTCCCCGGCGCGTCGTGACGGGCCGGTCCGTTTCCGCTGCTGGCCTGCGGGGAACCCGTGCGGACGTCCGTCTCCGACGACGAGGAGGTCCGACATGGCCACGGGTGAGACCGGATTCGAGGACGTCGCCTACGACCTGATCTCGGTGCAGTACCACTCGCTGAAGGCCGGGCACGACTACGGCCAGTACGTCCGGGACGCGGAGAACGCGGGACTGGACGACATCGCCGGTTTCTTCCGCGAGGTGATGGAGCAGGACTCGGCGCGCGCGAAGCGCTGCCACGAGTTCCTGAAGGACCTGTCGGGCACCGAGCAGGGCGGCCCCGCCATGGGCTGACCGCACGACGACGACGGCGGGCCCCTCCCGGGAGGCGGCGGAGATGGCCATCTCTGCCGCCGGGGAGGGGCCCGCTGTGCGTGTCGGGTCTAGACCGCGCAGGAGCCGTCCTCGCAGCCCTCGGCCGCGGGGACGGTGACCAGCGGGTGGGCGTCGGCCCAGGCCCGCTCCAGCACCTGCAGCAGCAGCTCGGCCGGCTGGGCGCCCGCGGCGCCGTACTTCCGGTCGACCACGAAGAACGGCACCCCGGTGGCACCGAGCGCCTGGGCGGTGGCGGCGTCGGTGAGGACCGCGGGACGGAACCGGTGGTCGGCGAGCGCCGCCCGCACCTCGGCCTCGTCCAGGCCGACCTCGACGGCCAGGGCGGCCAGCGAGTCGACGTCGAAGACCGAGCGGCCCTCCTCGAAGTGGGCGTGCAGCAGCCGCTCCTTCACCGCGCCCTGCAGGCCGTGCTCGGCGGCCAGGTGGATCAGCTCGTGGGCGAGCAGCGTGTTGCCGCTGACGCCGTCGGCCAGGTGGTACTCGAGGCCCTCACCGGCGGCGGTCTCCTCGACGTGCCGCATCATCGACCGCATCTCCTCGACCGGGCGGCCGTACTTGGCGGCCAGCGCCGGGAGGGTCGGGTGGGTCTCGCCCTCCGGGATGCTCGGGTCGAGCTGGAAGGACCGCCAGACCACCTCGACCTGGTCGCGGTGGGGGAACCGCTCCAGCGCGGTCTCCAACCGGCGCTTGCCGATGTAGCACCACGGACAGACGACGTCGGACCAGACCTCGATGCGCACGGCATCCCCCAACCGCGGGCCGGCCACCGTCATTCCGGGCGGTGGGCCTCCGCGCGGGCCCGCCCGTCGCCGGGGGTCGGGTCGAGGAAGACGAAGCGGACGCCCTCGTGGCGGGCGACCAGCCGTCGCTCGGCCTCGTCGGAGGCCCGCTCGATGTCGGCCACGGTCGCGGTGTCGGCGAAGTCGACCTTGGCCATGACGGCCAGCTGCCCCGGACCGATGACCGTGGTGAGCAGGACCGGGACGTCGTCGACCTGGGGCAGCCCGGCGATCTCCGCGCGCAGCTGGTCCTGCAGCCGGCGCGGGATCGACTGGCCGATGAGCAGCGAGACGTTGGCCCGCGCCAGCGACCCGGCCACGAGGAGCAGCAGCACCCCGATGAGGATCGCGGCGACGCCGTCCCACACCGGGTCGCCGGTCACCTGCTCGAGGAACAGGCCGAGGGCGGCGAGGACGAGGCCGACCAGCGCCGCGCTGTCCTCGAACGTCACGGCCTTGACCGTGGTGTCGGTGGTCTCGGCCAGGTAGCGGCGGGGCGTCGTCCCCCACGTGCGGGCGGCCCCGCGGACCTGCCGGACGGCCTTGAGCCAGGAGGCGCCCTCGAGGACGAACGAGACCGCCAGGACGACGTACGCGACCAGCGGCGAGCCCTGCTCCTCGCCCTCGAGGATCGTCTCGATCCCCTGGTAGAAGGAGAAGCCGGCGCCGAGGGTGAAGGTCGCGAGGCAGGCCAGCAGCGCCCAGAAGTAGGTCTCCCGGCCGTAGCCGACCGGGTGGCGGGCGTCAGGCGCCTTGTCGCCGCGCTTGAGCGCGACGAACAGCAGCACCTCGGTGATCGTGTCGGCCAGCGAGTGCGCGGCCTCGGACAGCATCGCCGAGGAGTGGCTGATCAGCCCGCCGACCAGCTTGGCGACGGCGATGCCGAGGTTGGCCAGGCCCGCGACGACGACGGTGCCGGTGGACTCCCCACCCGACTCGCCGGCCGACCCGCTGCCGGTGCCCTCCTTCGCGCGGACGTGCTCACGGGTGGGGACCGGCTCGCTCATGGCCGCACCGGTGCCCCGCGGTTGCCCGGCGCAACCACGTGGCCGGTCAGCGGCGGGTCGTGCTCTGCCCCCCATCGGGGGGCAGAGCACGACGGCGCGCGGAGGACTCAGCGCACGCCGACGAGGTCGACGACGAAGACGAGCGTCGCGCCCGGCTTGATGACGCCGCCGGCGCCGCGGTCGCCGTAGGCCTTGTGCGGCGGGATCGTCAGCCGGCGGCGCCCGCCGACCCGCATGCCCTGGATGCCCTCGTCCCAGCCCTGGATGACCATGCCGACGCCGAGGCGGAACTCCAGCGGGTCGCCGCGGTCCCACGAGGCGTCGAACTGCTCGCCGCCGTCGTGGGTGACGCCGACGTAGTGGGCGCTGACCAGGTCGCCGGCCGTGGCCTCGGGGCCGTCGCCGACGACGAGGTCCTCGATCACCAGGTCGTCGGGCGCGGGCCCGGTGGGCGGCTCGACGTCGGGTCGGCTCAGGGGCTCGGCCATCGGTCCTCCTCGGATCAGGGGTGCCGGGGGGTCCCCGACGGGTCCCGGCCATCCAATCAGCGCGCTCCCCGGGCCGCGCGGGTGCGGACCGGGGCCAGGGGTGCTGGGCTGGTCGGGTGACCCCCGAGCAGTCGCCGTGGTGGACCCGTGCCGTCGTCTACCAGGTCTACCCGCGCTCGTTCCAGGACTCCGACGGCGACGGGATCGGCGACCTCGGCGGGGTCCTGCAGCGGCTGGACCACCTGGCCGACCTGGGCGTCGACGTCGTCTGGCTCTCGCCGGTCTACCCCTCGCCGCAGGCCGACAACGGCTACGACATCAGCGACTACCAGGACGTCGACCCGCTGTTCGGCACGCTGGGGCAGCTCGACGAGCTGGTCGCCGGGCTGCACGCGCGCGGGATGAAGCTGGTGATGGACCTGGTGGTCAACCACACCAGCGACGAGCACCCGTGGTTCGTCGAGAGCCGGTCGTCGCCGGACTCGCCGAAGCGGGACTGGTACTGGTGGCGGCCGCCGCGGCAGGGCATGACGGCGGGGCAGCCCGGCGCCGAGCCGACCAACTGGCACGGCTTCTTCTCCGGCTCGACCTGGGAGCTCGACGAGGCCAGTGGCGAGTACTACCTGCACCTGTTCGACCGCAAGCAGCCCGACCTGAACTGGGAGAACCCCGAGGTCCGGCAGGCGGTCTACGCGATGATGCGCTGGTGGCTCGACCGCGGGGTCGACGGGTTCCGCATGGACGTCATCAACCTGATCAGCAAGGACGTCGGGCCGGACGGCGAGCTGCACGACGGCCCGCCGGTGCCCGGACTGCCCTACGGGGACGCGACCGCGTCGGTGGTGTGCGGCCCCCGCATCCACGAGTTCCTGCAGGAGATGCACCGCGAGGTGTTCACCGGCCGGCGCGAGCAGCTGCTCCTGGTCGGGGAGACGCCGGGCGCGACGGTGGAGGACGCGCTGCTGTTCACCGACCCCGCGCGCGAGGAGGTGGACATGGTCTTCCAGTTCGAGCACGTGGGCCTGGACTTCGAGGGATCGAAGTTCAACCCCCGGCCGCTGCGGATGCGCGACCTGAAGGCCTCCCTCGGCCGCTGGCAGACGGGCCTGGCCGACGTCGGCTGGAACTCCCTCTACTGGGACAACCACGACCAGCCGCGCGCGGTGTCCCGCTTCGGCGACGACTCACCCCGCTACCGCCGGGACTCCGCGACGTGCCTGGCCACGCTGCTGCACCTGCACCGCGGGACGCCCTACGTCTACCAGGGCGAGGAGATCGGGATGGCGAACTTCCCGTTCACCGACCTGGCGCAGTTCCGCGACGTCGAGTCGATCAACCACCAGGTGCAGGCCGTGGCGCACGGCGCCGACCCCGACGAGGTGTTCGCGGCGCTGCGCCGGATGAGCCGGGACAACGCGCGCACGCCCGTGCAGTGGGACGCCTCGCCGAACGCCGGGTTCACCACCGGGACGCCGTGGCTCGCGGTCAACCCCGACCACGTCGAGTGGAACGCCGCCGCCCAGCGCGAGGACCCCGCCTCGGTGTTCGCCCACCACCGGCGGCTGATCGCGCTGCGGCACGAGGACCCGGTGGTGGCCCTGGGCTCCTTCACCATGCTGCTGCCCGAGCACGACGAGGTGTACGCGTTCACCCGCAGCCTCGACGGCGACACGCTGCTCGTCGTCTGCAACCTCGGCGCCAAGGAGCAGGACCTCGCCGGCCTGCTGCCCGAGGCGGTGGGCGCGGAGGTCGTCCTCGGGAACCTGCCCGAGGACGACCCCGCCGTGCTCAGGCCCTGGGAGGCCCGGATCCTGCGCCTGCCGTAGGCAGTCCGTCTCGCTCTCCGGCCCCGTCCAGGGCCCCGCCCCGAGCCTGCGAGGGGTGGGGAGGACGGGGTCCTTCGCCTGCGCCTGCCGTAGGCAGTCCGTCTCGCTCTCCGGCCCCGTCCAGGGCCCCGCCCCGAGCCTGCGAGGGGTGGGGAGGACGGGGTCCGTCGTCCACGCCTGCCGGCTCGTTGACCGCCTCGCTCCCGGCCGGTTCCTCGGCCGGGACGTCGAGCGGGTGGGCGATCTCGTCGGCGGGCAGCCGCCAGTACAGGATCGCCGCGACCGCCAGCACCGGCGGCACCAGCCCGGTGAGCAGGAACGTGCCGGTGAGCCCGACGACCTCGCTGACCGGCCCGGCCAGCGCCATCGACAGCGGCATGAACGCCAGCGAGACGAAGAAGTCGAGGCTGGACACCCGGCCGAGCAGCGCCGGCGGCACCCGCCGCTGCAGCAGCGTCCCCCAGATGACCGTGCTCGACTCGAACGCCGCGCCCAGCACCCCGGCCGCGGCGATCATCAGCCACAGCGACGACGTCCAGCCGAAGACGACCATCGGCACGCAGCCGAAGCCCCACAGCAGGTTCATGACCGTGAGGTAGCGCCGCGGCAGCCGCAGCGAGGCGACGACGGCCGACCCCAGCGCGCCGCCGATGCCGAACGCGGCCAGCACCCAGGCGTGCTCCGTCGGGCCGCCGCCGGCCTGGTCGCGGACCGCGAAGGGGACCAGCACCTCGAACGGGCCCATGAACACCAGCACCATGAGCGAGGCGAACAGCAGCGTCGCCAGCAGCCACGGCGTGCGGACCATGTAGGCGACGCCCTCCCGGACGTCGGCGAACAGGCCCGAGCCCACCTCGTCGCGGCGCACCGGCACCGTCGTCAGCGCCGCCACGCACGCGGCCGCGACCGCCGAGGTCAGCGCCGTCGCGAGCAGCGCCGCGCCGGGTGAGAACGCGCCGACCAGCAGGCCGCCGGCGGCAGGCCCGATCGCCATCGCCAGCGCCGGGCGGACGACGCCCTCCAGGCCGTTGGCGGCGAGCAGGTCGCCCGCCGGGACCACGCTGGGGACCAGCGCGGAGTAGGCCGGGTAGTACAGCCCCGTCGCGACGCCCTGGGCCAGCGCGGCCGCGGCCAGCGGACCGAGCGCCAGCGCCCCGGCCAGCGACAGGACGGCGACCAGCCCGACCGCCGCGGTCTGCAGCAGCGCGACGCCGAGCAGGATCCGCCGCTGCGGCACACGGTCGGCCAGGGCGCCGCCGAGCAGCGTGCTGGCCAGCATGCCGCCGGCCGACAGCGCGGTGGCGAAGGAGAGCGCGGCGGGCCCACCGCCGAGGTCGACCACCTGCCAGACCAGCGCGACCGTCCACAGCCCCTGGGCGAGCAGCGAGAGCCCCATCGACGCGGCCAGCAGGCGGTAGTCGCGGTGCCGCAGGGGCGCGAGCGCGCGCGGCAGGCCGGTCATGACGGGTCCTTCCTCGGGGGACGGCGCACCGTCGGCGCCGTCGGCCCCATGCTCGCCGACGGGACCGACAGCAGTCAGCCGGATTACCGGAGGAGCGCAGGAACGGTCGCGTCTACAGTCCCGTTCCCGTGGGCCGGGTGGTCGAGGCGGTGCTGCCCGCCCGGATGGGGACGTCGTTCCGCTGGCTGATGGCGTCGTCGTGGGTGAGCAACCTGGGCGACGGCGTGGCGCTGGCGGCCGGGCCGCTGCTGGTGGCCGCCCGCACCCAGGACCCGCTGCTGGTCGCGCTCGGCGCCCTGCTGCAGCAGCTGCCGTGGCTGCTGTTCGGCCTGCACGCCGGCGTCCTGGCCGACCGGGTGGACCGGCGGCTGCTCGTCGCCGCCGTCGACCTGGCCCGCGCCGGGGTGCTCGCCGTGCTGGCCGCCGCCCTGTTCACGGGCGACGTCGGGCTGGTGCCCGTGCTGGTCGCGCTGTTCGTGCTGGGCACCGCCGAGGTGTTCGCCGACACCGCCGCCGGCACCCTGCTGCCGATGGTCGTCGACCGCGCCGACCTGGGCATCGGCAATGCCCGCCTGACCGCGGGCACGCTGACGATGAACCAGCTGGCCGGGCCGGCCGTCGGGGGCCTGCTGTTCGTGGCCGGCGCCGCGTGGCCGTTCCTCGCCCAGGCGGTGCTGGTGGCCCTGGGCGCGGTGCTGATCGCGCGGATGCGGGTGCCGCCGCCGGAGCGGGCGGCGCGGCGGGGGCGGATCGGCCGGGACGTCGCCGAGGGCCTGCGCTGGACCTGGGGCCACCCCGCGGTGCGGACGCTGACGGTCACGATCGTCCTGTTCAACGTCACCTACGGCGCGGCCTGGTCGGTGCTCGTGCTCTACGCCGACCAGCGGCTGGGCCTGGGCGCGGCCGGCTACGGCCTGCTCACCACGGTCGGTGCGCTGGGCGGCATGGTCGGGACGGCGTCCTACGACTGGCTCGAACGGCGCGTCGGCATCGCCGCGCTCATGAAGGTGGGGCTGCTGCTCGAGACGCTCACCCACCTGTTCCTGGCGCTGGCCACGACGCCGTGGGTCGCCGTACCGGTGCTGTTCGTCTTCGGCGCGCACGCGTTCGTCTGGGGGACGACGTCGCGCACGGTCCGGATGCGCGCGGTGCCGGCCGGGCTGCAGGGCCGGGTCGGGAGCCTGTACGCGATGGGCGTCTTCGGCGGCATCCTGGCCGGCCAGGCCGTCGGCGGGCTCGTGGCCCGGGCCTGGGGCGTGACCGGCCCGTTCTGGTTCGCGTTCGCCGGGTCGGCGGTGCTGCTGGCGCTCATCTGGCGCGAGCTGGACAACGTCGCGCACGCCGACGACGCCGCCGGGTGACCGTGGCGACGCTCGTGCTCCGCGCACACCGGTGAGCGGAGCACGAGCGTCGAGGCGTCAGGCCCCGGGCGCGAAGACGAGGCGGAAGCCGCCGTCGACCGGCTCCACCTGCCAGAAGACGTCCCCGGAGGTGCCCGACACCGCGGGCTCGCCCAGGCCGGTCTCGGTCCGCTCGGCGGCGGGGGCGGCCGACGCGTAGTGCGCCAGGACGTCCTCGGCGGCGAGGTCGGAGGCGTAGTTCGCGTACTCCTGGCTGCCGTCGGCCGTGCCGCCGGTCTCGCACAGGGTCGACCCGTCCGGCGGCTCGGGGAAGCCGGCGGGGACGGACTCGACGTCGACGATGTCCGCCCCGCCGGCGACGGTCAGCGGGAACGCCGCCAGGCACTCCTCCGGCACGTCGGTCGCGGCACCGCCGTCCCCGGCCGCGGCGACGTCCTCAGCCGCGGCGGCGAGGTCGTCGAGGTCCTCACCGCCGCAGGCGGACAGCAGCAGGGCGGAGCCGAGCAGCGCCCCGGCGAGGGCACGGCGGACGGTCGGACGGGTGCGGGACACGGTTCTCCTCGGGCGTCGTCGGGCCCCGGGCGGACGACCGGGACCGGCCCGCCGGCGCCGCCGGGGGGCGGTCGGGCTGCGGGCCGCGCGGGACCGTAGAGGAGGGACGCCGTCCCGTCAGCACCTCGCGACGCGGGAGATCACGTCAGCGGCGAGCGGGGCAGCAGGCGGTCGCTGATGATCCGCTTCTGGATCTCGCTGGTGCCCTCGAAGATCGTGGTCAGCCGGGCGTCGCGCCAGTGCCGCTCGACCTGCCGCTCGGTGGTGTAGCCGTTGCCGCCGTGCAGCTGCATGGCCTGGTTGGTCACCCGCACGGCCATCTCGGTGGCCTCGAGCTTGACCATCGAGGCCTCCTTCTCGCAGCGCACGCCGAGGTCGACGAGGTGGGCGACCTGGCGGTAGAAGGCGCGCGACTGCTCGATCTGGGCGGCCATCTCCGCGACGGCGAAGCGCAGCGCCTGGAAGTCGCCGATCGGGTGGCCGAACTGCTCGCGCTCCTGCAGGTAGACGATCGAGTCCTCGAGCGCGGCGCGGGCCAGGCCGACGGCGCGGGCGGCGGTGTGCACGCGCGCGGTGTTGAGGAACTTCTGCGCCTCGGCGAACCCGGCCCGCTTCGCGGCCTCGCCCTGCTCGTCGCTGGCCGCCGCCTGGTCGACGACGTTCGCCCGCGGGATGCGGACGCCGTCGAAGACCAGGTCCCAGGTGAGGAAGCCGTGGTAGCCGATCTTGTCGATCGGGGTGCCGGTGAGCCCGGGCGGGAACGCGCCGCGCTCCTTCTCCAGCAGCAGGTTGACCAGCCCGGCGGAGCGCGACTCCCCCGGCTCGGGGTCGCGCTCGCGGACGAGGACCTGGATGAAGTCCGCGGCCTCGGCGTTGCCGCACCAGCGCTTGTGCCCGGTGACCACCCACTCGTCGCCGTCGAGGACCGCCCGGGTGGAGACGCCGGCGAGGTCGGAGCCGGCGTCGGGCTCGGACAGCGCGATGGCACCGATCCACTCGCCCTTCGCGCTGCGGCGCAGCAGCTCGCCGCGCCGCGCGGGGTCGGCCACCGCCGTCCCGAGGCCCTGGGAGCGGGCGAGGATGCTCGCGCTGCTCATCCAGGCACGGGCCAGCTCCTCGGACACCATGCAGTACTCGAAGACGCCGAGGCCCAGCCCGCCGTGCTCGGCCGGCACCGTGATGCCGAACCAGCCGAGCTCGGCCATCCGGGCCAGCAGCGCCTCCGGCAGCAGCCCCTTCTGCGGGTCCAGCTCGTCGGCGACCGGCAGCACCTCGTCGTGGGCGAACCGGCGGGCCTGCTCCTGCAGCGCCTCGCGCTCGGGGGTGTGCCACGGCGGCAGCAGCGCGGGCGGCCGGGGCTCGAGCAGGTCGGCGGGGCGCTCCTGGGTCGACGTCATCGTCGCGCGGCCTCTCTCCGTCGTCGGGGGCGGTCCCCGCCCACCATGCGCGTGCCGCCCCTGACCTGCACGGCGCGCCCGCGGGAGCGTGACGGAGCACACGCTCCCGCGCCGGATCACACAATCACTTCACAGAACTCACACGGTGCTGGTAGGAAATCCGCCGTGGCCGTCCCTGACCGACTCGACGTGACGCTGCGGCTGGTGCGCAACGCCGGCCGGGCCTCGCTCGCCGACCTCGCCGCCCGCCTGGGCGTCTCCGAGATGACCGTGCGGCGCGACCTCGACGCGCTGCAGGCCCGCGGACTGGTCGAGCGCGTCCGGGGCGGCGCGGTCGCCGTCGCCGGGCCGGAGGGCTCCGCGGGCTTCAGCGCGCGGGCCGGCTGGCAGGCCGGCCTCAAGGACCGGATCGGCCGCGCGGCCGCCGCCCTGGTCGAGCCGGGCGCGACGGTGCTGCTCGACGCCGGGACGACGACGGTGCACGTGGCCCGGGCGCTGGGCGACCGGGCGGCGGCGGGCGAGGGCCCGTTCACGGCCGCCGTCGTGAGCCTGCCGGTGGCCGACGCGCTGGCCGACCGGCCGGGGATCCGCCTGCTCGTCGTCGGCGGGGAGTCGCGGCCCGGCGAGCGGAGCCTGGCCGGCCCCCTGACCGCCGCGGTGCTGCGGCAGCTCACCTTCGACCTGTTCGTCATGTCGATCGGGGCGGTGAGCGCGCAGGCCGGCTGGTCGGAGTTCACGCTCGAGGACGCCGCGGTCAAGCAGGTGGGGCTGCAGCAGGCCCGCAGCACCGTCGTCGTCGCCGACGCCTCGAAGCTCGGCGTCCGCGCCTTCGCCTCGGTGGCCCCGCTGGACGCGGTCGGCCGGCTGGTCACGGACGCCAGCGCCCGCGACCCCCAGCTCACCCCCGCGGCGCAGGAGACCCTCGCCGCGCTCGACGACGCCGGCGTGGAGGTCGACTGCACATGACTGCGGACAGGACGCCCGGGAGCGTGACCGGACAGCCCCTGATGATCCTGGTCGCCGGCCCGTACCGCGGGGGCACCGGCGACGACCCGGAGCGGATCGCGGCCAACCACCGGGCGATCCGGCAGGCCTGCCTGGAGCTGTTCCGCGCCGGCCACCTCGCCGTCAACGGGGAGGACCTCGCCCTGCCGCTGGCCGAGCTGGCCGGCTCGACGCGGGTGGGCGACGCCGCCTTCGACGAGGTGTTCCACCCGATGGGCCGCCGGCTGGTCGCCCGCGTCGACGCCGTGCTGCGGCTGCCCGGCGCCTCGGCCGGCTCCGACGAGATGGTCGCGCTGGCCCGCGCCCGCGGCGCCGCGGTCTACACCGGCGTCGACGAGGTCCCGGCGGTGGCGCGGTGACCGGCGTCCTCGGGGTCGACGTCCCCGACGCGCGGGGGCGGACGGGGCTCGACCGCGCCGGTCGCGACCTCACCGGCAACCCCGACGTCGTCGTCCGGGACGTCGAGGTGCTCTCCAGCGCCTGGTACGTCAACCGGCGGACGACGTTCGTCCGCCGCGGCCGCGACGGCGTCTGGCGCACCGAGCAGCGGGAGACCCACGACCGCGGCAACGGCGCCACGGTGCTGCTGTACGACGCCGCCCGCCGCACCGTGCTGCTCACCCGGCAGTTCCGCTTCCCCGCGTACGTCAACGGCTCCCACGACGGGATGCTCGTCGAGACCGCCGCCGGGCTGCTCGACGAGCAGGACGCCGAGGCCGCGGTCCGGCGCGAGGCCGAGGAGGAGCTCGGCGTGGCCGTCGGGGCGCTCACCCGGCTGCCGGACCTGTTCATGAGCCCGGGCTCGGTGACCGAGCGGCTGGCGTTCTTCGCCGGGCCCTACACCCCGGCCGACCGGGTGTCGGCCGGGGGCGGGCTCGCCGAGGAGGGCGAGGACGTCGAGGTGCTCGAGCTGCCGTTCGACGACGCGCTGGCCATGGCCGGCGACGGCCGGATCGCCGACGCCAAGACGGTCCTGCTGCTGCAGTGGGCGGCGCTGCGCGGGCCGTTCTCAGCGCGCGCCGCGCTCCCGGGCGAGGGCGACGTAGTGGTCGACCAGTGACGCGTCGTCGACGGCCCCGGGGTTGACCGCCTTCTCCGGCGCCACGCCCTGGAACAGCCGCTTGAGCGGCACCTCCAGCCGCTTGCCGGTCCGGGTGTGCGGGACGCCGGGGACGACGAGGATCTCGTCGGGCACGTGCCGGGGACTGGCCGAGCTGCGGATGGCTGCGCGGATGCGGTCGGCCAGCTCGCCGGTGAGCTCGGCGCCGGGCGCCATCTGCACGAACAGCGGCATCCAGTAGCCGCCGTCGCGCTGCTCGACACCGAGGACGACGCAGTCGGCGACCTCGGGGAAGCTCTCGACGGCGGCGTAGATGTCGGCGGTGCCCATGCGCACGCCGCCGCGGTTGAGCGTGGAGTCCGACCGGCCGGTGATGACGCAGGTCCCGCGCTCGGTGACCTCCATCCAGTCGCCGTGGCGCCACACGCCCGGCCACGGCTCGAAGTAGGCCTCGCGGTAACGGCTGCCGTCCGGGTCGTTCCAGAAGTACAGCGGCATCGACGGCATCGGCTCGGTGATCACCAGCTCGCCCAGCTCGCCGGTGACCGGCTCGCCGTCCTCGCCCCACGCGGCCGCGGCGACGCCGAGCATCGGCCGCTGCAGCTCCCCGGCGGTCACCGGCAGCAGCAGCGTGCTGCCGATGAAGCCGGTGGCGACGTCGGTGCCGCCGGACACCGAGGCGAGGAAGACGTCACGGCCCACCGCGTCGTAGACCCACTCGAACGCCGAGGCCGGCAGCGGCGAGCCGGTGGAGCCGATCGTCCGCAGCGCCGACAGGTCGTGGGTCTCCCCCGGCCGGATCCCGGCCTTCTCGCAGGCGACGAGGTAGCCGGCGCTGGTGCCCAGGTAGGTGAGGCGGGTCCGGGCGGCGAGGGCGAACTGCGCGTCGACCGAGGGGTACGCCGGGGCGCCGTCGTGGACGACCACGGTCGCGCCGCGCAGCAGCGCCGACGTCGCGATGTTCCACATGATCCAGGCGGTGGAGGCGTACCAGTAGAAGCGGTCGCCGGGCCCGACGTCGCCGTGCAGGCCCAGCTGCTTGTGCTCCTCGAGCACCACGCCGCCGTGCCCGTGGACGATCCCCTTGGGCAGCCCGGTGGTGCCCGACGAGTAGACGATCCACAGCGGGTGGTCGAACGGCAGCGCCTCGAACTCGGGCTCCTGCCGGTCGGCGACGGCGTCGGCCCAGCCCAGCGCGCCGTCGGGGAGCTCGTCGGGGAACAGCCGGGGGACGGCGATCGTCGTCGTCACGGTCGGCAGGGCGGCCCGGAGCTCGGCGACGACGCCGCGCCGGTCGTAGGGCTTCCCGTTGAAGCGGTACCCGTCGACGGCGACCAGCACGGTCGGCTCGATCTGGGCGAACCGGTCGAGGACGGCGCGGGTGCCGAAGTCCGGCGCGCAGGAGGACCACACCGCGCCGATCGACGCCGCGCCGAGGAACGCGACGACCGCCTCGGGGACGTTGGGCAGGTACCCGGCGACGCGGTCGCCGCGGCGCACGCCCAGCCGGCGCAGGGTCGCGGCGAACGCACCGACCTGCGCGCGCAGCTCGGCCCAGGAGACCTCGACCGGCTCGGCGTCCTCCGCGACGGCGATCAGCGCCGGGTGCTCGTCCGTGGCGTGCCGCAGCGCCTGCTCGGCGTAGTTGACCGTGGCGTCCGGGAACCACTCGGCACCGGGCATCTCCCGCCGGGTGAGCACCCGGTCGTCGGGGACGCCGGGCAGCACGCCGGACCACGCGGCGACGTCGGCCCAGAACTGGTCCAGGTGCTCGACCGACCAGCGCCAGATCGCGTCGTAGTCGGTGGGGTCCAGGTCCAGCCCGCGGCGGGCGGCCACCTCGCGCGCGAAGGCCGCCAGCCGCGTCGCCTCCCGGACCTCCCCTGTGGGCTGCCAGAGCACCGGTGCGGGAGAGGTGTCAGCGGTCACAGCGGCACCCTGCCACTCCCCTCGCGTCCCCAGGGAGGGTGGGGCCGCCTCACAGGACGTGACCGTTCCGTCCCGTTTTCACCCCATCGGGGGACGGACTTCGCCTGGCGCCTTCCGTGACCGCCTGGCTCCATGGAGTGAGCACTGTGTCGGCCGACACCAGGGGGAGGTGCGATGGCCGAGCGTTCGCTCCTGCCGGGCCGTCGCGCCCGCCTGCGCCGGTGGGGCGGCCGCCTGGCGGTCCTCGCCGGGACCGCCGCCGGCATCTGGCTGGCCGGCGTGTCCACCGCCTCGGCCGACGAGCCGCCGCCCGGCGGCCTGCTCGGCGCGGTGACCGCGCCGGTGGGCCAGGTGGCCGGGTCCGTCGCGTCCCCCGTCGTCACGCCCGTCGCGGAGGCGGTCGCGCCCGTCCTGGCGCCGGTCGCCGAGGCGGTCGCCCCGGTCGCCGCGCCGCTGCGGGAGGCCGTCGCGCCCGTCGCTCCCGTGCTCGAGCCGGTGACCGACGCCGTCGCACCGGTGACGCGGACGCTGTCCCCGGTCACCGGGGCACTGCGGCCGGCCCTGGCACCCGTCACGGAGGCGCTGTCCCCGGTCACCGGGGCACTGTCCCCGGTCACCGGGGCGCTGGCGCCGGTGCCCGACGTCCCCGCGACCGACGTCCCCGCGCCCGTGGCCTCTGCCGACGACCCGGTCGAGACCCCGGCCGGCGCTCCCGTGGCCGGCGCGGCGGCCGACGTCGTGGGCGCGCCGGCCGTCGGGTCCGGCACCGACGTCGCGGCCCCGCGGGTCCCCGCTGCGGCCGGGCGGTCCGCGGACGTGGCCGGTTCCGCGCCCGCCGTGGCGCAGGTCGCCGTCCCGGCGCCCACCGTGCCGGTGGCCCCGCTCGCGCCCGCCGTGCCCCTCCCGCCGGCCGTGCCGGCGTCGGCGGGCACCGCGTCCGGCGCCGACCAGCCCTCCTCCGACCTCGGCGCGACCGTCCCCGTCGCGCCGCGCGCGGCCGCCGTGGCCGCCACCGCCGGGGCCCGGGACGCCGCCGCCGGCGACCCGGTCGACCCCGCCACCTCCCCCGACTGAGGACGCGCCTCCCGGCCACGGGCCGGTCGAGCGCAGTCCCCGCCGTCCCGTCCGGGACGCGGGTCCCCGTCCTCAGTCAGGAGTCCCCCATGCACCCCTGGGCCACCCGCGCCCTGCGCGTGGCACTGATGACCGGCGGCCTGATGGCCCTCGGCACCGGTGTCGCCGCCGCGTCCGACGACCTCGACGTGACGGTGCCGGTCACCGTCACCGACAACGCGCTCGGTGTCCTCGACACCGGCACCCCGATCGGCGGGCTGGAGCTGCCCGCCGTCTCGCAGGACATCTCCCTGGACCTGGGCCCCGTCGACGTCGCGGTGCCCGTGACGATCGGCGGCAACGACGCCTCGGTCGCCGGCGGCACCGCCACGCAGGAACCGGCCGCGCCCGCCCCGGGCAGCACCGACCCGGCCGACGTCGTCGTGCCGGTGACCGTCGTCGGCAACGGGGTCGGCGTGCTCGGCGACGCCACCGCCGGCGGCACCGCCCCCGCCACGCCCGAGGGCGCGGTGACCGTGCCCGTCACCGTCTGCGGCAACGGCGTCGGCGTGCTCGGCGACGCGCTCGGGGGCTGCACCGCCGCCACCGACCCGGCACCGGCCCCCGCCGACGGCGGCCCGCTCGGCGACCTGCTCGACGTCGACGTCCCGGTCACCGCGTGCGGCAACGGCGTCGGCGTGCTCGGCGACGCCGCCGGGGACTGCACCCCCGCGGCGCCGACCGGGGACACCGGGAGCGGGTCGGACGGCGGCAGCCTGGTCGACGCCGACCTGCCGGTCACCGTCTGCGGCACCGGCGTGGGCCTGCTGGGCGGCGCGGCCGGCGACTGCACGCCCGCGACCTCCGGGGACGGCACCGGCTCCGGCGACTCGGACGGCGGCCTGCTCGACGTCGACGCCCCGGTCACCGTCTGCGGCACCGGCCTCGGCGTGCTGGGCGACGCGCTCGGCGGGTGCTCCCCCGAGGGCACGGAGGGTCCCGGCGGCCCCGGCTCCGGGAACGGCTCCGGGAACGGCTCCGGGAACGGCTCCGACGGCGGCATCGGCGTCGACGTGCCGGTGACCGTCTGCGGTCTGGGCCTCGGCCTGCTCGGCGACGCCGCCGGCGACTGCACGCCGCCGACCGCCCCGGTGACCCCGACCGACCCGACGAACCCGACCGACCCGACGAACCCGACCGACCCCACGGACCCGACCGACCCGCAGCACCCGGGCACGCCGCAGGACTGCCCGGGCCACGGCCGGGGCCAGGACCGTGGCCACGGCTGGGGCCACGGTTCCGGGAACGGCTGGGCGCACGGGACCACCCGCCCGGCGTCCGCGGCCGGTGCTCGGGCGACCGGCTCCTGGACGGCGGACGCCTGGACGGCCGGTTCCTCGGCGGCGTCCGACCGCTCCGGCGACACCGGGGAGCTCGCCTACACCGGCACCGGGACGGCGACCGCTCTCGGGGCGGCGCTGCTGGCCCTCGCCCTGGGGACCGGCCTGACCCTCGCCGGCCGGCGCCGTCGCGAGGACGCCGTCTGACCGGCACCGCCTGACCGCCCTCCGCGGGCCCGGCCGAGCAGCGTCTCCGGCCGGGTCCGCGGACGGCCACGTCCGGGAGCACCTCTGCCACGATCCCGTCGTGACCGAGCCGGAGCCGGGGACCGAACGCAACGTGCTGGGCGGTCCCCTGCAACCCTGCGGCACCGAGCCGCTGACCGGCTTCCACCGCGACGGGTCCTGCCGCACCGGCCCGGACGACCTGAGCAGCCACACGGTGTGCGCCGTCGTCTCCCGCGAGTTCCTCACCCTGCAGCGCGAGCTCGGCAACGACCTCACGACCCCGCGGCCGGAGTTCGGCTTCCCCGGACTGCGGCCGGGCGACCGCTGGTGCGTCGTCGCCGCCCGCTGGCTGCAGGCCTACCGCGCCGGCGCCGCGGCGGGCGTGGTCCTCGCGGCCACGAACGAGCGGTCGCTGGAGGTCGTGCCGCTGGCCGCACTGCGTCAGCACGCCGTCGACGTCCCCGACGACATCAGCGACCTGGAATGAGCCCGGCGTCCCGCGCGCTGGTGCCGTCGACCCGCCCGGCCCGCGAGGAGTGCCCGTGACCGACCTGCTCGACCTGCCCGTCTCGACCCTCCGGGGCGAGGACACCACCCTCGGCGCGCTCACCGGCCGCCGTCCGGCCCTGGTGGTCAACGTGGCCAGCCGCTGCGGCCTGACCCCGCAGTACACCGGGCTCGAGGAGCTGCAGATGGAGTACGGCCCGCGCGGGTTCACCGTCGTCGGCGTGCCGTGCAACCAGTTCGCCGGTCAGGAGCCCGGCAGCGCCGAGGAGATCGCCTCGTTCTGCTCGGCCACCTACGGCGTCACCTTCCCGATGACGGGGAAGGTCGACGTCAACGGCGAGGACGCGCACCCCGTCTACCAGCGGCTCACCGAGGCCCCCGACGCCGCCGGCGAGGCCGGGCCGGTGCAGTGGAACTTCGAGAAGTTCCTGGTCGACGGCGACGGCGCGGTCGTGGCGCGGTTCCGCCCGACGACCGAGCCGGGCGCGCCCGAGGTCCGGACGGCGATCGAGGGCCTGCTCGCCGGCTGACCCGCGGCTCCTCCTGGGGCGTTCCCCGTCCTCCCGGGCGCTGCAGGACCCGAGGAGCACGAACAGCACCCCGGGAGCGGATGGGATGCCGGTGCCCGGCTGCAGGAGCGGGCCCGGGCGGCGGCGTGCCGGGGTCGCGGGGGCGGGGCAGCATCGGGTCATGGCCGACCTGCACTTCTACTTCGACCCGGTGTGCCCGTTCGCGTGGCTGACCAGCCGGTGGGTGCGCACCGTCGCGGCCCGGCGGGAGTACGACGTCGACTGGCGGTTCATCTCGCTGCGCCTGCTCAACGCGCACGTCGACTACGACGCCCACTTCCCGCCCGAGTACGAGGCCGGCCACACCGCGGGGCTGCGGCTGCTGCGCGTGGCCGCCCGCACCCGCGAGGAGCACGGCCGGGCGGCGGTGGGCACGCTCTACGAGACCCTCGGCCGGCGGGTCTTCGAGACCGAGCCCGACCGGCCCGGCACCGCCGGCGAGCGCGGCACCCGGGCCTACCTCGCGCCGGTGCTGGAGCGCGCCGGGCTGCCGGCGGACCTCGCCGGCGCCCTCGACGACGACCGCTGGGACGCCACGATCCGGGCCGAGACCGACGAGGCGCTGGCGCTCACCGGCAAGGACGTCGGGACGCCGATCCTGCACTTCGAACCGCCCGAGGGGGTCGCCTTCTTCGGCCCGGTCATCAGCCGGGTGCCGGCCGACGACGACGCGGTCGGGCTGTGGGACGCCGTCGTCCGCCTGGCCCGCTTCCCCGGGTTCGCCGAGCTCAAGCGCAGCCTGCGCGAGCGCCCGCAGCTGATCGCCGCCGGGGTGCAGCCGGACGAGGTCGGGGTACAGGAGGACTGGCACGGCGGGAGCCGCCGCACGAAGCGGTGAGCGTGACCTGCACCGGAGCGGGTACTAAGGTGAGCCTTGCCTGATCTCGATCGTCCGGAGCTGCCCGGTGCCCGTCCCCAGCGTCACCCGCGCTCCCGCGGCGACCCGGGAGGTCCCCGCACGCCCGGCACGGTCCGCCCGGACCCGGCGCCGCGTGCTCGGACTGCTCGGGCTCCTCGTCCTCGTGGTCGCCGCCTGCGCGGCCAGCATCGCGGTCGGCACCCGCCCGCTCGGCCTGGGCACCGTGTGGGAGGTCCTCACCGACCGCTCGCTGCGGACCGAGGAGGCGGTCATCGTCTGGGACCTGCGGGTCCCGCGGACCGCGCTGGGCCTCCTGGTCGGGGCGTCGCTCGGGGTCGCCGGCGCCCTGATGCAGGGCCACACCCGCAACCCGCTCGGCGACCCCGGCCTGCTCGGCGTCACCGCCGGCGCCTCCTTCGCCGTGGTCCTGGCCATCGCGCTGCTCGGGATCAGCACGCCGTCGGGGTACGTGTGGTTCGCCTTCGCGGGGGCGCTGGCCGGGACGGTCGCGGTCTACGTCCTCGGCGCGGCCGGCCGCGGCGGGGCCACCCCGGTCACCCTCGCCCTCGCCGGCTCCACCCTGTCGGCGCTGCTCTACGCCCTCGTGCGCGCCGTCCTGGTCAGCGACTCGAACTCGCTGGACGCCTTCCGCTTCTGGGTGGTCGGCGCGCTGGCCGGCCGCGGCGCCGACATCGCCTGGCAGGTGCTCCCCTTCGTCGTCGCCGGCCTGGTGCTCGCCCTGCTCAACGCGCCCGCCCTGGACCTGCTCGGCATGGGCGAGGACGTGGCCCGCGGCCTCGGCCAGCGGGTGTGGCCGGCCCGCGCCGTCGGCCTGGTGGCCATCACGCTGCTGGCCGGCGCCGCGACGGCGGCCTGCGGCCCGATCGCCTTCGTCGGGCTGGTGGTCCCGCACGCCGTCCGGGCGTTCACCGGGCCGGCGCACCGGTGGCTGGTCCCCTGCGCGGCACTGGCCGGGGCGTTCCTGCTGCTGACCGCCGACGTCGTCGGCCGGGTGATCGCACGTCCCGGTGAGGTGCAGGTCGGCATCGTGCTCGCCCTGCTGGGCGGGCCCTTCTTCATCGCGCTCGTGCGCCGCCGCCGGAGCGCGACGCTGTGACCGCCACCGTCGACACCATCCGCGAGACGACCCCGCCCGACCCCGGCGGGGGGGGGGGGGGGGGGGGGGGGGGGGGGGGGGGGGGGGGGGGGGGGGGGGGGGGGGGGGGGGGGGGGGGGGGGGGGGGGGGGGGGGGGGGGGGGGGGGGGGGGGGGGGGGGGGGGGGGGGGG
>NZ_JBJGZK010000044.1:0-24434 GCF_054050475.1 Geodermatophilus sp. SYSU D00525
CGTGAAAGTTGTGATGGTCTCCGGAGTAGTGGTGAGCGCGCCGCCCCGCCCCCCCCCCCCCCACACCGGCCCCCCCCCCCCCCCCCCCCCCCCCCCCCCCCCCCCCCCCCCCCCCCCCCCCCCCCCGGTCCCCCCGGCGGTGCGGGACCCCGCCCGCCGGGGCCCCGCCCTGCCCGCACCGCCCCCCCGAGAAGCACCAGCCCCCGAGAACCCGGAGGTCCCCTCGTCATGCCCGACCGCACCCGCCCCGTGACCACCGCCACCCGGTCCGTCTGAGCGGCACGGGAGTGGTCCACGTCCTCACCCGGGGCGGCAACGTCGGGCTGGCCCAGGCCGGCCTGACCGGCCCCGTCGTCGTCACGCTCACCTGGACGCCGGCCCCCGGCGTCGACGCCGACCTGTCGGCGTTCCTCACCACCGCGGCGGGCAGGGTGCGCAGCGACGACGACTTCGTCTTCTACAACCAGCCCAGCGGCGCCGGTGGCGCCGTGCGCCACCTCGGCAAGTCCGCCCGCGGCGGCGCCACCGTCGACCAGGTCCGGATCGACCCGGCCGCGCTGCCCGCCGACGTCGAGAAGGTCGTCATCGGCGCCTCCCTCGACGGCGCGGGCACCTTCGGCGGGCTGTCCGGGCTCGGCGTCGAGGTGGCCGCCGACGGCGCCGCGGCACCCGCGATCCGCTGCGAGCTGGCCGCCGGCCCCGAGACGGCGCTGGTGTTCGCCGAGGTCTACCGCCGCGGCGCGGAGTGGAAGGTGCGCGCCGTCGGCCAGGGCTTCACCACCGGGCTGGCCGGCATGGCCACCGACGTCGGCGTGAGCGTCGACGACGAGCCCGCCCCCGCGGCCGCCGCCCCTGCCGCCGCCCCTGCCGCCCCCGCGGCCCCTCCGCCGCCGGCCGCCGCGCCGGTCAGCATGGAGAAGAAGCGGCTGGTCGACCTCGAGAAGAAGCTGTCGTCCTCGGCGCCGCAGATGCTCTCCCTGGTCAAGACCGCCGGCGTCAGCCTGGAGAAGCGCGGCCTGGGGGAGCACACCGCCCGGGTCGCGCTGGTGCTCGACATCTCCGGCTCGATGGCCCAGCTGTACCGCACCGGCGCCGTGCAGCGACTGGCCGAGCGGGTCCTCGCCCTGGGCCTGCGCTTCGACGACGACGGCGTCGTCGACGTCTTCCTGTTCGGCAAGGACGTGCACCAGCCCGAGGGCCTGCGCCTCGAGGGCCACCAGCAGTACATCGCCGAGCTCACCCGGCGGCACCGGCTGGAGTACGACACCCGCTACGGCGCGGCGATGGCCGCCGTCCGGAAGGCGTACTTCGGCGACAGCCGCGACCGCGTGGAGCCGCAGCCGGCACAGGTGCCGGTCTACGTCATGTTCCTGACCGACGGCGCGCCCAGCGACAAGTCGGTCGCGACCAAGCAGCTCAAGGCGGCGTCCTTCGAGCCGGTGTTCTGGCAGTTCATGGGCATCGGCCCGGAGCGGCAGTTCAGCTACCTGCAGCGCCTCGACGACCTCGAGGGCCGCTACACCGACAACGCCGACTTCTTCGCGGTCAGCGAGAACGACCTCATGGGCCGCCGGCCGATCAGCGACGACGCGCTGTTCGACCGGCTCATGACCGAGTACCCCGACTGGCTCCGGCGGGCGCGCGCCCAGGGCCTGCTCCGGTGAGCTCCCACCAGGAGGCGCCGACGGTGCGCCACTTCTCCCACCTGACCGACGGCGATCGGGACCGGCTGTTCGCCGTCCCGCCGGGTGACGTCGGCCCGGCGACGCCGCGCGGCGTGCTGGCGCTGGCCCTCGGCGCGACGCTCTACAGCCCGGGCACGCGGCCGGCGCTCGACGTCGACGCCGCCCGCGCGGCCGCCGCCGGCGCCACGAGCATGGTGTGGTGCCTCGAGGACGCCGTCCCGCACGCGGCGGTCCCCGGCGCCGAGGCCAACGTCGTCGCCGCGCTGCAGCGGATCCACCGGCGCGCAGCCGACGGCGAGCAGCCGGCGCTTCCGCTGCTGTTCGTGCGGGTGCGCACGCCGGAGCAGATCCGCGCGGTGGCCCGCGCCGCCGGGCCGGCGCTGGCGCGGCTGACCGGGTTCAGCCTCCCCAAGGCCACCGCCGCCACCCTCGCGCCGATGCTCGCGGCGGTGGAGGAGGTCGCCGCGATGCTCGGCCAGCCGCTGTACGGCATGCCGATCCTGGAGACGCCCGACCTCGCCTGGCGGGAGACCCGCGGCGAGGCGCTCGGCGCGCTGGCCGCGGTGGTCGAGGCGCACCGGGAGTCCGTGCTGTGCCTGCGCGTGGGCGGCACCGACCTGTCCGGGCTGTTCGGCCTGCGCCGCGACCGCGACACCACGATCTGGGACGTCGCCGTCGTCCGGGACTGCCTGGCCGACGTGGTCAACACCTTCACCCGCGGCGGCGAGCACGTGGTCACCGGCGCGGTGTGGGAGCACATCCCGGGCCCCCGGCTGTTCAAGCCGCAGCTGCGCCAGACGCCGTTCAGCGAGCAGCACGAGGGCGGCCTGCGGCAGCGGATGATCGCCGGGGACCTCGACGGGCTGATCCGCGAGGTCACCCTCGACAAGGCCAACGGCGTGCTGGGCAAGACCGTCATCCACCCGGCGCACGTCTCGGTGGTCAACGCGCTGCTCACCGTCTCCCGCTCGGAGTACGACGACGCCCTCGAGATCCTCATGGCCCGCGGGCAGGGCGGCATCGCGGTCTCCGGCAACGGCCGGATGAACGAGATCGGCCCGCACGCGCTGTGGGCGGAGCTGATCAGCCGCCGCGCCGCGGTCTACGGCGTCGTCGCCGACGAGGCCGCGCTCGTCGACCTGCTGTCGACCGGGCAGCGCCGGGTGGCCGAGGTGTTCGCGAGCGGGCAGGCGCAGCGCGCGTGACCGCCACCCTCCCCGGTGCCGCAGGACTCGGCGGGGACGTCTCCGCCGTCCGCCTCGACGGCACCGTCTCCGCCCTGCTCGACGTCACCGCCGCCGACCCCGGCCGCTTCGCGGAGCTGTGCGGCCTGGCGCTGCGGGACAACCCGCGCCGGGCGCACCTCGTCGTCTCCCGGGTGCTCGGCAAGCACGTGCCCGTCGCGCCGGCCGCCGTCCTCGGCGCCGGGGCCGCGGTGGGCGACGCCGTCGCCGCGGTCCTGGACGGCGAGGCGCCCGGCCTGGTCATCGGCTACTGCGAGACGGCGACCGGCCTCGGCCACGCCGCCGCCGACCGGCTCGGGGCGGCCTACCTGCACACCACCCGGCGCGTGCACCCGGGCGTGCCGGTGGCCGCCGCGTTCGAGGAGGAGCACTCGCACGCCGTCGCGCACGCCCTGCAGCCGGCCGGGCCGGTGACGCTGGACGCGCCCGGCCCGCTGGTGCTGGTCGACGACGAGCTCACCTCCGGCCGCACCGCGCTCAACACCGTCGCCGAGCTGCACGCCCGCTGGCCGCGCGAGCGCTACGTCGTCGCCACGCTGCTCGACGCGCGCACCCCCGCCGCCCGCGCCGCGTTCGCCGGGCGCGCCGAGGCGCTGGGGGTGCGGGTCGACGTCGCCGCGGCCCTCACCACCGAGCTGGCCCTGCCCGCCGACGTCCTCGACCGGGCCGCGGCCGCCCGCGCCGCCCTGCCCGGCCCCGCACCGGTCCCGGCCGGCGCGCCCGGCGCCGTCCGCACGCACGCCGGCCTGTGGCCCGCGGGCGTCCCCACCACCGCCCGGCACGGCCTCACCCCGGCCGGCAGCGCCCGGCTCGCCGCGGCCGCCGACGCCGTCGCCGCCGCGCTCGCGCCGGAGCTGGCCGGCAGCCGCGGGGTGCTGGTGCTCGGCACCGAGGAGCTCATGCACGCGCCCACCGTGATCGCGGCGCGCCTGGCCGGGCGGTTGCCCGGCGTCCCCGTCACCACCCAGTCGACCACCCGGAGCCCCGTGCACGCCGCCGACGACCCCGGCTACGCCCTGCGCCGCAGCCTGTCCTTCCCCGCGCCCGACGAGCCCGCCCGCGTCTCGCGCGTGCACAACCTGGCCGACCCGGCCGCCGTGCCGGTGGCCGGCCGCTGGGCCGACCAGCGCGCCGACGACGTGGTCGTGGTCGTGGACGCCCCGGCGGAGGACTGCGCCCCGATGGCGGAGGCGCTGCGCCCGTTCGCCACCCGCGCCGTGCACCTGGTGACCGTGCCGCTCGCGGAGCCGGCCCGATGACCGCGCTGTCCGCCCGGCTCGCGCCCGCCGTCCCCGGCCGGTTCGGCTCCTACGCGCCCGCCGAGGTGACCTGGCTGCTCACCGACCTGTCGTCGGTCGCGCTGGAGCGCGGCACCGAGGACCGCGAGGAGGCCATCCAGTCGGGCACCCACTACTCGGAGATGCTGCCGGTCGAGTACCAGCCCGACGACGACTACCTGGCGCTGTTCACCGCCGCGCTGGAGCAGTCGGCGGGGCGCCTGGCCGAGGCCGTCGCCCGGGTCGGCGAGCTGGTCTGGGAGGCCGCCGCCGCACACGGGCAGACGCCGGTGCTGGTGTCGCTGGCCCGCGCGGGGACGCCGATCGGCGTGCTGCTGCGCCGCTGGTTCCTCGCCTCCCGCGGCGTCGCGGTGCCGCACTACACGGTCTCGATCATCCGCGGCCGCGGCATCGACCAGGTCGCGATGGCGCACGTGCTGGCCCGGCACCCGGCGTCGGCGGTGCGGTTCGTCGACGGCTGGACCGGCAAGGGCGCGATCCAGCGGCAGCTCACCGAGGCCGTCGCCGGCTGGGTCGCCGCGCACCCGGAGGACGCCGCGCTCGACGACCGGCTCGCCGTCCTCGCCGACCCCGGCGTCTGCACCGAGCTGTACGGCACCCGCGACGACTTCCTCATCCCGAGCGCCTGCCTGAACAGCACGGTGTCGGGGCTGGTGTCGCGGACGGTGCTGCGCGACGACCTCATCGGCCCCGGCATGTTCCACGGCGCGAAGTACTACGCCGAGCTCGCCGGCGCCGACGTCTCCGCGCTGTTCGTCGACACCGTGGCCGCCGCGTTCCCGGTGCAGCCGCCGGCCGACGACGTCCCCGCGGAGGAGCGCCGGCCCACCTGGGCCGGGTGGGCGGCGGTGGAGCGGATCGCCGCCGAGCACGGGATCGCCGACGTCAACCTGGTCAAGCCCGGGGTGGGGGAGACGACGCGGGTGCTGCTGCGCCGGGTGCCCTGGCAGGTGCTGGTCCGCCCGGACCGCGCCGAGGACCTGCGGCACGTCGCCGCGCTGGCCCGGGCCCGCGGCGTGCCGCTGGTCGAGGTGCCCGGCCTGCCGTACTCCTGCGTCGGCCTGATCCGGCCGGTGGGCCGGTGACCGCCGTCCTCACGGCGACGCTGGCCGCCGTCGACCTCGACCGCACGCTCATCTACTCCGCGGCCGCGGCGGGCACGACCGAGGGGCTGGAGGTCGTCGAGCACCTCGACGGCGCGCCGCTGTCGCACGCGACGCCGGCATCGTGGCGGCTGCTCGCCGAGCTGGCCGGGCGGGCGCTGCTGGTCCCGGTCACCACCCGCACCGTGGCGCAGTACGGCCGGGTGCGGCTGCCCGTCGTCCCGCGGTACGCGCTGTGCGCCAACGGCGGGGTGCTGCTCGCCGACGGCGTCCGCGACCCGGAGTGGGACGACTGGGCGGCGGCGACCGCCGCGCAGGCCGCGCCGCTGCCCGAGTTGCTCGCGCTGCTCGAGGCGGTGGCCGGGCAGCCGTGGGTGCGCACCGTGCGCGCCGCCGAGGGGCTGTTCTGCTACCTGGTCGCGCACACCCGGGACGGCATCCCCGAGGACTGGCTGGCCGCCACCACCGACGCCGCCACGGCCGCCGGGGCCACGCTGAGCGTGCAGGGCCGCAAGGTGTACGTCGTCCCCGCCGGGCTGTCCAAGGCCGCCGGGCTGCTCCGGCTGCGCCGGCTGCTGGCGGGGGAGGGGCCCGCGCCGCGGCTGCTGTGCGCCGGCGACAGCCTGCTCGACGCGCCGATGCTGCTCGCCGCCGACGCCGCCGTCCGCCCCGCGCACGGCGAGCTGCACGAGCAGGGCTGGACCGGCGCGCGGGTCGCGGTGACCGCGGCCAGCGGCGCCGCCGCGGGCGAGGAGATCGTCCGCTGGCTGCTCGACCGCGCGGGCTAGTCCGAACGCGCGGTCCGCACCAGCCGGTCCAGGCCGTCCTCGATCGACCGCGCCTCGCGCAGCACCGCGCCCCAGTCCGGGCGGCGGCCCCGCGCCGCCTCCTCCAGCGGGGGCAGCCGCCGGGCGAGGTCCTCGAACGTGCGGCGGAAGCGGCGGGCGCGCTCCTCGGGCAGGCCGCCGAGGAACCGCCGGGCGTCGACGACGGCGCGCTGCACCTCGCCGAGCAGCGACCCGGGGTCGGCGGCGACGGCGTCGAGCCGCTGCAGCCGCCCGGTCGCCGCGCGCACCTCGTCGTCGACCCGGCCGGCGGCCGCCCGCACCCGGGCCAGCAGCGCGGCGGCTGCGGGCACGTCGAGGACCGGCGCGCCGAGCGCCCCCTCCAGCGCGGCGAGCGCCTCGTCGGCCTCGGCCAGCGCCTCGGCGGCCCGCTGCGGGGCGCGCTCGACGTCGGACCACGCGCTGAGCGGGTAGCGGCGGCGCAGCTCGCTCATCACGGGCGCCAGCCGCTCGTGCCGGGTGCCCAGCGCCTCACGGCGGGTGCGGACGGAGGCGGCGCCGCGGCGGACCTCCGCGGCCCGCTCCGGCAGCGCCCGCGCCCGCGCGGCCGCCGCCTCGGCCTCCCGGCGGCCCTGCTCCGCGGTCTCCAGCGCGGGCGCGGCGTGGCGGGCCGCCAGGTCGGCGGCGGCGCGGGCGGCGAGGCGCTCGGCGTCGGCGAGGACGCCGTCCAGGCCGGGGTCGGCCAGCCCGGCGGCGCCGGCGGCGTCCAGCGCCGCCCGGGCGGTGGCCACGGCGTCGCGGGTCGCGGACACCGCGCGGGCGGCCGCGGCGCGGGCACGGGCGGCGGCGGCGAGCACCTCGCCGTACTGGTCGCGGAAGCGCTGGACCTGGCCGTGCACCTCGCGCAGCGCGGCGGCGGCCGCGCCCAGCTCCACGGCGGCGGCGCGGGCCGCGCCCGGCTCGGTGTCCGCCGCGGGGTCGTGGCCGGACAAGGCCTGCAGGTAGTGTCCGATGACGGTGTCCGCGTGGGTGGAGAGGTCCCGCCAGTCGCGGGCCAACGAGTCAGGGGCGGGGATGCGGTGATGAGCCCGTCGCCCGCCGGCCGGTGCCCCCACCTCCTCCGCCGCGGCGACCGCGTCCGGCAGGTCGGCCAGCGCGGCGTCCAGCTCCAGCATCGCCGCGGCCGCGGCCTCCCGCGCCGCCGCGGCCTCCCGCCGGGGGGCGTCGCGGTCGCGCCGCCACCAGGGGGTGCCGCCGGGTGCGCTCACGACCGCCTCCCCTCGCCGTGGCCCGCGTCCGGCGGGGCGGGCCGGCACCTGCGCGGTCCGGTGGCCCGTGGATACCACGCCGGGACCCCGCCCGTGGGGACGGGCGGCCGGCGCCGCCCGGTCCGCTGAACGTGCTGCCCCACCGCCCGGCCGCGGGCCGGCGGGAACCGGGACCCGCCGGGATCCGTTGGAACACCGGCCCGCCTCCCGGCCGGAACCGGCCCGCCCGTCCCTGTCGTCGTCGTCGCCCGGCACCCCCGGCGGCGGAGAGGAACACCTGATGCTCCGCTACTTCGGCTTCTCCGTCGGTCTGACGGTGGCCGCGCTCGTCACCGCCGTGCTGTTCGGCGGGCCGGCGGCCCTGCTGGCCGTCGCCGTCCTCGGCGTGCTCGAGGTCTGCCTCTCCTTCGACAACGCCGTGGTCAACGCCAAGGTGCTCCGCCGGATGAGCCCGCTGTGGCGCAAGCTCTTCCTCTACGTCGGCATCTTCATCGCCGTGTTCGGCATGCGGCTGCTGCTGCCGATCGTCCTGGTCTCGGTGACGGCGCAGCTGTCCATCTCCGAGGTGTGGGACCTGGCGCTGTCGGACCAGGAGGCCTACGCGGAGAACGTCGAGGCCGCGGCCGAGGCGATCTACACCTTCGGCGGCATCTTCCTCCTGATGATCTTCCTGAACTTCCTCTTCGACGAGGAGCGGGACATCCACTGGCTGTCGTGGCTGGAGCGGCCGCTGGCCAAGGCCGGGAAGCTGCCCTACCTCGCCATCGTCATCGCCCTGGCGGTCATCTACGTCGGCTCGCAGATCGCCGACGACGACAAGTACGCCACGGTGCTCATGTCCGGGCTCGCGGGCCTGTTCACCTACCTGCTCATCGGCGGCCTCAACGAGCTCATGGAGGCCCCGGAGACCGACGACGAGGACGACGACGTCACCCCGACCGGGCAGACCGCGGGCAACGGCGCCGGGGGCACCGCCACCAAGGCCGTCGCGGGCGCCGGCTTCGCGGCGTTCCTCTACCTCGAGGTGCTCGACGCGTCGTTCTCCTTCGACGGCGTCATCGGCGCGTTCGCCATCAGCAGCGACATCTTCATCATCGCCCTGGGCCTGGGCATCGGCGCCTTCTGGGTGCGGTCGCTGACCATCTACATGGTCGACAAGGGCACCCTCGACGAGTACCGCTATCTCGAGCACGGCGCGATGTGGGCCATCGGCTTCCTCGCCGCGATCATGATCCTCGAGCTGCGGTTCCACATCAGCGAGTACGTCACCGGCCTCACCGGCCTGCTGTTCATCGTCGCCGCGGTGATCAGCAGCATCGTCGTCTCGCGGCGGGAGCGCGCCGAGGTCCCTGCCCCCGACCGGCCCGGCGAGCGCGACGAGGTGCCCGCCGGCCAGAGCTGAGCGCAGGCTCCACCCAGCGGCCCCGGGGCGCCCGCCCCGGGGCCGCCGCGCGTCCGCGGCGGGTGCCCTACCGCGGGACGGGAGAGCCGGATACGGTCCGCCCGGTTTCCGTCCCCGCACCGAGAGGTCCGTCGTTGGCACAGCTCACCGCCCAGAAACGCGTCCTGCACGCCGACCTGCACGGGGACCGCATCCGGGCCGCCAGCGGCTCGATGGTCGCCTTCGAGGGCAACGTCGACTTCAAGAGCTCCGGGATGGGCGGGGGCGGCGGCATGCGCGCCGCCCTGAAGCGGGCCGTCGCCGGCGAGAGCATCTCGCTGATGGACTGCACCGGGCACGGCCGGGTGTACCTCGCCAAGGACGCGATGGACGTGCTCGTCGTCGACCTGGCCGGCGACACGCTCACCGTGGAGAGCGAGCACATCCTGGCCCACACCGAGCACCTGCGCCTCGACGTCCAGTTCTCCGGCCTGCGCGGCGTGACCAGCGGCCACGGCCTGGCCACCACGACCGTCACCGGGCAGGGGCAGGTCGCCCTCGTGTCGGAGGGCCCGGTCATGGCGCTGGAGGTCGCGCCGGGCCAGGACCTGGTGGTCGACCCCGACGCCTACGTCGGCTCCCGCGGTCAGCTGTCGATGAACCTGGTCAGCGGCGTCTCGTGGAAGTCCCTCGTGGGCGAGGGCTCCGGCGAGCCCTTCTCCCTCCGCTTCACCGGGCACGGCCTGGTGCTCGTCCAGTCCTCGGAGCGCTGAGCCGTGCCGTTCGAGACCGTCAACAGCAAGGTCGTGCGCGCGCACGTCGGCCCGGCCAACCCGGTGCTCGCCCGCCGCGGCGCGATGCTCGGCTACTCCGGGCAGGTCACCTTCCGCCCGGTGCACGGCCAGGGCCGCGGCATCGGCGGCATGGTCGGCGCGGCGATGTCGGGGGAGTCCAACCCGATGATGGCCACCGAGGGCAGCGGCCAGGTGCTCTACGGCTACAAGGGCATGCACGTCACCGTCCTCGAGCTCGACGGCGGCGCCCCGCTGGTCTGCGAGGCCGACCGGCTGCTCGTGCACGACGCGAACCTGCAGTCCAGCGTGCAGTTCCTCGGCTCCGGCGGGCTGCGGTCCGCGATCAGCGGCGCCATGACCGGGCAGGGCCTGTTCACCACCAACCTGCACGGCCGCGGATCGGTCGCGCTGCTCGCCCACGGCGGCGCGTTCCCGATCCAGCTCAACGGTCAGCAGGTCGGCGTCGACCCGCAGGCCTACGTCGGCCACGTCGGCCAGCTCTCGGTGGACCTCGCGGCCAAGGTCGGCTTCCGCGACGTCGTCGGGCGCGGCTCCGGCGAGGCCTTCCAGTTGACGATCAGCGGCCACGGCACGGTGTACGTGCAGGCCAGCGAGCAGAAGTTCTGAGGACGGCGACGATGACCTACCCGCCGAACAACCCCTACGGCGGCAACCCCTACGGCGGCCAGCCCCAGCCCGGGTACGGCCAGCCCCCGCAGCCGGGCTACGGGCCGCCGGGGTACGGGCAGCCGGGGTACGGCCAGCCGGGGTACGGCCAGCCGGGGTACGGGCAGCCGCCCCAGCCGGGCTACGGCCAGCCCCCGCAGCCGGGCCACGGCCAGCCGCCGCCCGGGTACGGCCAGGCCCCCGCCGGGCCGCCGGCCGGCGTGCCGAGCACGCTGAACGCGCACTCGCTGCCCGACGACGACAACGTCAACCCCTACGTCTTCTGCATCGCGCTGAACGGCGAGTGGTTCATGAGCAAGGGCGCGATGCTGGCCTACTACGGCAACGTCCAGTTCGACGCCGTCAGCGAGTACTCCTCGGTGCAGGCGTGGGTGGCCCACCGGTTCTCCAGCCCGGTGTACGTGCAGGACTGGGTGGTCGCCCAGGGCCACGGCAAGGTGCTCATCGGGGACCGCGGGTTCGACCTGAACTCCTACGACCTCGACGACGGCAACCTGACGATCAAGGCGAGCAACCTCTGCGCGTTCTCCAAGGACCTGGAGCTCAAGCAGTCGATCGTGCCGGGCTTCGTCACCCTCATCGGGACGGGGAAGTTCATCGCCTCGTCCAACGGGCCGGTGATCTTCGTCGAGCCGCCGTTCCGGGCCGACCCCGAGGCGCTGCTCGGCTGGGCCGACTGCCCGGCCCCGTCGGTGCACCACGACGCCCAGTGGATGACCCAGAGCTTCCTCGGCGCGCTCACCGGGGCGCTCGGCCGCGCCTCGGGCGAGGAGCGGCAGTACGACTTCACCGGCAAGGGCACGATCCTGCTGCAGTCCTCCGAGATCGCCCGGGAGGACCCCGCGGTGCTGCGGCTGGTGGAGTCGCAGACCCAGCTGCTCACCAACAGCCAGGCCGGCTCGCTCGGCCACCGGCTCGTCGCCCGCGCCCAGCAGCAGCACTGAGCGTCCCCCGGGGCGGGGGGGGGGGGGGGGGGGGGGGGGGGGGGGGGGGGGGGGGGGGGGGGGGGGGGGGGGGGGGCGCGGGGGGGGGGGCCCCGCGCGCCCCCCCGCCCCCCCCCCCCCCCCCCCCCCCCCCCCCCCCCCCCCCCCCCCCCCCCCCCCCCCCCCCCCCCCCCCGGGGGTGACGACTGCACTACGCTCGGTGGGCCATGCGGCCCGCCGACCTCGCCCTGCTGCGGACGCCGGGGACGCCGGCGGTCTCGCCGGACGGGCGCATGGCCGTGGTCGCGGTCAGCCGGCCCGACCTCGACGACGACGCCTACCGCGCCCAGCTGTGGGCCGTCCCCACCGACGGCTCGGCGCCGGCCCGCCCGCTGACCTCCGGCGCCCGCGACTCCGCCCCGGCGTTCTCCCCGGACGGCCGCTGGCTGGCCTACCTGTCGGCCGCGCCCGGCGGGCACCCGCAGCTGCACCTGCTGCCCACCGCGGGCGGCGCGCCGCGCCGGCTCACCGGCGCGCCGCTGGGCGCCGGGGCCCCCGTGTGGTCGCCGGACTCCCGCCGGCTGGCCTGGGTGGCCCGTGTTCCCGAGGAGGGCCGCTACGGCACCGCCGAGGACGTGCCGCCGGAGGCCGAGCCCCCGCGGCTGGTCACCCGGCTGCGGCACCGGGTCGACGACGTCGGGTACACCGCCGACCGCCCGAGCTGCGTGTTCGTCCTCGACCTGCCCGAGGACCCGCTCGACGACACCGGCGACCCGCCCGAGGCGCGGCAGCTCACCGACGGCCGCGGCGAGGACACCGACGTCGCCTGGTCACCCGACGGGCGCACGCTGGCGTTCGTCTCCGCCCGGCACGCCCGCGCCGACCGCGACTGCGTCCGCGACGTGTGGCTGGTCCCGGGGACCGGCGGGGAGCCGCGCCGGGTCACCCGCGGCCGCGGCGAGTGCCGGCTGCCGGCGTTCGACCCGGCCGGGACCTGGATCTACGTGACCGCCCGCCCCGACCTCGGCCCCGACGGGCTCGACGTCGCCGGGCGCGGGCTGACGCTGTGCCGGGTGCCGGCCGCCGGCGGCCCGCTGGAGCCCGTGCTCGACCCGCGCGACACCCACCGCGGCGACGAGACGCCGGCGACGGTGCTCCACGGCGGCGCGGCGCTCGTGGGCGTCGAGCGGCGCGGCGCGGTGGCGCTGCTGCGGGTGCCCCTCGACGGCAGCGCCCCCGAGACGCTGGTCGAGGGGCCGTTCACCGTGCGCGGGGTCGCGGCCGGGGGCGGGGTGGTCGTCGCCGCCGTCGCGCACGACCGGTCGGCGGGGGAGCTGGTGGCGATCACGCCCGGACGGCGCCGGCTGCTCACCGGCTTCGGCGCCGCGCTCGGCGCCACCGGCCGGCTGCACCGCAGCACCGAGCGCACCGCCACGGCCCCCGACGGCGCGCCGGTGCACGGCTGGGTCACCGTGCCGGAGGGCCCGGGCCCGCACCCGGTGCTGCTGCTGGTGCACGGCGGACCGTTCACCCAGTACGGCTGGTCGCTGCTGGACGAGGCGCAGGTGTACGCGTCGGCGGGGTACGCGGTGGTCCAGTGCAACCCGCGCGGCTCCTCCGGCTACGGGGAGGAGCACGCCCGCGCCGTCGTCCGGGCGTGGGGCGACCGGGACGCCGCCGACGTGCTGGCCTTCCTCGACGCCGCGCTGGCCGACCCGGCGCTGGACGCGGAGCGGGTCGGGGTCCACGGCGGCTCCTACGGCGGCTTCCTCACCGCGCTGCTGCTCACCCGCACCGACCGGTTCGCCGCGGCCGTCGTGGAGCGGGCGGTGACCGACCCGGCGTCGTTCGCCGGCTCCAGCGACATCGGCTGGTGGTACGCCGATGCGTACCTGGGCGCCGACGCGGTGAGCCCGCTGGCGCAGGCGTCGTCCATCCGCACGCCGACCCTCGTCGTCCACTCCGAGCAGGACGAGCGCTGCCCGGTCGAGCAGGGCCGGCGGCTGTTCGTCGCGCTGCAGCGGCAGGGTGTGCCCAGCGCGCTGCTGCTGTTCCCCGGCGAGGGCCACGAGCTGTCCCGCTCCGGCCGCCCCCGGCACCGGCTGGCCCGCTTCGAGCACCTGCTCGCCTGGTGGGACCGCTGGCTGCCGGTCGCCGCTCAGGCGGGCCGCAGCCGCGCGCCCTCGGCGGACACCACCAGCCGGCCGTCCACCCGGGTCGCCGGGAACACCGCGACGTGGCCGGGGGCCACCGGGACCGGCAGCCCGCCGTCGATCTCGTAGCGCGAGTTGGTGACCTTGCGGCGGGTGCCGGCCGGGTCGTCGGGGCCGACCGGCGGCGCGTCCGGCCGCAGCACGACGACCACCTCGGTGCAGCCCGGCGGCCAGTCCCAGCGCAGCCGGCCGCCCCGCAGCACGACGCCGGTGACCGGCGGCAGGGAGACGGCGGGGGGCCGCGGCCGGGCGTCCCCGCCGTGCGCCTCGGGGGCCGCGACGCCCAGCCGCGAGGCGACGACGACGTAGCCGGCGACCTCGCCGTACCCGCCGTCCTCCAGGGCGGTGACCGAGGTCGAGCCCACCACCTGACGGGTGCCGTCCGGGCGCACCCGCAGCACCCGGTACTCGACCGGGCCGGCGGAGGCCGACGCCGTCCAGCGCACCTCGCGGGCGCCTCCCGGGGCGGGGGTGACGACGACGTCGGTGGCCGGCGCGACGCCCAGCGCCGCGAGCTCGGCCCGGGCGGCGGGGTGGTCGGCGACCGCGTCGAGGGCGGCCAGCAGCGCCACCTCCCGGTCCCGGCCGGTCCGAGGCGGGGCGAGGACCGCGTCGGCCCGCGCGAGGGCCTCCCGCGACCGCCGGAGCAGCTCGGCGGCGTCCTCCCCGCCCGGGCCGGGGACGTCGGCGGCCGTGGCGACCAGCTGCTCGAGCGCGGCGGCCGCGGCCGCGTGCCGCCGGGCGGCGACGGCGGGACCCACGCCGCGCCAGGCGGCGACGGCGCGGGCCTCGGCCTCGGTGACCTCGTCGCGGACGGCCCGGATCGGCGGGTGCATCCCGTCCGCCGCGGCCGTCGCCGCGTCGGCGTGCCGGCGCGCGGCACGCGGCCGCCCGGCCCGCAGCGCCGCCCGCGCCGCGGACACCTCCGCCCGCCAGTCGCCCCGGCCGGGCCCGGGCGGCGGCGGGGCGAGCTCGACGGCGGTGCCGGCCGCGGCGGCCAGCTCGGTGACCACGGCGGCGGCGCGCCGCGGGTCGAGGCCGGCGGCCATCGCCTCCTGCACCAGCAGGTGGGCGTCGGCAGGGGTCAGCCGGTCCTCGACGAGCACCGCGGCGGCCACCCGCGGGCGCAGCGCCTCGCGGACGTCGGCGGCCAGCGCGTCGAGGTAGCGGCCCGGGTCGCCGTCGACCAGGAGCGCGCCCACGGCGGCCAGCAGGTCGTCGACGAGCGCCCTGCGCCGGTCGGGGCGGCGCTGCCGGTTGAGGACGAGCAGCGCGTCGCGGCGGCGGCGCACCGTGTCGCGGTCCGCCGTCGGGGGCAGCTCGAGGAAGGCGTGCAGGCCCCCAACCGGGGCGCCCTCGATGCGGCCGAGCTCCTCGAGCCCGTCGCGGACCTGCCGCAGGACGGCGTCGTCGGCGGCCGGGGCGGCGCCGAGCTGCCGGTGCCGGCGCAGGCGCTCGGCGAACGCGGCGTCGTCGATGCCCGCGGCGGCGGCCAGGCCGCGCAGCCCGTCGACCTTGTCCGCCGGCACGCCGCCGAAGCGCTCGGCCAGCCGCTCCAGCGCGGCGTCGAGCTCCGCGAACCGGGCGGCCTCCCGCCGGTCCCGCTCGGCGCGGGTCTGCCCGGCCAGCCACTGCCGCCCGCCGGGGGTGCGCAGCTGCGCGGCGAGGGCGTCGTGCGACTGCAGCAGCGCGGTCACCAGCCCGCGGTACTTGGGGTGGTCGCGCTGCTTCTGCCAGAACGCCCAGACCTCGTCGACCCGGCGGGCGACCTCGTCGTCTGTCAGCGACCCCGCGGCCTCCAGCGGGAGGTCGTAGACCTCGAACGGGTCGGTCGTGTCAGGGCCGCCGCGGCGCTCGATGGCGGCGAGGACCCGCTTGCGGTAGCCGGTGCCGTCGAACGGCGGCAGCGTCACCGGGTCAGTCCTGCCGGCGGCGGACCCGGCCGACCTGCGCGCGCTCGCGGGCGACGTCGGCCTGGCTCAGCGCCGCGCCGGTCTCCACGCGCACGGTCAGCGGGCGGTCGGCCAGCCCCTCGTGCAGCGCGGTGAGCTCGAGGATGCCGTCGAAGCCCATCCGCAGCACGACCTGGATCTCGGTACCGGCGGGGTGGCCGGGCGGGATGTCCTCGATGGAGGCCTCGGCGAGCAGCTTGGCGTCCTCGGGCCGGGCGGACTCGGCGCCGCCGCCCTGCTCGACCACGCGGATGGTGACCACCCGCTGGTCGTCGTGGACGGTGCCGAACGAGCGGCGCACGGCCACCGGCAGCCGGTCGTCGCGGTGCACGAGGAAGACCGCCGACGGCTCGCCGAACCGGTCCAGCGCCAGGACGCCGAAGCCGCGGGAGACGGTGTTGAGGACCTGGATCTCCACGGTGCGCCGCACCTGCGCCGCGGTCAGGCCCACGGCGTCGCCGAGGCGGGCGCAGGCGGCGTCGACGTCGGCCTCGGCGGCGTACTCCAGCGGTGTGCCCGGGCCGAGCGCGCCGCGGGTGACCAGGTCGGCGGTGAGCAGCCGCTCCAGCTGCTTCTTGCGGCCGTGGACGGCGGCGCCCTTGGCGACGGCGAGGTCGGGGTCGTGCACCTCGGCCGGCACGCCGAGCTCGGCGGTGAGCCGCCGCGCGACGGCGGGCATGCGGGTCGAGCCGCCGACCAGCAGCACCCGGTCGATGCGGTCGACGCCGCGGGCGCGGGCCGCCGCGACCGCGGCGCGGGTCAGCTCCACCGTGCGGTCGAGCAGGCCCGCGGTGAGCCGCTCGAACTCCGCGCGGGTCACCGGCACGTCCACCCGGCGGCCGTCGTGCTCGACCGGCACGACGACGGACTCGCGGACGCTGAGCTCGCGCTTGGCCCGTTCGGCGGCGAGGACCAGCGCCTGGCCGCCGGCGCCGTCGTCGAGCGGGTCCTCGGCGTCGGGGTGGGCGGCGAGGAAGGCGTGCGACAGGTGGACGGCGAGCCTCTCGTCCCAGTCGGCGCCGCCGAGCTCGTGGTCGCCGTCGGTGGCGACGACGGCCAGCCGCCGGTCGGCCAGCTCTACGACCGCGACGTCGACGGTGCCGCCGCCGAGGTCGTAGACGAGCGCGACCTCCTCGAGGTGCCCGGCCGGGCCGCCGCCGTCGAGGCGGGCGAAGCCGTAGGCCAGCGCGGCCGCCGTCGGCTCGTTGATGACGTCGAGGACGGTCAGGCCCGCGTACTCGCCGGCCAGCCGGGTGGCCCGCCGCTCCTCGTCGCCGAAGTAGGCGGGCACGGTGATGACGACGTCCTGCACCGGGCTCTGCGTGGAGAAGCCCGTCTCGCTGACCAGCGCCTTGAGCACCAGGCTGCTCACCGCGGGCGCCGACCAGGACCGGCCGTGGCTGACGAAGCGCCACGTGCTGTCGCCCATGCGCCGCTTGACCAGCGTGCAGACGTCGTCGGGCTGTGCGCGGGCCAGCACGCGGGCGCGCTCGCCGGTGACGTAGTCGTCGGGGCCGACGAACAGCACCACGCTGGGCAGCGTCGGGGCGCCGTCGAGCAGCGGGACGACCTGCGCGGTGCCGGACCCGTCGACCTGCGCCAGGCAGCTGTACGTGGTGCCCAGGTCGATCCCGTACACGGCAGGGGAGGGGGCACCGCGCGGCATGGGCCGGAGGGTAGCGGCGCCCCATAGGGTCGGGGGGACGTGTCCGCCGCTCAGAGCGCAGGTCGGCCCGGGTGGGCGACCTGCGGGGAGGCCTCCCTTGGTCGACTACACGAAGCGCCCGAAGTCCCCGCCGCCGCAGCCGGAGACGCCTCCGGCACCGCCGCAGCCGCCGCCGCACCAGCCCCCGCCGCCGGGTCAGCCGTACGGGCAGCCGCCGTACCAGGGGCAGCCCCCGTACCCGGCGCCCGGCCAGTACCCGCCGCCCGGGCAGCCGCCCTACCCGCCGCCGGGCCAGCCGCCCTACCCGCCACCGGGGCAGCCCTACGGGCAGCCGCCGTACCAGGGGCAGCCCCCGTACCCGCCGCAGGGGCAGCCCCCCTACGGCCAGCCGCCGCAGCAGGACCCGTACGGCCAGCAGGGGTACGGGCAGCAGCCGCCGGCCCCGCCGCAGCAGGGCGGCGTCAACATGGACAAGGTCTCGCTGACCAAGTCGGCGCCGTCGGTCTCGCTGACGAAGACCGCCGGCACCACCGGCGTCCTGCGGGTGAACCTGAACTGGAACGCCCGGCCCGGTGGTGGTGGTGGAGGCGGCGGTGGCGGCTTCCTCAAGCGGCTGGCCGCGGCCGCGGGCGGCGGCGCGATCGACCTGGACCTCGGCTGCCTCTACGAGTACGCCGACGGCTCCAAGGGCGTCATCCAGGCGCTCGGCAACGCCTTCCGCGGGCAGCACACGCTGGGCAACGGCGAGTCGATCGTGTGGCTCGACGGCGACGACCGCTCGGGTGCCAACAGCGGCGGCGAGAACCTGATGGTGAACCTGCAGCACACGCAGCTGATCCGCCGGATCCTCGTGTTCGCGCTCATCTACGAGGGCGTGCCGAACTGGGGCCAGGCCGACGCCGTCGTCACGATGTTCCCGGCCAACGGGCCGCAGATCGAGGTGCGCCTGGACGAGCACGACCCGCGCGCCCGCATCTGCGCGATCGCGATGCTGGAGAACCGGGGCGGGGAGCTCGTCGTCAACCGGGAGGTGCGCTACGTGCACGGCGGCCAGGACGTGCTCGACCGCACCTACGGCTGGGGCATGGACTGGACGCCCGGCCGCAAGTGAACCGGACCCCGGTGCCGTCGACGCGTTCACGGCACCGGGGTCCCGGCCCTCGGGGGCGGCGATCACGCCGCCCCGTGGCTGCGACACCCCCGATCTGATTCGCTGGCGCCATGGCGGTCGACGGGCGGAAGGGGCGTGCAGGTACGTCGCCAGGCCGTGAACCTCCCCGGATCACGCTCGAACACTGCCGGGACGGGGGCCGGTGGGACGGGCTGCTCCGAGACGTGGCCGGCTCGACCGCCTTCCACACCTGGGACTGGCTGGAGCTGCAGACCCGGGTGCACGGCTGGCGTCTCGAGCCGCTGGTCGTCCACGTGGACGCCCGTCCGGTGGGCGTGGCTCCGCTGCTGCTGTCCCGGCGCCGCCTGCTCATGGAGGCGCAGGTCCCGTTCCCCTACGTGGGGCCGGTCGTCCCACCGGAGCACCTGAGCGGGACGCTCCTCGCGCTGGACGCGTGGGCCCGGGAGCACCGGGTGGTGTCCTCGCGTGCGGAGTTCGCCCCGGGGCTGACCCACCCGGCTCAGGCGGCACCCCGGGCCCGGTGGGACGTGCACGAGGACCTCACCTGGGTGGTCGACCTGTCCCACGGGTCGGTGGAGGAGTTCTGGCGCAGCACCCGGCGTTCGGTGCGGCGCACCCTCCGCAGCGCAGAGCGGCGCGGGGTCGTCGTCCGGCCGAGCGGCAAGACGGAGGTGTGCCGATGGCTCCCCGTCTTCCTCGAGGAGGCGTACGGCGCACGAGGTCTGCCCTCGCCGTACCCCTCCGACATCGGAGAAGCGGTGTGGGAGCGGTACGGGGACCGGGAGGGGGTCTGCATGCTCTCCGCGTGGGTCGGCGAGGAGCCGGGCGGGCTGTCCCTCGCCTTCGGGCACGGGCAGACCCTCTACTCCTGGGCGGGCGGTGGCTTCCGGTCGCGCCGAGCCGACAACCCGGGCACGGCCCTCTACGTCCACGAGATCCTCTGGGCACTCGAGCACGGCTACCGGCACCTCGACGAGGTCGGGGCGGTCGACGAGGGCGTCAGTCAGTTCAAGCGTGCCTTCAGCGCCGAGCCGACGCCCTATCTCGTGGCCACCCGGACGCACGCGCCGGTCTGGCGGCAGGTCCGCCGGGCCTACCGGCTCGCCAAACGGGGGCGCGACCGGTTGGCCGCCGCGCGTCCACGGCCGGCCGGGAGGGGCTGAGCCGGGCGTCGCCGTGCAGGCGGGTGGCGGCCGCCCTCGCCGCAGGTCTCACGCGCGGGCCCGGCGTGACTCCTGACGCGGCGCGGCGCCTCCGTCGGGCCCGTGCGTCCGGCGCGCTCGTCGGGACCTCACGCGCATCAGGCGGTACCCCACGGAGCGCTGGAACTGGCGCAGCCCCTCGGGGATCCCGCCCGGGTGCCACGTGTCGACGAGGTACCGGACACCGCGTCGCGCCAGTGCCTCGACCAGGACCACGCACATCAGGTACCGGCTGTCGCTGTGCTCGGGACCGTGGCCGAGGGTGCGGAAGTAGCGGAGCGAGGCCCACTCGCCGTCGACCGGTGTCACCGAGAGCAGCAGCGGATGCCCCTGCGGGGAGTAGGCCGCCAGCCAGAGGTCGTGCTGCAGGAGGTCCTCGTTCTCGGGGACGTCGATGCGGTAGCGCGGATCAGGATGGGACCTCTCGGTCTCGTCGGCCAGCAGGACCAGCGCACGCCGCTCGGCGGGGTCGTCGACGGGTCGACAGGTGATGCCCCGGCGCCGGGCTCCACGGAGCCGCCGACGGAGGGTCTGCTTGGCGCGCCCCTGCACGTACTGTGCTGGATCCGCCGGGACCCGCAGGACGGACACCCCGGTGGCCCCGAGGGTCGCGCCGAGGAGGACTGGGCGTGACAACGCCTCGTACAGGGCCGTTCCCCCGGGACCGGTCGAGAGCCGGGCCCTCGCAGAGGGGAGCCGTGCCGTCGCGACGAGGGCCAGGAGGCTCGCCAGCGGGTGCCGTACGACGAAGGACGCCGGTGACCGCCCGGAGCGACGGAAGTCCGAGTAGTACCGGGCGAGCGCCGACTCCGAGGTGCACGTCCCCAGCCGAGGCCGCAGTCCACGCCACCGGCCCGCGGGGTCGTCCGCCCCGGGGATCCCCGGGAGCCGGCACCGGGGGACGTCCCCGTCCTGCCGACCCGCGTGTGCCGCGGTGTCGTCACGAGCACGCGGTTCTCGAGAGCCCACGGGCCGATCCTGCGGCATGACCTGGGGATGCTCACGTCGGACCGCCGAGGTGGTGACCCGGAGGCGTGAGGTTCGATGTCGCTGTACGACCCGGTCGGCGCGAGGGACGTCCGGTCACCGACACGGGCACGGGGGCGGGGCGACGCCCCGGACACGAGGGGAACGTGACACGGGTGAACGGGATGACCGCCGGCTTGAGGAGGGTCCGCCTCGTGATCGGACGGAGGCTCCGGGGGAGGGGGCTGACGGGAGTCGTCCACGAGTCGTGCAGGACCGTGGGCGCCGGCGTGAGGAGAGGGCGGATGTACCTCTCCGATCTCGCGCTCGACCTGCGGCTGGGCGTCCGCACCCGTGGACTCGCCGACAACGAGGCATCTCTGGCACCCCAGACGTTCGGACGGGACCCCCACGCGTACGAGCCGGTGCACGCGGACTGGTGGCGTCGTGCCATGTCGGCGCTCCCGCCGGTCCACCGTGACGCGACCTTCGTCGACCTGGGGACCGGTCGCGGGAGGCCGCTGGTCCTGGCGGCGCGGATGGGTTTCCGGCGGATCGTCGGGGTGGAGCTCGACCCCGCGCTCGTGAGGACCGCTGAACGGAACGCGCGCAGGTGGAGTCGCCGGGATCCCGGCCTCGCCATGACCGTGGTGCACGCGGACGCAGCCACCTACCCGCTGCCCGACGGTCCGCTCGTCGTCTTCATGGCCAACCCCTTCGGCGCCGAGACGCTGCGCCGCGTCCTCGACCAGGTGGTGGCGCGCCGCGGGCGGGGAGACGTGGTCGTCGTCTACTTCAACCCGCTCCACGCCGACGTGTTCGACGAGTACCCCTCGCTGGAGGTGCACGATCGGGGTCCCGACTGGGCGGTCTACCGGCTCCCCGGACCGGAGGTCACGGGGTAGGCCGCCGTCCGTCGTCCGCCGGGTCGGGCGCCGTACGGCCCGGTCCCTGCCCACGTCGGGCAGCCCTGCTCGCCAGGACCTGGACCGCGCCCCACACCTTGGCGAGGTCCTTCGCCACGATGACCACCGGTGTGAGGGCGGCGGTGGCCAGCGGCCGTTCCTCGTGCCGGGCGCGGGCGAGGGGAACCCACACGTAGGCGACGCCACCCGCGGCGAGCACGGCGCGCAACCGGGGGCCGCCGATGCCGAGCCCCACGAGTCCGACGAGGTAGGCCAGGGCCCGGCCGAGGTCCCGCGCGAGGGCCTGACGGTCGGTCGCCTCGGCATCACCCCGTCCGTAGCGGACGTACATCCGCGCGGTGCCGCGCACCCCTGCCTGGTCCCAGACCAGGTCGGCGTCGGTGGTGAGCACGCACCGCAGCCCGCGCTCGGCGATCGACCGGCTCAGGTCGAGGTCCTCGTGCACTCGGATGTGCTCGGGCCAACCACCGACGGCCTCGAGTGCGGACCGCGTCACGGCGAGGGACCGTCCGGCGGGGCGCGTCGGGTCGAAGCGGCGCCCGAACAACACCGACCAGGCGGTGGTCACCGGACCGGCTCGGCGGACCTCCGCGACGTCCGGGTAGCACCCCACGGCGGACGCCGTCTCGAACACCGAGCGCCGACTCACCCGGTAGGCCCCTGCGACGAGGTCCGGTGGGGGCGTCTCGGCGAACGGTGTCCGCATCCCGTCGAGCCAGCCCTCGCCCCAGTGACAGCCGGCGTCGGTGAACGCGACGTGGGCGTGCCGGGACACCGCCACGCCGGCGTTGCGGGCCGCACCCGCGCCGGCGTTCCGCTGCAGGCGCACCACACGGACGCGGGGATCGCGCGTCGCTGCGCGCTCCGCCCGCTCGCCGGTGTCGTCGGGACTGCCGTCGTCGACGACGACCAGCTCGTCGTCCTGCCGCAGCTGGGGCAGGAGCGTCTGGACGAGGTCGTCGACGAGCGCTCCCTCGCGGTAGACCGGGACCACGACGCTCACGGGCGGAGCGGTCGCCGGGTCGATGCCCGCCCCGGGTCGTCCGACGGCCTCCGCCAGCACTCCCGCCAGGCGGTGGGCGACCTCGCGCGACGGGGGGCTGTCGTCTCCGAGGGCGGACGGTGGCAGGTCCAGCCGGCCCGCGTCGTCACCGTCGCCCGCCCCTGGTGAGGACAGGAGCACGGCGGCGGCCCGACGCGTCACGCGTCCGGGCGGGACGTGGCCGTCGTCGAGGACGACGACGCGATGACCCGTGAGCGTCCCCGCGACGACGGCGACGGCGGCTGCCGTCGCACCGTGGGCCAGCACCACGTCCGGATCGAGGGAGCGCAGGACCGCGACGAGCCGGCCCGTGCCGGCCAGCACCCGTCGCGGCCCGCCTCCGAGCCGGTGCACGGTGGGGCGGAGCCGATCGGTGGCGGCGACGAGGCGGAGGACCCGGTCGTCCTCCGGCTCCCCGGCGTCACCGGGTGCCGAGGGTGAGGCCGGGATGACGAGCACCCGCAGCGGCGCGCCCGGCCGCGAGTGCCCGGGCACCGCGCCGGCCGTGGACGAGGGGACGGATCTCACCCACCGGAGCTTTCCCGATCCCCGCGCTCCTGCGCACGCCGGGAGGCTGACCCCGGGTCCGTGCAGCCCAGGCGCGCGGCAGTGGTCCGGAGGCCCGAGGATGGGAGTCGTCCGTCCCGGCCCGTCCTCGGGGTCCGGACGGCCGCAGGGGCGTGGCCACGAGGCGGACTCGCAGGTCCAGGGGGGAGGGGACATGGCTGACGGGGTCCCGCGTGTGCTGCACGTGTCACAGCCGACCACCGAGGGCGTCGCGCGCTGCGTCGTCGACCTGGTGCGGCACCAGGTGGCACAGGGGTGGGAGGTCACCGTCGCCTGTCCCCCGGAAGGCGATCTGCCGGTGCGTGCGGCGGCAGCGGGAGCCGAGGTCCGCACCTGGGTGGCGTCCCGCGCTCCCGGGCCGACCGTCCCGTCGGAGACCGTGCGGCTCGGTCGGCTGGCCCGCGAGGTGGCTCCCGCCCTCGTGCACCTCCACAGCGCCAAGGCCGGGCTGGCCGGGCGGCTGGCTCTCCGGGGCAGGATCCCCACCGTCTACCAGCCGCACGCCTGGTCCTTCCTGGCTGTCCAGGGGCCGGTCCGCTCGGCCTCGCTGCAGTGGGAGCGGTGGGCGCTCGGGTGGACCGACCGTGTGGTCTGCGTGAGCCTCGCCGAGTGCGAGGACGGACTCCGCGCCGGCCTCCGCCTGGAGGGCAGGACCGTCGTGGTCCCCAACGGGGTCGACACGGAGCACTTCACGCCCCGGGAGCGCGCCGTGGCGCGGGCTCGGCTCGGCATCGGGCCCGGCCCCCTCGCCGTCTGCGTCGGCCGGCTGAGCCGCCAGAAGGGCCAGGACGTGCTGATCGAGTCCTGGCCGGGTGTCCAGGACGCCGTTCCGGGCGCCACCCTGGTGCTCGTCGGTGATGGTCCGGATCGGGAGGAACTGGCAGCACGGGCGCCGGACGGGGTCCGGTTCGCCGGACGGGCCGAGCCCCGGGACTGGTATACGGCAGCGGACGTGGTGGTCCTCCCCTCGCGGTGGGAGGGGATGGCGCTGGTGCCCCTGGAGGCGGCGGCGTGTGGCCGGAGCGTGGTCGTCACCGACGTCGCCGGAGCTCGCGAGGCGGTCCCCGACGAGGCCGCCTCGGCGATCGTCCCGCCGGAGGACGCAGCCGCCCTCGCAGCGGCCCTGGTCGCCCGCCTGGGGGACCGGGAGTCGGCAGACCGCGAGGGCGAGCTCGCCCGTCGCCACGTGGTGCAGCACCACGACGTCCGTCGCAGCACCGACTCGGTCCTCGCCGTCTACCGCGACGTGCTCGGCGCTCGCGCTCGGGGGAGCGCGTCGTCGACCAGCAGCCATGACCCCGCCGGCTGACCCGGCGCCACCGGACCTCCCTCCGCCCCGCCGACCCGCCCGCCGGGTCCTCGTCACGGTCGCCGTGGTCGCGGCCGCGGTCGCTGCCGGGCTCGCCGGTGCCCTCCTGCTCCGTACGTGGACCGGCGGGGACGACGTCAAGCGGGGGGTGCCGCCCGCGGTCCTGGAGACGGGGGTGGAGGTGTTCTCGTTGTGGCGGGACTGGCCGGTGAACGAGCTGGTGCTGGACCGGGTGGTGGAGTCCGGGTCGGGCTGGGTGCGGGTGGGGGTGGGCTGGTGCTCGCTGGAGGA
>NZ_JBJGZK010000045.1:0-22727 GCF_054050475.1 Geodermatophilus sp. SYSU D00525
GGGGGGGCCGCCCCCCCCGTGAGGCCGCGGCGGCCCCGACGCAGCCCCACCCCCCCCCCCCCCCCCCCCCCCCCCCCCCCCCCCCCCCCCCCCCCCCCCCCCCCCCCCGGGGAGCCGGCGCCGCTACGTGGCGTCGACCGGGCGCAGGCGCGGGCCCGCGGCGCGGTGCTGGGCGGCGGCGAGCAGGCCGATGACGGCGGCGGCGTTGCGGATCCGCCCGTCGAACACCCGCTGCACCGCGTCGTCCAGGGGCACCCGCTCGACGGTCATGTCGAGCTCCTCGTGCTCCACGGTGAAGCCCTCGGGCCGGTCGACGTCGGACAGGCCCTCGGCGAGGTAGACCAGCACCTGCTCGTCGCAGAAGCCCGGGGTGCTGTAGCTGGTGGTGAGCAGCGACCACCGCTCGGCGGCCATGCGCACCTCCTCGGCCAGCTCCCGCTTCGCCGTCTCCAGCGGCGGCTCGCCGTCGGCGTCGCGCAGGCCGGCCGGCAGCTCCCACAGGTAGCCGCCCACCGGGTGCCGGTACTGCCGCAGCAGCACGACCCGCCCGTCGTCGCCCAGCGCGACGACGGCGACGGCGCCCGGGTGGCGGACCACCTCGCGCACGCTGTCGCCGCCGCCGGGCATGGCGACGGTGTCCTTGACCAGCGTGATGACCCGGCCCTCGTAGACCGTCTCGGTGCCGAGGACGCGGTAGTCGCCGTCGGCCGCCGGCTCGGTCACCTCAGATCCCGACCTTCTCGGCCTCGGCCTCCACCGGCACCGGCAGGCGGGCCGACTCGGCGCGGTCGATGGCCGCGTCGACGAACGCGGCGAACAGCGGGTGCGGGCGGGTGGGCCGGCTCTTGAGCTCCGGGTGGGCCTGGGTGCCGACGAAGAACGGGTGCACCTCGCGCGGCAGCTCGGCGAACTCGACCAGCAGGCCGTCGGGCGAGGTGCCGCTGAACACCAGGCCCGCGTCGGAGAGCCGGTCGCGGTAGGCGTTGGCCACCTCGTAGCGGTGCCGGTGGCGCTCGGTGATCTCGGTCGAGCCGTACGCCGCCGCGGCCTGCGAGCCCTTGAGCAGGTGCGCCGGGTAGCTGCCCAGCCGCATGGTGCCGCCCAGGTCGCGCTCGCCGGCGATGACGTCGACCTGGCTGGCCATGGTGGCGATGACGGCGTCGGGGGTGTCGGGGTCGAACTCGGCGGAGTTGGCCTGCTCGAGCCCGGCGACGTTGCGGGCGTACTCGATGACCATGCACTGCAGGCCCAGGCACAGCCCCAGCGTCGGGATGCCGTTGGTGCGGGTGTAGCGGATTGCACCGAGCTTGCCCTCGATGCCGCGCACGCCGAACCCGCCGGGGACGCACACGCCGTCGACGTCGGACAGCGCGGCCGCCGCCCCCTCGGGGGTCTGGCAGTCGTCGGAGGGCACCCAGCGGATCTGCACGCGGGCGCGGTGGGCGAAGCCGCCGGCGCGCAGCGCCTCGCTGACCGACAGGTAGGCGTCGGGCAGGTCGACGTACTTGCCGACCAGCGCGATCGTCACCGTCTGCTTCGGGCGGTGCACCCGCTCGAGCAGGTCGCCCCACACGGTCCAGTCGACGTCGCGGAAGGGCAGGCCCAGCCGGCGGACGACGTAGGCGTCCAGGCCCTCGCGGTGCAGCACCTTGGGGATGTCGTAGATCGACGGCGCGTCGGGGCAGGAGATGACGCCCTCGGCGTCGACGTCGCACATCAGGCTGATCTTGCGCTTGAGGCCGGTGCCGATCTCCCGGTCGGCGCGGCAGACCAGCGCGTCGGGCTGGATGCCGATGTTGCGCAGCGCGGCGACCGAGTGCTGCGTCGGCTTGGTCTTCAGCTCCCCCGACGGCGCGATGTAGGGCACCAGCGAGATGTGCAGGAAGAAACAGTTGTCCCGGCCGATCTCGTGGCGCACCTGCCGGGCGGCCTCGAGGAAGGGCAGCGACTCGATGTCGCCGACGGTGCCGCCGATCTCGGTGATGACGACGTCGACGCCCTGGTCGTCGTCCGTGCCGGACTCGGCCGCGGCGAGGATGCGGGACTTGATCTCGTTGGTGATGTGCGGGATGACCTGCACGGTGTCACCGAGGTACTCGCCGCGCCGCTCCTTGGCGATCACGTCGGAGTAGACCTGCCCGGTGGTCACGTTCGAGCGCCGGCCGAGGTCGGTGTCGAGGAACCGCTCGTAGTGGCCGACGTCGAGGTCGGTCTCGGCGCCGTCCTCGGTGACGAAGACCTCGCCGTGCTGGAACGGGTTCATCGTCCCGGGGTCCACGTTGAGGTACGGGTCCAGCTTCTGCATGGTCACCCGCAGGCCGCGGGCGGACAGCAGGGCGCCGAGGGAACTGGCCGTCAGGCCCTTGCCGAGAGAGGAGACAACTCCACCGGTGACGAAGACGAACTTCGTCGGCTGGGAGTTGTGGAGGAGCCCGCGATCACGCATTCCAGGTCGACCCACGGGAACCCACCGTAACACGGTCGGGATCCTCGCCCCGGCCACCGGCGGGCCCGCCCCGCCCGCCCGGCGCGGTCGCGGCCAGCGTCACCAGCAGCGGCACGAGCAGCGCCGCGGCGGTCGCCGGCAGTGCGACGCCGGAGTCGTTGACGGCGGCGCCCAGGACCAGGCTCAGGGCCGCGGCGACCAGCCCGGCGCGCAGCACGGCGGCGTCGGCGGGGCGCAGCCCCGAGCCGCCGTCGCGCAGCAGGCCGGGGCCGCGCAGCAGCGCGGGCCGGCGCCCGCGCACCAGCCAGACGGCGGCCACGAGCGCCACCGGCAGCATCCAGGCCAGCGCGCTGCCGAGCAGGATGTCGACGTTGGCCGAGGCCTTGCGGCTGACCACCGTCCACGCCTCGCCGGTGAGCAGCTGCTCGACGAACCGGCCCAGGTGGCTGCGCTCGGCGGCCGGCCGCAGCCAGTCCAGGAACGCCAGCGTCCCGACCGCGACCACCCCGGCGGCCAACACCGCGGCCAGCCGCACCGCGGTCACCCGCACGCCGGTGAGCAGCATCGCCAGCAGCAGGAAGCCGGGCAGCACCGCGAGGACGCCGCCGAAGTCGCGGCCGAGGCCCGGCGCGCCGACCAGCGCCACGGTGACCAGCCCGGCGCCCAGGACGACGGCGCCGGTGACCCGCCGGGCCCGCCGCCCGCCGTCGTCCCGCCCGGCGCCGGCGCGGCGGCCGGCCGCGGTGGCGACGACGGCAGTGCCGACCAGCACGGCCGCCGACAGCAGTCCGGAGCTGAGGTTGCCGTAGCCGGTGAACCGCCCGGCGACGATCGCGTCGTAGCCGAGCAGCCCGTCCAGCTCCAGCGACGAGCCGGTGAGCACGTCGGCGACCAGCGTGCCGACGGTGACCGCGAGCACCGCCAGCGCCGGCCCGCCCCGGCGCCGCCGCCACGGCCCCAGCAGCGCGACCGCGACCACCACGGCGTCGGCCACCAGCAGCGCGCCGGCCAGCGCCCACCGCGGCGCGCCGGCGCGCTCCCAGGGCAGCAGCCCGGCCAGGTAGGTGGCCACCGGCAGCGCCGCGGCCGCCAGCGCGGCGACCTCCAGGACCGGTCGCAGCCGGGCACGCGGCCGCGCGCCCCGGGTGAGGCCCAGCACCAGCACGCCGAGGACGACGACGGCCGCCTGCACCGCCACCAGGCCCACGAAGAACGTGCCGGTGCTGCGGTGGTGGGTGACCGCGGCGGTGTTGGCCCGCGCCAGCTCCGCGACCGCCTGCGCGGTGGCCGGGTGGCCCCCGGCGACGGTGAGCGGCTGGCCGTTGACCGACGCCGGCTGCGCCAGGCCCAGCGCGCGCAGCGCGGTCGGGGCGACGTCGATGAGCTGGGTGAACGGCGCCCGGCCGGTGCTCGCCGAGGTGAGCCAGCCCGGCCCGGTGAAGCCGGGGCCCGAGGCGATGCCCACGTGCAGCTGCGGGCGGCCGTCGTTGACCTCCGAGACGCCCTGCACCAGCAGCAGCGTCTCGCCGGGCAGCGTGTCCACGGCGGCGCGCAGCCGGGCCACCTGCCCGTCGACGGCGGCCAGCGCGGCATCGCGGGAGACCGGGTCGGTGCCGGTCTCGCTGCCCTCGGGCGCGGGGACGCCGGCGTCGACCAGGCCGTCGAGGGAGACCAGGGTGAGCGGGCAGGGCTGCAGCAGCGCGGCGAGCGCCGCCGGGTCCGCCGGCAGCGCGTCCTCGCGGGTCAGCCCGACCCCGGGCGCGGCCACGGCCAGCGCCGCCGCCCGGCCGACGACGGTCGCGCAGCCGACCGCGGCGCCGAGGGCGCCGGGCTCGGCGCCGAAGCGGGCGCTGGCGTCGTCCTCGGCGACCGCGCGGACGGCGCTGAGCGGATCGGCCAGCCCCGCCTCCGCCAGCCGCTCCTGCAGCCCGCAGTGCGACAGCTCGGGGCTGGCCGGCGGCCCGGCCGGCACCGGCTCCTGCGACGGGGCCGCGCCGGGCCCGCCGGGGGCGCCCGGCGTCTCCCCCGGCAGCGGCACGGTGGGCAGGGGGACCATCGGCAGCATCTCGTCCGGCGCCGGGAAGCGGGCCCGGTTGCCGGCGCCGAGGGTGGCCCAGCCGTCGAGCAGGCAGGTGGTGGAGCGGGCCGCGCGCACCGACACCGCCCCGACCGGCGAGGTGTCGGCCAGCTCCCACAGGGCCGGCGTCCGCTCGGGGTCGACGTCGTCCCACACCAGCCCGGGCACGCCGACGACGAGCACCCGGTCGGCGCGCCAGGCGTCCTCCGCCGCCCCCGCGGGCGTCCCGACGGCGAGCAGCCCCAGGAGCACGGCGAGCAGGACGGCGGCGCGCCTCACCGCGCGGGCCCCAGCAGCTCGCGGTAGACGGCGACCAGCGTGCGGGCGGTGGCGGCCTCGTCCGGCCAGCCCGCCGCCTGCGCCCGCCCGGCTTGCGCCAGCGCGGCGGCGCGGGCGGGGTCGGCCAGCAGGTCGGCGACCGCGCCGGCCAGCGCGGCGGCGTCGCCGGGGGGCACGAGCAGCGCGCCGTCGCCGAGCAGCTCCGGCAGCCCGCCGGTGCGCGTGGCCACCAGCGGCGTGCCGGCGCGCAGCGCCTCCTGGGCGGTGAGCGAGCGCGCCTCCCAGCGGGAGGGCAGCACGACCAGGTCGGCGGCGGCCAGCAGGTCGGCGACGTCGTCGCGGCGGCCGAGCAGGGTGACCGGCAGCCGCTGTGCGGCGATCCGGGCGGACAGCTCGGCCTCCAGCGGCCCGTCGCCGGCGATCGCGACCAGGGGCCGGGGCCCGTCGGTCGCTCCTGGGGTCAGGGCCGCGGCGGCGTCGAGGAGGACGTCGTAGCCCTTCTGCGGGTGCAGCCGGCCGACGGCGAGCACCAGCGGACGGCCGTCGGCCAGCCCCAGGCCGGCGCGGACCTCGTCGCGGGACCGCCGGGCCGGCGGCAGCGCGGGCGCCGACACCGGCGCCACCCGCACGTCGCGGGCGCCGAGGCGGCGGGCGTTGTCGGCGAGGTCGCCGGAGGCGGCCAGCACGACGTCGGCCGCGCGGACGGTGGCCCGCTCGGCGGCGGCCAGCACCCGGCGCAGCGGGCCGGAGCGCTCGGGCAGCGCGTTGTGCAGGGTGACCACCAGGGGGCGGCGCGCGCCGCGCGCCGCGGCGGCGGCGACCAGGCCGGCGCGCAGCCCGTGGGCGTGCACCAGGTCCGCGCCGGCGGTGGCGCGGCGCAGCGCGAGCACCGCGCGGGTGTCGGCGAGCGGGTCGAGCCCGGCGGAGATCTCCACGGGCGTGAACGCCGCGGCGGCGGAGAAGCCGAACAGCGCGTCGGTGGCCGCGGGCCCGCAGACGGTGACCCCGGCGCCGGCGCCGGCCAGCGCGGGCAGCACCGAGCGCAGGTGGGTGCCGACGCCGCCGGTGCTGGTGGCGAGCACCTCGGCGACCCGGCGGCCGGCCAGCGGTCGGGCCTCAGCCACCGTGCACCTCCGTCCCCCCGGGCGTCCGCAGCGCGCGCACCGCCGCGGTCAGGGGGCGGCGCGCCGTCCCCATCATGACCGCCGCCGCCACCGCGGTCACGGTCGCGGCCGCCAGCAGGCCGGCGCCGACCGCGCCGGCCAGGGAGCCGCCGGGCACCGGGTCGGCGCCGAGCGCGCGGGCGACCGCGAGGCCGGCGGCCGCGCCCGCCCCGGCGGCGAGCAGCGCGGGCAGCCCCAGGCGGGCCAGCCCGGCCAGCCCGGCCGGCCCCGCCGTCCGCGCGGTGACGACGAGCAGGCCGAGACCCGCGGCGGTCACCCCGACGCTGTGCCCCGCGGCCAGGGCCAGCGCCCGGTCGGCGGCCGGCAGCACGGTGGACAGGACGACGTCGGCGGCCACGGCGAGCAGCCACCCGCCGAGGACGCACGCCGTCGGCGCCCGCCACAGCCCGCGGGCGTACAGGGCGCGGGTGAGGACGGCGACCAGGCCGTAGCCGACCAGGCCCGGGGCGAAGGCGACGACGGCGTCGCGCAGCGCGGCCACGCGGTCGTCGCCGCCGTCGACGAGGAACACCCGCGCCATCGGCCCGGCGACGGCGGCCAGCACCGCGGCGGCCGCGGCGCTGGCGACCACGACCAGGGCGGTGACCGGCGCCAGCGCGCGGCGGTAACCGGGCAGGTCCCCGACGGCGGCGCGCTCGGCCATGAGCGGGTAGGCGGAGGTGGCCAGCGGCACCGCGACCGCGGCCCACGGCACGAGGAACAGCGTGAGCCCGGCGGTGTAGGCGACCTGGGTGCCGTCGGGGCCGTCGCCGGCCAGCCGGATGGCGACCGCGGCCACCAGCTGCTGCCCGGCGAGGGTGAGCACCCCGGCGACCGCCAGCCGGCGCACCTGCGGCGCCACCCCGACCGGGAAGCGCAGCGCGGGCCGCAGCCCCAGGTGCAGCCGCCGCACCGGCACCAGCACCGCCAGGGCCAGCGCCAGCACGCCGAGCGTCGTCCCGACGCCCAGCACCAGCTCGCCCGCCGTCGTCAGGTCCTGCACCTCCCGACCGCCGTCGGTCCACGCGAAGGCGGCGTAGGCGGCGGCCACGACGACGCTGGACAGCAGCGGCGCCAGCGCCGGCCAGGCGAAGCGGCGGTGGGCCTGCAGCACGCCGGTGGCGACGACGGCGAGGCCGTAGAGCACCACCTGCGGCGCGAACACGACCAGGAAACGGGCGGCGAGGTCGACCTCGGCGGGCGTGCCGCCGCCGAGCAGCAGCTCGGCGACCGGGTGCGCGAGGAGGGCGAGCAGCGCGGCCAGCGGCACGAGCACCAGCAGCGTCCAGCCCAGCAGCGCCGAGGCGGTGCGGCGGACCTGCTCGCGGTCGCCGGCGGCGATGCCCCCGGCCAGCATCGGGACGACCAGGGAGGCCAGCGCCCCGCCCGCGACCACCTCGAAGACGATGTTGGGGACGGTGTTGGCCGCGGTGTAGGTGTCGCCGGTGCTGTCCGCGCCGACGGCGTTGGTGAAGACCAGCGTGCGCCCGAACCCGGCCAGCCGGGCCAGCACGGTGAGGACGGCGATCAGCGCGGCGGCGCCGGCGACCCCCTGCGCGACCCGGCGGCCGGGCGGGCGCACCGCCGGTCCCGCGCTCACGCCGGGCGGCGGCCGAGCCGGTCGAGCTCCCGCAGGCCCGGCGTGGCCTCGATGACCCGGGTGAAGCTGACCCGCTCGCTGGCGAGGGTGAGCGCGGTGACCGCGGCGAGCAGGCCCGCGCGCGCCGGGCGCGAGGGGACGGCGGCGGCCCGCAGGCCGAGCAGCGCGCCGAGGGCGTTGGCGCCGGCGTCGCCGAGCATCACCCGCTCGCCGAGGTCGGCCGGCAGCACCGCCAGCGCCGCGCCGAGCGGGCCGGCGACCAGGCCGCCGGCGGGGCCGCGCAGGCCCGCCGCGGCGGCGATCGCGCCGGCCTTGGCGGCGCGGCCGGGGCGCAGGTCGAGCAGGTTGACGAGGTTGGCGGTGCCGGCCACCAGGCCGGTGGTGAGGACGGCGTCGGCGAACCCCCGGTCCCGGCGCGTGAGCAGCGCGGTGACGGCGGCGGCCGCGCCGATCCCGGCGACCTTGACCGCGCCGGCCGAGACCCGCCCGGCGCGCAGCGCGGCGACGTGCCCGGCCAGGCCCTTGTCGCGCGCCTGCTCGGGACGGGCGCCGGCGAGGTCGTCGTAGCCGCCGACCAGCCCGGCCACCGCCCCGGCGACGGCGGCGGCGCCGCGGGTGCCGGCCGGGGCGCCGAGGACGGCGCCGGCGGTGGCGGCCGCGGCCAGCGCCGGGCCGCCGAGCAGGGTCACCGGTCGCCCCGCGTAGTTGGTCCGCCGCCACGGGGCGCCGGCGGGGCGGGCGGTGACCGCGGCGGCCCCGGCGAGGCCGGCCCGGGCCGCGACCGCACCGGCGAGGGCGAGCAGGACCCGGCGCGGGGTCACGGCGTCGTGGCGGGCACCGGCGGGACCGGCTGGGTGTCCTCCCCGGTGCCGTACTTGCCGGAGGTGCCCTCGCGCTCGCGACCCAGCGCCAGCACGGTGCTGATCTGGCCCGACGGGCTGGTCACGTTGTCCACCGTGGAGACCGCCGCGGACACCTCGGGGTCGGCGCGCACGACGCCCACGAGGCCGGCCTCCCCCGCCGACGCGGCGTCGCCGGCGACCACGGCACCCGAGCCCGCGGCGTCGAGGGCGGTGACCAGGTCGAGCACGACGTCGTTGCGGTCGGCGGCGTCGTCGCCGGTCGGCTCGCCCGCGGTGAGCACCACCGCGAAGTCGGCCGGGGTCACCGACGCGGAGTCCTGGGAGAGGACCTCCAGCGCCGACAGCCCGGCCAGCACGGTGGACACCGCGGCGGTGTCGGGGGCCGGCGCGCCCTCGGCCGGGATCATGAGGACCTGGGCGAGCAGCGCGCCGACCAGCTGGCCGGTGTCGTCGGTCTCGGGCAGCGCGACGCCGGCCGGGCGGCCCGGGCCGGTCACGTAGCTCTGCAGGCCCGCCTCGCTGGCCGGGTCGCTGTACTCCGGCGCCAGCGACACCTGCCCGGAGACGGTGCCACCGGCCTCGGTGACCAGCGCGGTCACCTCCTCGACGGTGTCGGTGGTGACGTCCTCGGAGGCCTGCACCAGCAGCACGCTGCGGCCGGTGAGGGCGCCGCGCACCAGGGCCGGGCCGACGGCGGACTCGAAGGCCTGGCTGCTGTCGACCTGCGTCTGCAGGTCCTGGGTGGTGTCCTCCAGCGCGCGCTTGTCGTCCTGCAGGGAGGTGACCTGGCCCTGCAGGTTGTCCAGCAGCGGGCCCGACAGCTGGGTCGCGCCGATCACCAGCCCCAGGGCGATCGCGAGGAACACCGCGATCAGGGAGACCAGGTGGTACCGGAAGTCGATCACGAGAAGAGGTTCTCCAACCAGAACACGAAGCTGTCCCACTGGTCGACCAGCAGGTCGAAGTAGATCCGCCCGGCGGTGGTGACGGCCAGGGCGGAGACGATGGCGACCAGCGCGGCGAGCACGAGCACGACCAGCGCGGCGGTCGAGATGCGGCTGCGGTAGAGCCGGCTCACGCCCTTGGCGTCGACGAGCTTGCCGCCCAGCCGCAGCCGGGTGAGGAAGGTCGAGGCCATGCCGCCGCGGCCCTTGTCGAGGAACTCCACCAGCGTGGCGTGCGTGCCGACGGCGACGATGAGCTTGGCGCCCTTCTCGTCGGCCAGCAGCATCGCGATGTCCTCGCTGGTCGCCGCGGCCGGGAAGGTGATCGCGTCGACGCCGAGGTCCTGCACGCGCTTGAGGCCGGGGGCGCGGCCGTCGACGTAGGCGTGCACGACCACCTCGGCGCCGCTCTTCAGGACGTGGTCGCTGACCGAGTCCATGTCGCCGATGATCATGTCCGGCTGGTAACCGGCCTCGATGAGCGCGTCCGCGCCGCCGTCGACGCCGACCAGCACCGGCCGGTAGTCGCGGATGTAGGACCGCAGCGCCTGCAGGTCCTCCTTGTAGTCGTACCCGCGGACGACGACGAGGACGTGCCGGCCCTCGATCGCGGTCTTCACGTCGGGGACGCCGACGCCGTCGAGCAGCAGCGCGCGCTCGCGCTTCATGTACTCCATCGTGTTGGTGGCGAACGCCTCCAACTGCGTGGACAGCCCGGCCTTGGCCTCGGCCATCGCGGTGGCGACGGTCTCCGGCGTCTGCTCGGTGCCCTTCGCGACCGCGGAACCGTCGGGGCCGTAGAGCGTGTCGCCGTCGACGCGGACCTGCGCGCCCTCCTTGAGCGCGCCGAACACGTCCTTGCCGACGCCGTCGACGAGGGGGATGCCGGCCGCGGTGATGATCTCGGGGCCGAGGTTCGGGTAGCGGCCGGAGATGCTGGGGGCGGCGTTGACGACGGCGCCGACCCGGGCGGCGACGAGGGAGTCGGCGCTGACCCGGTCGATGTCCACGTGGTCGATGACGGCGACGTCGCCGGGCCGCAGGCGCTTGGTGAGGTTCTTCGTGCGACGGTCCAGCCGGACGGTGCCGCCCACCCCGGGTGCCGCCTCCTGGGCCCGGCTCCGTCGCAGGGTGCCGATGCGCATTGGTTGATGGTCCCACGCACGCCGTCGGCGGCAGTCCTCCGACGCGCAACTGCAACGGCCTGGTCACGCAGGGTGTCCGACACCACGGCCGACGCGACACGCCCGGCACGCACGCCCCACCGGCCCCGCTCCATCTGCCCGCGATGCTGTCTAGCGTTCTCCGCTGTGACACGTGGGGCTCCTGCTGCCAGCATCCCGGCGACCCGAACCGGGGCCGCGGAGGGAGAGCCGGAGTCGACGGCTCCCCCCCACATCCGTGCGGTCCCCGGGAGCCCGGCGCCCGCGCCCGGCCCGCCGGTCACCCCCGCGGGCCGGCCCGGGGACGCGCCGGCCGGGGAGCGCCGGGCCGCGCGCCGGCGGGAGCGGCGCGGCTCGGGCGTGCGGGAGCGCCGCCGGCGGGAGACGCACGACCGGATCGTCGACGCCGCCGCCGAGCTGTTCGCCGAGCGCGGCTTCGACGCGGTGAGCGTCGTGGAGATCGCGCAGCGCGCGGGCGTGGTGGAGAAGACGGTCTTCAACCACTTCCCGGTCAAGGAGGGGCTGGTCCTCGCGGCCGACCCGCCGATGCGCGCCGCGCTGCTCGACGCCGTCGCCACCCGGCCGGCCGGGGAGTCGGTGGCCGCGGCGGCGGGGACCTTCGTCGTCCGGGCGATGTCGATGCTCGGTGCACCCGAGGCCGCCGAGGGCGTGGCCGCGATGGCGCGCATCGTCCGCGGCTCGCGGACGCTGCAGGCCCGCGAGCGGGAGATCCTCGGCGACCTGACCGCGGCGCTCGCGGCGCAGATCCGCGCCGAGACCGGCGCCGGCGACGGCGCGGTCGAGCCCGAGCTCACCGCCGCGGCGGTCACCGCGCTCTACGGGCGGCTGCTCGAGCTGGCCCGCGACCGGGTGCTGGCCGGCGTCACCGGTCCCGAGCTGGCCGAGGAGCTGCGCAGCTCCGGCCGCCGGGGGCTGTCGCTGCTGCAGTTCGGCCTGGCCGGCTACGCGAAGCGCCGCTGACTGCCCGGTTCCGGAACCCGCCTGCGCCTGCCAGGCTGCGCGCCGCGCGCGCTGTGGCGACCGGCCGCCGTCCTGTCCGGGGCGGTCCTCGCCGCCCTCGCCGGCTCCGGCTGCAGCCTGCTGGTCGCCGTCGCGGCGCCGGACGAGGAGCGGCCGGTCGTCTCGAGCAGCCCGGAGCCCGGCCCGTACGTCCCGCCGCCGCCGGCGCCGGTCGAGGTGGCCGCGGCCGAGCTGGCCGACCGCTCCGGGCAGCTGGACGTCACCGGGTCGGTGCGGGTCACCCCGGTCCGCGGTGGCGGTCGGGCTGCCGCCGCTGCCACCGCCCTTCCCGCAGGACTGCGCGCTGCCCGACGACGGCTCCGTGCGGACGCTCGCCGTCGACGTCGAGCTCACCGACGACACGTCCGCCGCGGCCGGGCTCGCCGCGACCGTGGAGCTCACCGCCGCGGACGGCGGCGCCCCGCGGGCGGGCACCGCGGTGTTCGTCGGGTCGTCGCCGTCGGCCCGCTGGTGCCGGGACGGGGACACCACGCCCACCCGCGACGGCTTCGGGCTGTCCGCCGCGGCCGGGAACGGCGCCTCGGCGACCGTGCACGTCGTGGCGCGCGACGCCGTCCCCACCAGCGACCTGGTGCTGCGGATCTCCGGGCTGCGCAACGAGGCCGGGTCGAACGCCACCGGCCCGTGGGACGAGGTGACCGTGACGGCCGGGGCGTGCCCCGACGACCCGGTCGCGCTGTGCGTGCCGCTGGGCTGAACGCTCCCGCTCAGGCCGGCAACTGCAGCGCCCGGAGCAGCTGGTCGGCGCGGTCGCCGGGGATGTCCGGGTCCCTGGTGAACAGCGCGACGGCGACCATGTACTCGTCGTCGCCGGACCAGCCGCGGCCCTCGGCGACGATCCGGCGGATCTGCTCGCGCACCTTCGGCTCGCTGCTGTAGGGCCCGTAGTCCAGGCCCATGGCGAGGAAGTTGACCACCCGGTAGCCGAGGTCGGCGGCGGTGCTGACGGTGCTGACCGGGTCGGCGTAGCTGGCGACCGCGGTGATCACGTGCTCGTAGCCGGCCTTGAGCAGCTGCAGCGTGAGGTCGTTGCCGCGGACGCCGCCCCACAGCTCGGGCATGAGGATGTCGCGGTCGGGGGCCGGGATGTAGGGCGGGTTGGCGATCGCGGTGGTCACCGGCTCCCCGCCGGCGGCGTCGGCCTGGTCGAAGAAGTCACCGAGCTCGACGGTGTAGCGGTCGGCGACCCCGCGCTCGGTGACGTTGGCCCGCGCCTCCCGCACCGAGTCCTCGCTGATGTCGTAGCTGCGGATGCGCAGGCCGGGCAGGCCCGCCACCACGTCGGCGATCGCCGAGGCGTCCCCGGTGCCCAGCTCCACCACGGGCGCGGACTCCCACCCGAGCTGCTCGCGGTACTGCTGCAGCAGCATGCAGACCGAGAAGCCGTAGTGCGCCGACTCGTCGGCGGAGCTGAAGCAGCTCACCGGGCGCCCCCGGCGGTCCGGGCGGCGGGAGCCGCGGCAAGGGGTGTCGGGAGCGGGGCATCGGCGGCGCGCACGGTGGCGGCCTACCCCCGTGGCGTGATCGGCACTCCTGCGTTCCACCACCCGGTCGTGTGCGACCGGGCCGTCTCCTACGCGGTCCGCGCCGCGGCGGCGACGGCGAGCAGCTCGCGGGCGTGCGCCTGCCCGGTGTCGCTGTCGGACAGGCCCGACAGCATGCGCGCCAGCTCCCGCACCCGGTCCTCGCCGTCGACGGCGCGGATGTCGGTGGCGGTGACGCCCGCGGCGGTGTCCGGGGACTTGTCCACCACGAGGTGGGTGTCGGCGAAGGCGGCCACCTGCGCGAGGTGGGTGACGACGACGACCTGGTGGTCCCGGGCCAGCCGGGCCAGCCGCCGCCCGATCTCGCCGGCGGCCTGCCCGCCGACGCCGGCGTCGACCTCGTCGAACACCATCACCGGCACCGGGTCGGCGCCGGCGAAGACCACCTCGATGGCGAGCATCACCCGGGACAGCTCACCGCCGGACGCGCCGCGGTGCACCGGCCGCGGCGGGGCGCCGGGGTGGGCGGCCATGAGCAGCGCGACCTCGTCGACGCCGTCGGGCCCGGGCTGGTCGGGGTGGCTGTCGATCGAGAAGGACACCCGCGCGCTCTTCATCGCCAGGCCCGCGAGCTCGCGGCCCACCTCGGCGGCGAACCCGTCGGCGGCGGCGCGGCGGCCGGCGGAGACCCGGGCGCCCAGGTCGTCGACCTCGGCGCGGGCGGTGTCGCGGGCGGCCTCCAGCGCCTCGAGGGCCTCGTCGGAGACGTCGAGCGCGTCGAGCTTGGCGCGGGCGTCCTCGGCCCAGCGCAGGACGCCGGCCAGCCCCTCCCCCGGGTCGGCGTACTTGCGCACCAGCGCCGTGATCGCCGCGCGCCGGTCGAGCACCTCGGCCAGCCGCGCGGGGTCGGCGTCCAGGTCGGCGACGTAGCCGGCCAGCTGCACGCTCACGTCGGACACGACCGCGACGGCGTCGGCGAGGTCGCGGGCGAGCAGGACCAGCGCGGGGTCGTCGGTGCCGGCCAGCGCCCGCTCGGCGGTGGCCAGCGCCGCGGTGGCGTCCTGCGGCAGCCCCTCGGCGCCGAGGTCGCCGGTGACGTCGCCGACCAGCGCCATCCGCGCCTCGTCGACCGCGGCGCGCAGCGCGTCGGCGTCGCCCAGCCGCTTGGCCTGGGCGTCGAGCGCCTCGTCCTCACCCGGCTCGGGCGCCAGCCCCTCGATCTCCTCCAGCCCGTGCCGCAGCACCTCGGCGGCCTGGGCCAGCTCGCGGGCCTGGCCGCGGCGGCGGTCGAGGTCGGCGGCGAGCTCCCGCCAGCGGGCATGGGCGGCGCGGTAGTCCTCCAGCAGCTGCAGGTGCGCGGCGCCGGCGTAGCGGTCGAGGGCGTGCCGCTGCTCGGCCGGGCGGGACAGCCGCAGCTGGTCACTCTGCCCGTGCACAGCCAGCAGGCCCTCGGCGAGCTCGGAGACCACGCCGACCGGCACGCTGCGCCCGCCCAGGTGCGCCCGCGAGCGGCCCTCGGCGCTGACCGTGCGGGCGAGGATCAGGCTGCCGTCGTCGTCGGGCTCGGCGCCGGCGTCGGCCGCCCGCTCCCACACCGGGGAGTCCGGCGGCAGCTCCAGCCGGCCCTCGACGCCGGCCCGCCCGGTGGCGCGCACCCGGCCGGGGTCGGCGCGGCCGCCGAACAGCAGCGTCAGGCCGGTGACCACCATCGTCTTGCCGGCGCCGGTCTCGCCGGTGACCACGGTCAGGCCGCGGCCGAGCTCGAGGGTGACGTCGTCGATCGCGCCCAGGCCGCGGATGCGCAGCTCGGTCAGCCGGCCGAGGTGCTGCGTGCTGCGCGGCGCGGCGTCCTCGCGGCGGGCGGCCGGGCGGCCGCCGTCGGTGTCGGCGTCGGCCGGGACGGGGGCGTCGGGGGCCGGCGCGGGGCGCGCGCGGCCGGCGCGCTCACGCGTCGGGGTCCGCGGTGCCACCGCGCACCTCCTCCCGGACGCCCGCGTCGCCGTTGCCCGGGTAGGACACGACGTCGCGGGCGAGGACGTTGCGCGAGGGCCGCAACTCGTGGCCGGGGTCGTGCCGGCGGGCCTCGCGGAAGCCGCGCACCGGCAGCCCGAACTTGGCGACCAGCCGGTCCCCGAACGTCGTCGTGTGCACCCGCGCGATGCGCACCGGCCGGGCCGCGCGCCGGACGTCGACGCGGCCGCCGTCGGGCACGTCGAGGGCGCGCCGGCCGTCGGCGGAGACCCGGGCGCGGTTGCCGTCGGGCGGGATCGCGACCGACAGCACGGCGTCGGGCGAGGTCACCAGGGGCCGGGAGAACAGCGCGTGCGCGTTGGAGGGGACCAGCAGCATCGCCTCGACGTCGGGCCAGACCACCGGGCCGCCGGCGGAGAACGCGTAGGCGGTGGAGCCGGTGGGGGTGGCGAACAGGACGCCGTCGCAGCCGAAGCTGGTCAGCGGCCGCCCGTCGATCGAGACCACGACGTCGAGCACGCGCGAGCGCTCCGCCTTCTCCACCGACACCTCGTTGAGCCCCCACGTCCCGGCGACGACGTTGCCCGCCGCGTCCAGGACGTCGACCTCGATGGCCAGCCGCTTCTCCACCGAGTACTCGCACTGCTCGATGGCCGTCAGCGTCTCCTCGACCGCCTCCGGCTCGGTCTCGGCGAGGAAGCCGACACGGCCGAGGTTCACGCCCATGAGCGCGGCGTGGCTGAAGCGGGCGAGCTCCGCGGCGCGGAGGAAGGTGCCGTCGCCGCCGAAGACCATGACGATCTCGGCGCCGCGGGCGGCCTCGGCGTCGGCGGGGACCACCTCGGCGCCCTCGATGCCCAGCGCCTCGGCCTCGTCGTCGAGCACGCGCACGGTGATGCCGGCGCGCGCCAGCCGCGCGGCGGAGCTGCGGGCCAGCTCGGTGATGTCCTGCCGCCCGGTGTGCACGGCCAGCAGCACGTGCCGCCCGCCTCCCGGGCGCCATCCGCCCTGGCCGGCCTCGCTCATCGGTCCTCCTCGATCCGGGCTGCTCTGCCCGCCCGCGCCCTGTGCTCCGGCGTCCGCCGCCGGCCCCCAGCGTCCCCCCGGACGGGCGTCCCCGCCCGGCCGGTCCCTCGCGTCACCGTGGTCCCTCCTCGACGGCGCGGCGCACGGCCTCCTCGGCCGGGGCGCCGGCGTCGCGGCGCAGCCACAGGAAGAACTCGACGTTGCCGGCCGGCCCGGGCAGCGGGCTGGCGACCACGCCGGCGGTGCCCCAGCCCAGCGCGGCCGCGGCCTCGGCGACCCCGAGCACGGCCGACGCGCGCGCCGCCGGGTCCCGCACCACGCCGCCCGAGCCCAGCCGCTCGCGGCCGACCTCGAACTGCGGCTTGACCATCGGCAGCAGGTCGGCGTCCCCGGTGGCGCAGGCGGTGAGCGCGGGCAGCACCAGCCGCAGCGAGATGAACGACAGGTCGGCGACCACCAGGGCGGCCGGGCCGTCGATCTGCTCCGGGGTCAGCGTGCGGACGTTGGTGCGCTCGTGCACCCGCACCCGGTCGTCGGTGCGCAGCGACCAGGCCAGCTCGCCGTAGCCGACGTCGACGGCGACCACCTCGCGGGCGCCCCGGGTCAGCAGCACCTCGGTGAAGCCGCCGGTGGAGGCGCCGGCGTCCAGGGCGCGGCGGCCCTCGACCGGCACGGCGAAGGCGTCCAGGGCGCCGATCAGCTTGTGCGCGCCGCGGGACACCCAGCGGTGCTCGTCGGGATCGGTGCGGACGACGACGGGCGTGCCGGCCTCCACGCCGGTGGCCGGCTTGGTGGCAGCGCGCCCGGCGACGGCGACCCGCCCCTCGGTGATCAGCTCGACGGCGTGCTCGCGGGAGCGGGCCAGGCCCCGGCGGACCAGCTCGGCGTCGAGTCGGCTGCGGCGCGGCATCAGAGCTGGTCGATCGTGCCGAGCTCGCGCTTGAGCCGGTCGTGCTCGGCCTCGAAGACGGCGACGTGCTCCCCCACCGGGCGCTGCGCCAGGTCGGCGAACCGCGTCCCCGGCCGCTCGGACGCGTCGGTGCCCCGGTCGGCGGCCGCCGCGTCGACGACCGGCCCCGCCGGGACGGGCCGGGCCGGGACGCCCGCGGGACCGGGCCGCGGCGGGCCCGGGACCGGTCGCGGCCGGGTCGGCTCGGTCATGGCGCTGGCCTCTCGGGAGGAGTGGGGAACGGGGTCGCCGGACGGCGGGCACGGGGCAACGCGGTGCAGCGCCCCTGGCCCGCGAGGGTACCGGCCGGGGACGACGCCGCGGGCCGCCCGAGGGGACCCCGGACGCCCCGTCGGCTCCCCCGGCTCCGGGTGCCGGCGTGCCGGCTCACCGCTCCGCCAGGCCCCATGCGGCGAGCACCCGGCGCGCCTCACCGTCGGCGGCGCGCACCCGCACCGGAGCGCCCTCGGGGAGCCCCGTCCACGCGGCGAGGCAGAGGGCGCGCAGGCCGTCCAGGTCGTCGCCGGCGCCGTCTCCGTCCCCGGTGCGCAGCTCCAGCGGGCCGTCCCCGTCCGCGGTGGCCAGCCAGCGCCCGCAGCGCCACCCGCCGTCCTCGGCGGCGACCGGCGGGTGCGGCACCAGCAGCCCGCCGGCGTCGGCGGCCAGCAGGTCGGGCCGGTGCAGTGGGCCGGCGGCCAGCAGGGTGGCGGGGACGGTGACCCCACTGAGGACCAGCAGGCTGGCCGCGCCGGCCCGGTGGCTGCCCTCGACGTCGGTGTCCAGCCGGTCGCCGACGACCAGCGGGCGCTCGGCTCCGGTCCGGCGCACGCACTCGGCGTGCATCGCGGGGTCCGGCTTGCCGGTGACCAGCGGCTCGCGGCCGGTGACGTCGTGGACCACGCGGACCATCGCCCCGTTGCCGGGCAGCGGGCCCCGCGGCGAGGGGATGGTCGCGTCGGCGTTGGTGGCCACGTGCCGGGCGCCGTTGCGGACGGCGACCACCGCCTCGGCCAGCTGCGCCCAGCCCACCTCGCGGCCGTAGCCCTGCACCACCGCGGCGGGCTGGTCCTCGGCGCGGCCCACGACGGTCAGCCCGGCCGCCCGCAGCGCCGCCGCGACGCCGGGGCCGCCGACGGGCAGCACCCGCGCGCCCGGCCCGAGCATCCCGGCCACGACCGAGGCCGCCGCCTGGGAGCTGGTGATGACCTCGTCGCCGCCGGCCGGCACGCCGAGGTCGGTCAGGTGCCGGGCGACCTCCTCCGGCGGGCGGGCGGCGTTGTTGGTGACGAAGCCCAGCCGCATGCCCCGCTCGCGAGCGGTGGCGAGGGCCCGCGGCACGCCGGGCACCGCATCCGGCCCGACGTAGACGACGCCGTCGAGGTCCAGCAGCGCGACGTCGTACACCTCGGCCGGCGGCCGCGGGCTGCCGGCCGCGAGGGCCGGCCGCGCGGACGGGTCGTTCACGCCGCTCCCCCTCCGGACGCCCGCCGGGCCCGCACGCCGCGCAGGGCGCGGGCGTAGTGCGCCTGGTCCGGCCGCATGGCCACCGCGAGCGCGAGGTGCTCGGCGGCCAGGCCCAGCTCGCCGGCCCGGCTGGCGGCCATGCCCAGCCCGAACTGGGCGTAGTCGTCGGTGGGGTTCACCGCCGCGAGCTCGGCGAAGCTGTCGATGGCGTCGCGGTAGCGCCCGGCGTCGTACTGCGCGCGGGCCAGTGCCTCGAGGATGCTGCGCGAGCCCGGCTCGGCCTCCGCCGCCCGGGCCAGCAGGGTCGCCGCGGCCGCCGGGTCGCCGCCGCTGAGCAGGTCCAGGCCGCGCCGGTACCACTCGTAGACCCCGCCCTCGGGCACACCCCCGCCCGGGAGGTCGTCCTCCGGTGAGCCTGCTGTCGACACCGCTGTCCTCCCGCTCCTGCCGCTCACCTGCGCGCCGGCCGGTGCGAGGCCCGACGGGGACCGTTGACCCGGCTGCCGCGGCAGTGCGCGGCCGACGGCTCCTACGATCCGGTCGTGCACTCGTCGTCGGCGGGCCCCCTGCCCCACGCTGTGGCGGGACTGGACGTCCGTCCGTTCCGGGCCCTGACCTACCGGCGCCACGACCCCGGGCACCTGGCCCGCGTGAGCTCGCCAGCCTACGACCTGGTGACGCCGGACGGCCGCGAGCGGCTGGCTGCCGCCGATCCGCACAACATCGTCCGCCTGATCCTGCCGGGCGGCACGTCCGGACCCGGCACGGCCGGGGCGACCGGCCCCTGCGGCGGCAGCACCGGCGAGGGCACCGCGGCCCGCGCGGCCCGCACGCTGCGCGAGTGGGAGGACGCCGGGGTGCTCGTCCGGGACGACGAACCGGCCCTGTGGCTGTACGAGATGCAGCCCGTCGAGGGCGCGGCCACGGTCGGCTGGCTGGGCGCGGTCGCCGTCGGCGCCGTGGGTGGCCGGGCGGTGCTGCCGCACGAGGACACCTTCCCGGCCGCCGTCGAGGGCCGCCGCGCGCTGCTCGCGGCCACCGCCACCGACCTCGAGCCGATCGTCCTGGCCCACGACCCGGAGCCGGAGGTCGCCGAGCTGACGCAGGCAGCGCCGGCCGGGCCGCCCACGATGGACGTCACCGATCCCGACGGCGTCCGGCACCGCCTGTGGCGCGTTCCTGACCGGGAGGTGCTGCGCCGCGTGCCCGGGGCCCTGGCCCGCACCGGCGCGGTGATCGCCGACGGCCACCACCGCTTCGCCGCCGCCCGCGCGCTCCACCGGACGCGTCCCGAGGGCGACACGCGGGTGCTCGCGCTCCTCACGCCGATGGGCGCCGGTGGCCTGCGGGTCGAGGCGATCCACCGCGTCGTGCCCGACCTCTCCCTCGACGCGGCCGCGGAGGCCGCCGCCCGCGGGTTCACCGTGACCGAGCTCCTCGCCGGTCCCGACCCGGACGACGTCGAGGCCGCCGTCCGGCACGCGCACGCCTCGGCCGAGGGCCTCTTCCTGCTCAGCGACGGCCGCCGGCTGCTGCGCCTGTCCGACCCGTCGGCCGAGGTCCGGGCGACCGTGCCGGCCGAGGCGCCGCCGTCCTGGCGCGGCCTCGACGTCGTGCTGGCCACGACCGGGTTGATCGGGCACCTGTGGGGCCGGCCCGACGACCCGGGGTCGGTGCTCGTCGCCCACGACGTCCCCGAGACGCTGGGCCTGGCCGACCGTCGCCACGGGGTGGCGCTGCTGCTGCGGCCGCCCTCCCCCACGGACGTCGCCGCGGTGGCGCGGGCGGGGGCCCGGATGCCGCGCAAGTCGACGCTGTTCGTGCCCAAGCCGCGGACCGGGCTGGTCCTGCGCCCTCACGGGGACTGACCGCCGGCGGGCGCCCGGACCTCCGCCGGTCACGCCGTCCGCACCGTCCCCCCGGCGCCGCTGCGTGGCACCTTGCGACCGCGCCGGCAGTTGACCTCGCACGCCGAGGCCGTGCCGCCCGGCGTCCGCCAGAACCGCCGCTGCAACGCCCCCTCGACCTCGACGACGTCCCCGGCCTCCCAGGCCGCCACCCGCCGCTGCAGCGCGCGGTGGTAGGTGATGCAGGTCAGCACGTCCACCGACTGCCCGCGCGCCCGGGGCTCGGGCCGGCGCACTACCAGGCGGAAGGTCACCAGCGTGTCCCCGCTCGGCAGGGCCTTGAGCTCCGCGGGGGCCGAGAGCCGCCCGCGGAGCACGACGTCGTTCCGGTCGATGACTGCCACGCTCATGGCGGCAGCCTCACCCGGCCGTGGACCCCCGGGAGGCGCGCGGCGACGCCTGTGGACCCCCAGCGGCGGTGTGGACGACGGCGACCGGATCGTCGGTGGTCAGTGCCCGGACTCGCCCTCGGCGGGCGGCTCGACCTCACCGAGCAGCTCGGCCACCTCGCGCTCGACGTCGGCGTCGAAGTCCAGCTCGTCGTCGCCCGCGTCGACCTCCACCTCGTCCGCCGCCACGGCGTCGTCGTCCCCGGCCGGCTCGATGTCGGGGACGTCCGGCAGCTCCTCCTCGCCGAAGGCGACGTCCTCCTCGGGCGAGGCAGCGGCCACGGCCTCCCGCCAGGCGTCGGCCGCAGGGTCGTCGGTGGCGGTGAGCAGGTCGGCGTAGGCGATGGCCAGTCGACGGGTGGGCTCGTCGTCCCAGTCCACCTGCTCGGGCCGGGGCCGTCCGCCGAGGGCGCCCTCGAGCACCAGCCGGGCTGCGGGCACCTCGCCCAGGTCCTGGCGGGCGCCTGCCTCGACGAGCTGCAGCTCCACGGTCTCGTCGCGGTCGGGCCGCTCGGCCAGCGCCTCGCGGACCAGCCGCAGCGCCACCTCGGGACGTCCCTGCGCCCGCTCGCAGTCGGCCAGCACGGCCCGGTACCCCTGGTCGCCACTCATCCGCCGGTAGGCGCGCAGCTCGCGCGAGGCCTCGGCGTAGTCCCCCGCGTGGTAGGCGGCGACCCCGACGGCCTCCCGCACCAGGGCGATCCGGGACGCCCGGTCACGCGCCGCCCGGGCGTGGGCGAGCGCCTGCTCGGGGTCCTCGTCGACGAGCGCACCGGCGACCACCAGGTGCCGCGCGACCGTCTCGGCGTTGCGGAAGTCCAGCCCCCGGAGGCCGGCCCGGACGGCGGGGTCGAGGTCCCGCGCGTCGGCCCAGTCGGGCAGCGGTGGGCCGGCGGGCGCCGGGGGCGTGCGGTCGACCCGGGCCGGCCCGCCCGCGCGCCCGCGGCGGTCCTCACTCGGCCGACGCTCGCGCCAGTTGCCCCCAGCGGACCGGTCGGGGCGTCCCGCGCCCGCCGGGCGGCTCGCGCGGCCCGCGGACTGGTCCCTGTCCCGACCGGCGGGCCGCTCGCCCCGGTCCGTCGGGCGGGCGGACCGGCGGTCCTCCCAGGACCGGCCACCCTGGGGGCCGGCTCCGCGGCCGTCCCTGCTCCGGTCGCCGCCCGGCCGGTCACCGGTGGGACGGCGATCCCGCCTCGTCCCCTCCGGCCGGTCGCCGCTCCCCGTCCGGCGATCGCGCCAGGAGCCCTCGGTGCGGTCCGCCCCGGGACGCCGGTCCTGCCAGGACCGCTGCGGGCGGTCACCGCCGGGACGGCGGTCCTGCCACGAGCGCTCCGAGCGCTCGCCACCGGGACGGCGGTCCTGGCCGGTCCGCTCGGTGTGATCAGCGCCGGGACGGCGTTCTTGCCAGGAGCGCTCAGAACGGCCACTCCCGGGACGACGGTCCCGCCAGGAGCCCTCCGAGCGTCCACCGGCCACCGGACGGCGGTCCTGCCACCCCGCGTCACCGCGGTCGCCACCAGGACGGCGTTCCTGCTGCTCTCCGGCCTTGCGACCCCCGGCCAGCGGTCGACCGCTCCGCTCGCCCGAGGCGGGGCCACCACGGCGCCCCTGGGCGCCCTGCCGGCCGGAGCCGGACCCGCGCTGGCCGGTCGCTCCCCCGCCGGAGGAGCCACCCCCCCGGTCGTCCCGCCGCGGGCGTCCACCGCCGCGCGGGTCCTGGCCGTCGGGCCGGCCACGGCCGGCGGAGCCTCGTCGGGGAGCAGTCATGTCGTCGTCAGTACCTCGGTTGCAAGGACGGCACTCGTTCGAGCGCCGGAGTGGTGTGCCGGACATGCGAAACGGGGGCCGGAGCCAAAGGCTCCGACCCCCGTTCGTGAATGGTTGTCCGGCGGCGTCCTACTCTCCCACCCCGTCTCCGGGGCAGTACCATCGGCGCTGAGAGGCTTAGCTTCCGGGTTCGG
>NZ_JBJGZK010000046.1:0-16762 GCF_054050475.1 Geodermatophilus sp. SYSU D00525
CCCCCCCCCCCCGCCGCGACCACCCCCCCCCCCCCCAACACCCCCCCCCCCCCCCCCCCCCCCCCCCCCCCCGCCCCCCCCCCCCCCCCCCCCCCCCCCCCCCCGGGACGGGCGGGGCTACACCCGGACGAGCAGCTCGCCGTGCAGCATGGCGAGCCAGCCGTCGTCCGCGGCGGCCCAGCGCTGCCACGCGGCGGCGAGCTCCTCGAGCTCGTCCCGCGTGGCCAGGCCGTACGCCAGCGCCTGCTCCGCGAACGCCGACGCCGTCGCCCGGCCGGCCCACGAGCGGCCCCACCACTCCCGCTCGGCCGGCGAGGCGTAGCACCAGGAACCCGTCGTCGCGGTGGTGTCACGCAGCCCCGCCGCGTGCGCCCAGGACAGCAGCCGCCGGCCGGCGTCGGGCTCGGCGCCGTTGGCCCGGGCGACCGCGTGGTACAGCTCCAGCCACCGGTCCAGGCCGGCGTCGGCGGGGAACCAGCAGGTGGCGGCGTAGTCCACGTCCCGGACGGCGAGCAGCCCGCCGGGGCGGCAGACCCGCGCCATCTCGCGCAGCGCCGCCACCGGGTCGGTGAGGTGCTGCAGCACCTGGTGGGCGTGGACGACGTCGACCGAGTCGTCGGCCAGGTCGAGGGCGTAGACGTCGCCGACGGCGAAGGTCACCGCGACGCCCTCCCGCCCGGCGAGGTCCCGGGCCTCGTCGAGCGGGTCGGCCGAGACGTCGAGGCCGAGCACGTGGCCGGGCGCGACCCGGCGGGCGAGGTCGACGGTGATGGTGCCCGGCCCGCACCCGACGTCGAGCAGGTCGAGCCCGGGGCGCAGGTGCGGCAGCAGGTACGCGGCGGAGTTCTCCGCGGTGCGCCAGCGGTGCGACTGCAGGACCGGTTCGGCGTGCCCGTGCGTGTAGGTGTCCACGCCTGCATCCTGCTCCGCCCGTCCCGTACAGCGGAACGGCGATCTCACTGATTGGGATGCGCCCGCACGGGGCGTCAGCTGCGCGGCTCGCGCCCGGCCGGCTGCCGCGGCTCGCCGAGCAGCGGGGTGGGCGCGCGCAGCGGCACGCGCACCGGGGTGGTCGTGACCGACTGCGCGGTGCCGTCGACGACGACGGTCACCGGCCCCTCGCCGCGCACCACCGTGAGCGTGGTGCCCTCCTGCGTCGTCTCGACGCGGAGCACGCTGCCGCGCCAGGTGACGTGCCACGCCGTGCGGGACAGCGACGAGGGCAGCAGCGGCGCGATCTCGAGGTCCCCGTGGTCCTCGCGCAGACCCCCCAGGCCCGCGGCGAGCGCCAGCCAGGCCCCGGCCACCGAGGCCAGGTGCAGGCCCTGGGCCGTCCCCTGCTGGACGTCGCGCAGGTCCACGAGCGCGCACTCGCGCAGGTAGCGCAGGGCGAGGTCGGGGTGCTGCGCCTGTGCGCACACCACCGCCTGCACGGCGGCCGACAGCGAGGAGTCCCGCACGGTGCGCGCCTCGTAGTACTCGAGGTCGCGTGCCACCTGCTCGTCGGTGAACGCGTCGCGGCACCACCACAGCGCCAAGACGAGGTCGGCCTGCTTGAGCACCTGCCGCCGGTAGAACGTGGCGTAGTGGTTGTGCTCCTGCACCGGGTAGGCGTCGCACTGCTCCTCGAAGGGCCACTCCTCGTACGACGTGAAGTGGGCGTTCATGGGGTGCACGCCCAGGCCCTCGTCCCACGGCACGTGGACGGCGTCGGCCGCGGCCCGCCAGGCGGCGGTCTCGGTGTGGTCCACGCCGAGCTCCGCGGCCCGCGCCTCGTACCTGCGGCAGGCGTCGGCCGCGCGCCGCAGGTTGGCCTGCGCCATGAGGTTGGTGAAGACGTTGTCGTCGACGACGCCGGTGTACTCGTCCGGACCGGTCATGCCGAACAGGTGCCACGCACCGGCCGCGTCCTCGTGCCCCAGCGACGTCCACAGCCGCGCCGTCTCGACCAGCACCGGCAGACCGCCGACGTCGTCGAGGTCGGCGCCCGTGGCGTTCTCGTAGAGCCAGAAGGCGCGGGCGACGTCGGCGTTGACGTGCATCGCCGCCGTGCTCGCCGGCCAGTACGCCGACACCTCGGGCCCGCTGATGGTGCGCCACGCGAACGCCGCGCCCGCCCGACCCAGCGTCCGGGCCCGCTCGCGGGCGGCGTCGATCGTGTCCGCCCGCCACCGCAGCAGGCGCGCGGCCGTGTCCGGGCGCAGCAGGGTCAGGGCGGGCAGCACGAACCCCTCGACGTCCCAGAAGGTGTGACCGCTGTACCCCATGCCGGTCAGTCCCTTGGCCCCGACGGGGGCGCCGGAGATGCAGGCGGCGGAGCAGAACAGCTGGAAGACGCTGTAGCGCAGGGCCTGCTGCAGCTCGGGGTCGCCGTCGACCTCGACGTCGGCGGTCGCCCAGAACTCGTCGAGCACGCCGCGCTGGGCGGCGAGCAGCCCCTCCCACCCCAGGTCGAGCGCGGACGACACCGCCGCCGCCGCCTCGCCGACGAGGGAGCCGGCCCAGGCGTCGAGCGACCAGGTGTGGGCGACGACCTTGGTGATCCCGAGGGTGGCGCCGGGGGTCAGGTGGGCGGCGACGGTGGTGACCACCCGGTGCTCGTCGGCGTCCGTGCTGATCCGCGCCCCGTCGTCGACCACGTGCTCGACGGCGGCGGCGACCGTGATGTCCGACCGCCGCGTCCGGGACGCGAGGGTGCCACCGCTGCCCGTCGAGCCGTGCTCCCGCGGCTCGAAGGCGTTGTCGAGGCAGTCCTTGACGCGGGGGTCGTCGTTGTCCACGCCCGTGGGCGTCACCGACCCACTCGCCAGCTCGGACCGCACGACGACGTGCGCCTGACCGTCCAGCGCGCGCACCTCGTACCGGACGGCGCAGACCGCCCGCTCCGCCAGCGAGACCAGCCGCCGGGAGCACACCTCCACCGTCGTCCCCGTCGGCGTCCTCCAGCGCACGCGCCGGTCGAGCGTCCCGGCACGCAGGTCCAGCGTGCGCTCGTGGACCTCCGGCCGGACCTCGCGCACGTCGAGCGGGATCCCGTCGACCAGGAGGCGGATCGGGGTGCCGTCGGCGACGGTGAGCAGCGCCTGCCCCTCCCCGGGCTGGCCGTAGCCACCCTCGGGATAGGACAGCGGGTGGGTCTCGTACACCCCGGACAGGTAGGTGCCGCGCATGCCGAAGGGCTCGACCTCGTCGAGCGTCCCCCGTACGCCGATGTAGCCGTTGGACAGGCTGAACAGGGACTCGGCGACGTCGAGCGCCCGGGTGTCCACGTGCGGCTCGCGGACCGTCCAGGGGTCGACGTCGAGGGTCGGGGCGCTCACAGGGGTCCTCGCCGTCTCGGAGGGCGGGACCCGGCCGGCGTCCCGCCCTCCGTCCTACCGCCCGGCGGCTGCCCGCGCGATCCCGGGCCGTCACACCTCCTCGAGGACGGCCTCCGCAGCCGCGACCGCGCGCTCCCGGTCGGCCGGGACCAACCCCAGCCGCACCCGCCGGTCGAGCAGGTCGGACACCGTGCGCGCGCCCTCGGCCAGCGCGCCGAACCGCAGCTCCCCCACCGTCTCCGCCCGGCCCTCGACCACCGGCCCGGCCCCCAGTGCGACCACCCGCGGCGCCTCGGTGCCGTACCGGGCGACCAGCCGCGCCGGGGCGGGCACCCGCGCCAGCTCGGCCGGGGACGCCGCCCCGACCAGCGGCAGCCGGGCGGTCGGCGAGCGGCGCGCGCCCCGGCCCAGCCGCGCGACGACGGCGTCCACGGCCTCGGCGGCCATCGCCCGGTAGGTGGTCAGCTTCCCGCCGACGACCGACAGGACCGGTCCGTCCCACCGCAGCAGGTGCCGCCGGGACAGGTCCGCGGTCGCGTCGCCCGGCCCCGCGCCGGCCGACCCCGGCAGCACCAGCGGCCGCAGCCCGGCGTAGGAGCCGACGACGTCCGCGCCGGTCAGCGGCACGGCCAGCACCCGGTTCACCGTGTCGAGCAGCTGCCGCACCTCGGCGTCGGCCGGCACCGGGTCGTCGTCCGGGACCGGCCCGGGCACCGGCTCGTCGGTGAGCCCCAGGTACACCAGCCCGCCCGGCTGCGGCAGCGCGAACACGTACCGCGAGCGCGAGCCGGGCAGCGGCACGGTGAGCGCCGCGACCGGGTCGCCGAGCCGGTCGGCGCGGACGACGAGGTGCGAGCCGCGCGAGGGCGCCAGCCGGATCGCGGGCGCGAGCGCCTGCGCCCACACGCCGGTCGCGTTGACCACCGCGCCCGCCCGCACGGTCAGCACCGCGCCGTCGGCCTCCACCGCCACCTCGGCCCCGTCGACGCCGGTCACCCGCGCACCGGTGAGCACCCGGGCGCCGTGCGCGGCGGCGGTGCGGGCCAGGGCGACGACGAGCCGGGCGTCGTCGGCGAGCTGGCCGTCCCAGAACACCGCGCCGCCGCGGCCGGGACGCACCGCGGGCGCCAGTCGCGCCACCTCCGCGGCGCCGACGCGGCGGGTGCCGGGCAGCGAGCCGCGCCCGCCGTGCACCGACCGGCGCACCGCGTCCCCGAGCCGGCCGCCCAGTGCACCGACGGCGCTCACGTCGCGGCCGGCCGCGTCGGGCACCAGGAACGGCAGCGCCCGGACCAGGTGCGGCGCGGTGGTGCGCATGAGGACGGCGCGCTCGCGGGCGCTCTCCCGGGCCAGGCCGACCTCGCCGTGCGCCAGGTAGCGCAGGCCGCCGTGCACGAGCTTGCTCGACCACCGGCTGGTGCCGGCGGCGAGGTCGGTGCGCTCCAGCAGCGCCACGGACAGCCCGCGGGCGGCGGCGTCGAGGGCCACCCCGGCGCCGGTCACGCCCCCGCCCACCACGACGACGTCGACACCGCCGGCCAGGGCCTCGAGGTCGGCCGCACGACGCTCGGGTGTGAGGTCGGGCCCGCCGGTCACGTGCGGGGTCCCGGTCGGAGCACCGGCAGACTGTAGCCGTGCCCGAGCAGCCGGAACTGACCGTCCAGGGATGGGGGCCCGGCAGCTCCCGCGTGGCCGCGGTGGCCGAGCCGGGGGACGCGGCGGAGGGCTCCCTCGAGCTCACCCGTGACCCCGACCTCGCCAGCGCGCTGCCCAAGGCCGCCCGCCGCCACCTGGCGCGGGAGCTGGGCTGGGAGCCGCGGCCGACCCCGCCGGTCGCCGTCGCCGACATCCGGCTGGCGCCCTCGCGGCTGCCGGCCGACGTGCACGACGCGCTGGTCGCCCTCCTCGGCGCCGGGCACGTGCGCACCGACCGGGAGGCACGACTGCGCCGGGCCGGCGGCAAGAGCTACCTGGACCTGCTGCGCCGGCGGGAGGGCGACGCCTCCGACGCGCCCGACGCCGTCGTCCTGCCCGGCAGCACCCACGAGACCGCGGCGCTGCTGGAGCTGTGCGCCGACCACGGGGTCGTCGTCGTCCCGTTCGGCGGGGGCACCAGCGTGGTCGGCGGGCTGTCGGGCCTGGACCCGGACGACCGGCCCTCGCTGTCGGTCGACCTGTCCCGGATGGCGGCGCTCACCGACGTCGACGTCGCCTCGTCGCTGGTCACCGTCGGCCCCGGCATGCGCGGCCCGGCGCTGGAGGAGGCGCTCGGCGAGCGGGGGCTGAGCCTCGGCCACCTGCCGCAGAGCTGGGAGTACGCCACGCTCGGCGGCTACGCGGCGACCCGCTCGGCCGGGCAGTCCTCGACCGGCGTGGGCCGCTTCGACGACCTCGTCGCGGGCCTGACCCTGGCCACGCCGTCGGGGGTGCTGGAACTCGGCCACCCGCCGGCGTCGGCGGCCGGCCCCGACCTGCTCGGGCTGGCGCTGGGCTCCGAGGGCGCGCTCGGGATCATCACCGAGCTGCGGCTGCGGGTGCGCCCGGCGCCGCGGTCCCGCGTGTACGAGGGCTGGTCGTTCCGCACCTGGGCCGACGGGCTCGCCGGGCTGCAGCGGCTGGCGCGGCACGACCTGCTGCCCGACGTCGTCCGGCTCTCCGACCCCGACGAGACCCGCGCGAACCTGCTCAACGCCGGCGGCGCCGGCGCCCGGCTGCTGCGCGGCACCCTGCGGGCCCGTCGCCGCGGCGACGGCTGCCTCCTCGTCGTCGGCTGGGAGGGCCTGCCGCAGGTGGTGCGGGCCCGCCGCCGGGCGGTGCTCCCGGTGCTGCGCGAGCACGGCGCGGGGCGGGTCGGCCGCCGGGTGGGCGAGTCGTGGCGGAGGCACCGGTTCGCCGCCCCCTACCTGCGCGACCGGCTCATGGACGCCGGCCTGCTGGTCGAGACGCTGGAGACGGCGGCCACCTGGACCGCGCTGCCGGCCGTCTACGACGCCGTCCGCACCGCGCTGCAGCGCTCCCTGGGCCGTCCCGGCAAGCAGCCGCTGCTGATGACGCACGTGTCCCACGGCTACGCCACGGGCGCCTCGCTGTACGTCACCGTGCTCGCCGACCGCGACGACGACCTGCCGCTGCAGCAGTGGCTCACCGCCAAGCGGGCGGCCACCGAGGCGCTGCTGGCCGCGGGCGGCACGCTCACCCACCACCACGCCGTCGGCGCCGACCACCGCCCCTGGCTGGAGCGCGAGGTCGGCCCGCTCGGCGTCGAGGTGCTGCGCGCGGTCAAGGCCCGGCTGGACCCGCAGGGCATCTGCAACCCCGGCGTCCTCCTGCCCGACTGACGCGGCCTGCCCGGCTAGCGCGGCGGCGGGGTCCAGCCCGGCGGGGGCACGGCCGGGGGGATGCCCATGCGCCGACGCAGCCACGCGGGCGGACGGGGTGGGCGGACGGCGGTCACGGACTCAGCCACGGCGGGCCCGCAGCGCGTACCCGGTGGAGAAGACGTCGTCGGGGTCGACCGCCTGCTTGACGGCCAGCAGCCGCTCCGCCGAGGCCGGGTCCCACGCGGCGAGGACCTCCTCGGGGCCGCTGACGTCGCCGAGGAAGTTGACCATCCCGCCGGGTGCGGCCCACGGCGCCAGCGCGGCCAGCACGCCGCGGCCGACCGCGGGCACCACCTCGGCCAGCTCCGGGACCATCGGGCCGATCACGAACACCGACCAGGCGGCGCCGCGCCCCGGGACGGCGTCGGGGACCCGCGCCGGGCGGGCCAGCGCACCGCCCAGCTGGCGGATCTCGGCCATCACCAGCGGCACCTGCACGTCGGGGCCGGCGACGGCGAGGAACGCGTCCACGGTCTCCTCGGTGAGCTCGGCGAGCAGCATCCCCTTCTCCCAGCCGGGCATCGGGTCGGTCGGGTCCATGTGCACCGCGTCCAGCGCCGTCGGCGGCATCGGCCCGACGCCGCCGAGCAGCACCTCGCCCGCGGCCTCCATCGGCGCGAGCAGCGCGGTCCCGAGCGCGGGGTCCTCGCCGGCGTAGACGTAGCGCAGGTGGACGACGGTCTGCCCGCGCAGCGGCGGCGGCAGCTCCTCCAGCGGCGGCAGCCGCAGCACGGCGACGGAGGTGCCGACCTCCTCGGGCAGCGTCGGCGCCCAGGCGCGGTAGGCGTGCAGCACCGCGGCGGCGTCCCGGCCGGCGAAGAACAGGCCGCCGGCGACCAGCGCGGGCACGGGGAACAGCTCGAACTCCAGCGCGGTGACGACGCCGAAGTTGCCCTTGCCGCCGCGCACCGCCCAGAACAGCTCGGGCTCGGTCTCGGCGCAGACGGTGCGCAGCACGCCGTCGGCGGTGACCATCTCCACGCTCACGACGGCGTCGGCGGCGAACCCGTGCTTGCGGCCGAGCGACCCGTGCCCCCCGCCGAGGGTGTAGCCGACCACCCCGACGTCGGACGACGAGCCGCACAGCCCGGTCAGCCCGTGCTCGGCGGCGGCCGCCACGACCTTCTGCCACTTGACGCCCGCCTCGACCCGCGCGGTGCGGCGGGCCGGGTCGACGGCGACGCCCTGCATCCGGCGGGTGGTGATCATCAGCGCGCCGTCGGCGTTGCGGACCGGGCCGTGGCCGGTGGCCTGGACGGCGACCGGCAGGCCGTGCACGGCGGCGAAGGAGACGGCGGCGGCGACGTCGGCGGCGCAGGTGGCGCCCACTGCGACGGCGGGCGTGTGGGTGACGGCCAGGTTCCAGGCCGCGACCTCGGCCGCCATGCCGTCGTCGCCGGCGACGTAGACCGGCCCGTGGACCCGCCCGCGCAGGTCCGCGACGGCGGCGGGGTCGAGGGCGGCGGGGACGGCGTCGTCGAGCGGCGTGCGCGGGAGCGGGGCGGAGGCGGGGGTCTCGGTCAGGCTCATGTCGGGTCCTCGGGGGCAGGGGGATGGCCGGGGACGACCGTGGCCGCCGCGCCTTGGCCGCCACTTGCGCCCCACTTGAGGCGCACGGACCCCTCCCCAGACCGCCCGCGACCTGTCACGATGCCCGACCGTGCGGTTCCGCGTCCTCGGTCCCCTCGAGGTCACCGGTCCCGACGACCGCCCGGTCGACGTCGGCGGCGCCAAGCCCCGCGCGCTGCTGACCCTGCTGCTGGCCGAGGCCGGCCGGGTCGTCCCGATCGACCGCATCGTCACCACGCTGTGGGGCGACGAGCCGCCGCCCACGGTCACCGGGACCCTGCAGGCCTACGTCTCGCACCTGCGCCGGGTGCTCGAGCCCGAGCGCGGGCCGCGCGAGGCGCCGAAGGTCCTGCTCACCCGCGCACCGGGCTACCTGGTGCAGGTCGGCGCCGAGGACCTCGACAGCCTGCGCTTCGCCCGGCTGGTCGAGGAGGGCGACCGCGCCGTCGAGGCCGGCGACCCCGCCGGCGGGGTCGCCGCGCTGGACCGCGCGCTGGAGCTGTGGCGGGGCGAGCCGCTGGCCGAGCTGGGCGACGGGCCCGGCGCGGCCACCGACCGGCTGCGCCTCACCGAGCTGCACGTGCGCGCCCGCGAGCGCCGCTGCGACGCGCTGCTGGCCACCGGCCGCGCCGACGCGGCCGTCGCCGACCTGCAGCGCCTGGTCGCCGAGCACCCGCTGCGCGAGCGGCTGTGGGCCCGCCTGGTCACCGCCCTCTACGCCGCCGACCGGCAGGCCGACGCCCTCGACGCGCTGCGCCGCTGCACCGAGCTGCTGCGCGACGAGCTGGGCATCGACCCCGGCCCCGAGCTGCGCGACCTCGAGCGGGCGGTGCTCCGGCAGGACCCGAAGCTGACCTCGCGGGTGCCCCGGCCGGTGCTGTCGGTGGTCCCGCCGCCGGCGACCACCGCCCTGGCCGTCCCCGGCGACGAGACGCTGGTCGGCCGCCGCGCCGAGCTGGCCCGGCTGCGAGCGGCCGCCGAGCAGGTCGCCGCGGGGCGGCCCGCCGTCGTCGTGCTGGCCGGCGAGGCCGGCATCGGCAAGACCCGGCTGGCCGAGGCCGTCGCGGACACGATCCGGGCCGCGGGGTGGGCGGTCGCCGAGAGCCGCTGCGCCGACGACGCCGGCGCGCCGGCGCTGTGGCCGTGGACGCAGGCGCTCGAGCAGCTGGGCCAGGAGCCGCCCGCGCCGGCCGGGGACGACGGCGACGACGCCGACGCCGCCCGGTTCCGGCTGTTCCAGGAGTTGCGCGGCCGGCTCACCGCCGCCGCCCGGCAGCGGCCGGTGATGGTGGTCCTCGACGACCTGCAGGGCGCCGACACGACGTCGGTGCAGCTGCTGACCCTGCTGGCCCGGCACCTGCCGCGGGTGCCGCTGCTGGTCGTCGTCACCGTGCGCAGCGTCGGCGAGGACCTGCCCGAGGCGGTCGCGGACTGCCTGGCCCGGCTGGCCCGCGAGCCGGCCGCCACCACGATCACCCTGCAGGGCCTGGACGCCGAGGACGTCGGCTCGCTGCTCGCCGCACAGCTGGGCTCGGCCGGCGACCCGGGCCTGGCCGCCACGGTGCACGACCGCACGGCGGGCAACCCGTTCTTCGTCGTCGAGCTGTCCCGCTGGATGCGCGGCGGCCGCGACCTGCACGCGGTGCCGGTGCCGCCGTCGGTGGGCGAGGTGCTGCGGACCCGCCTGGCCCGGCTGCCCGACGGCGTGCGCCCGGTGCTGGAGCTCGCCGCCGTCGCCGGCCGCGAGGTGACCCTCGACCTGCTCGAGGCCGCCGGGGAGCCGGCCGAGGCCGCGCTGGCGGCGCTGGACGCGGCGGTCGCCGCCGGCCTGGTCGTCGAGGGCGGCACCCCGTGGAGCTGGCGGTTCACCCACGCGCTGGTGCAGGAGGTCCTCGCCGACGACCTCCCCGCGCTGCGCCGGGCCCGGCTGCACGCCCGGCTCGGCGAGGCGCTGGAGCGGCAGGTGGCCGGCAGCCGCCCCGACGACGCCGTGGTCGAGCGGCTGGCGCACCACTTCGTCGAGGCCGCGCCGGTGGCCGGCCCCGCCCCCGGGCTGCGCTGGTCGACCACCGCGGCGGCCAACGCCCGGGCCCGCCTGGCCGACGGCGAGGCCGCGGTGCACACCCGCCGCGCGCTGCGGTTGGTCGACCCGGCGCAGCCCGGCGCGGTCCGCACCCGGCACGACCTGCTCACCGCGCTGGGCAACGACCTGCTGCGCAGCGGCGAGCGCACCGAGGCCCACCAGGTCGTCGGCGAGGCGATCGCGCTGGCCCGCGAGCTCGGCGACCCGCGCTGCCAGCTGGAGTCGGCCGCGGTCTGGGGCGAGGTCACGCTGTGGAACTGGCGGCCGCACGGCGTCGTCGACGCCGAGATGGTCGCCCTGCTGGAGAACCTGCTCGAGCACCGCGACGAGATCGCCCCGGACGCGACCGAGGCCGAGCGGGACCGGCTGACCGCGCGGCTGCTGGGCACCCTCGGCGTCGAGCTGGCCTTCAGCGAGGACCTGCAGCGCGGCGTGCGGTACGCCGAGCGGGCGGTGGCGCTGGCCCGCGGCGTCGGCGACCCGGAGCTGCTGGGCCGGACGCTGAACAACTACTCGCTCGCGGTGTGGGGCCGGCCCGGCGCCGCCGAGCTGCGGCTGGCCGCGACCGACGAGGCGCTGGCCCTGGCCGGACGCGGACTGCCGCGGCGCACCGAGTTCTACGCCCGGCTGCACCGCGCGGCGATCCGGCTGCACCTCACCGACCGTGCCGGCTTCGAGGCCGACCTGGAGGCCGGGCGGCGGCTGGCGTTCTCGCTGTCGGGCCCGGAGGTGCGCCCGCACGTGCTGTGGCAGGCGGCCGGTGCGGCCTGGCTGGCCGGGGACGCCGCCCGCGCCGAGGAGCTGACCACCGAGGCGCACGAGCTGTACCGCCGGGTGACGCCGCACTCGCGGCACGCCTACGCCGCGCACCTGTTCGCGCTGCGCCGCGGCGACCACCGGCTGTCCGAGGCGATCGACCTGCTGGTGGAGACCGGCGACGAGGGCAACCCGCTGCTGCAGCTCATGGCGGTGGTGGCCGCCGCCGAGTCCGGCGACCTCGCGGTGGCCCGGCGGCTGCGCGCCCGCTGGGGCCGCACCCAGATCCGCGACTGGGCCAGCGACGTCGCGGTGCTGCTGCAGGCCGAGGCGGCGCTGCACCTGGGCGACGAGCCGGAGCTGACCATGGCCACCGTGCAGCTGCTGCCGTTCCGCGGGCGGCAGGCGGTGCTGGGCACGCCGGCGTTCAGCCTGGGCGCCTACGACGAGTTGCTGGGCCGGATCGCCGAGCGCACCGGCGACACCGTGGCCGCCCGCGACTGGTGGACCGGCGCCCGCGAGCAGGGCCGGAAGGTCGGCTCCCCGCACCAGGTGGCGCTGGCCGAGTCCCACCTCGAGCGGGTGCCCGCCGAGCAGGCGCACCGGCCGCCGCGGCGCCGGCGGTCCGACCGGCCGGCGCCGCGCTCGGCCTGACTCAGCGCGTCGTCGCCCGGCCGCCGTCGACGGGGATGACGGCGCCGGTCACGTACGCCCCGGCCCGGCTGGACAGGTAGACGACGACGCCGGCCATGTCGTCGGGGCGGCCGATGCGCCCCAGGGGCGAGCTGGCGGCGATCTCGTCGCCGCGGGCGGCCAGGGTGGCGGCCATCATCTTCGACTCGAACGGCCCCGGCGCGACGGCGTTGACCGTGATCCGCCTCGGCCCGAGCTCCTTGGCCAGGTGCCGGGTGAGCTGGTGCACCGCGGCCTTGCTGGAGGAGTACGAGTAGGTCGGAAGGACCGGCACCTGCAGCCCGTCGATGCTGCCGACGTTGACCACGCGGGCGGGGTCGTCGTCGGTGGCCGCGGCCTCGAGCAGCGGCAGCATCGCCCGGGTCAGGAAGAACGGCGCCTTGACGTTGAGGTCGAGGACCTTGTCCCACGCCGAGGCGGGGAAGGTCTCGAACGGCTCGCCCCAGGTGGCGCCGGCGTTGTTGACCAGCACGTGCACCCGCTCCTCGCGGCGGCCGACCTCCTCGGCCAGCCGGACGCACTCGGCCTCGGTGCTGATGTCGGCGGGGATCGACTCGACGCGGCCGAACTCCGACAGCTCCGCCACCGCCTGCTCGCCGGCCTCGGGCTTGCGCGAGCTGACGTACACCGACGCCCCGGCCTGCAGCAGGCCGCGCGCCATCATCAGGCCGATGCCGCGGGTGCCGCCGGTGACGACGGCGACCTTCCCGGTGAGGTCGAACAGGTCCACGCGGTGCCTCCTCCTGTGGGGGTGCCGTGCGCCGGCCCGGCCACTGTGCCAGCCTCTCCCCCCGTGACCACCGCGGCCCCCCGTCCTCCCCTCGGCGTGACCAGCGAGGTCGGCCCCCTGCGGACGGTGGTCCTGCACCGGCCGGGCGCCGAGCTGCGCCGGCTCACGCCGCGCAACAACGACCAGCTGCTCTTCGACGGCGTCCCGTGGGTGGCCCGCGCGCAGGAGGAGCACGACGCGTTCGCCGCCGCCCTCACCGACCGCGGCGTCGAGGTGCTGTACCTGGACCGGCTGCTGACCGGGGTGCTGGACGACCCGACGGCGCGCGAGGAGCTGGTGGCCGCCGCCGTCGACGACCCGCGCCTGGGCGCCACCCTCCAGCGCACCGCCGTCGACCACCTGTCGGGCCTGGCGGCCGAGGACCTGGCCGGCGCGCTCATGGCGGGGCTGGCGCACCACGAGCTGCGCGGCGGGCGGGGCCTGGCCTACGAGCTCATGGACCGGCACGACTTCGTCGTCCCGCCGCTGCCCAACCTGCTGTTCACCCGGGACTCGTCGGTGTGGGTCGGCGACCAGGTGGCCATCACGTCGCTGGCGATGCCCGCCCGGCACCGGGAGAGCACGATCCTCCGGGCCATCGCCACGTACCACCCGCGCTTCGCCGGCGCCGAGCAGCTCTACGACTCCTCGCTCGAGCACCTCGAGGGCGGCGACGTCCTGCTGCTGGCCCCCGGCGTGGTGGCCGTCGGCGTGGGCGAGCGGACCACGCCGGGCGGCGCCGAGCGGCTGGCCCGCCGGGTGTTCGCGCGCGGGCTGGCGCACACGGTGCTCGTCGTCCCGATCGCCCAGGAGCGGGCGACCATGCACCTGGACACGATCGCCACGATGGTCGACGTCGACGCGATGGTCATGTACCCCGCGGTCGCGGACACCCTCGTCGCCTGGACGGTCACCGCCGACACCCCGCCCGACGACGGCGACACCACCGACCTCGTCGTCCGCGGCCCCGCCCCGTTCGTCGTCGCCGCGGCCGAGGCGATGGGCATCGACCGGCTGCGGGTGATCGACACCGGCCTGGACCCGGTCACCGCCGAGCGCGAGCAGTGGGACGACGGCAACAACACCCTCGCCCTCGCCCCGCGGCTGGCGGTGGCGTACGAGCGCAACACCGTCACCAACGCGGCGCTCGAGGCGGCCGGCATCGAGGTGGTGCGGATCGCGGGCTCGGAGCTCGGCAGCGGCCGCGGCGGCCCGCGGTGCATGTCCTGCCCGGTCCGGCGCGACCCGCTCCAGGTCCTCCCGTGAGCTCGTGCTCTGCCCCAGCTGGGGGCGGAGCACGAGCGCGCCGGGTACGGGTGCCTAGCGCAGGGTGATCTGGCGGGAGAGCAGGCCGGCGCGGGCGCGGCGCTCGTCGCTGGTCAGCGGGCCGGTCTCGGCCAGCGCCTGCTCGAGGCGGGTGGCGAACCCGGCCGCGGGGCCGGCCCACTCCTGCGCGGGGGTGTCGGCCGGCAGGTCCCAGACCGGGACGACGAGCCCGTGCGCGCGGAAGGCGCCGGCGTACCGGGTGCCCTCGCCCAGCAGCAGCTGCTCGGACGCCGAGAGCCGGGCCAGCGCGTCGAGCAGCGGCTCCTCGGCCTCCGGCCGCACCCAGCGCAGGTGCGCCCGCTCGTTGCCCGGCCGCACCCAGTAGGCGGCACCCAGGCCCTCCAGCCGCTCGGTCGGCAGCACCGCCTCGTTGGCCCGCTCCAGACCGGCCTGCGCGGCGGGGTTGGGGTCGGTGCCCTCCAGCCAGAAGCCGAAGTCGGGGTGCACGGTGACCTCGAGCGGCGCGGTGAGGTCCAGCAGCTCCTGCAGCCGCGGCCCGGACGAGCCGGCGGCGCCGATCGGACCCGGGTCGACCGGCGCCCCGGCCGGCGAGTCCAGCGCGGCGGCGAGCGCGGTGCCGATGTCCCTGCTGACGTCGTCGGAGGAGGCCTGCAGCTGGACGCCGAGCAGGATCTCGCCGTTGCTGCGGACCAGCGCCGGGGCGCCGCCGGGCAGCACGCTGGCGAGGGTGACGTCGCGGCCGTCGGCGGTCTTCAGCGGCGCGGTGGCGGCGGGCACCAGCTCGCGCAGCGCGACCCAGTCCGGCTCGCCGGGCAGGCCCTCGAAGGGACGGGTCACCGGGGGCGCGTAGCCCGAGCCGTGGCAGTGCTTGTACCGGCGGCCCGAGCCGCACGGGCACGGGGCCTTCGGGTTGATCTCACCCTCGACGGCGGCGGGGGCGGGACGGCGGCGGGTCGTGGAACGGGCCATGCGGCCCAGGGTATGTGGGGCCGGAGCGGGGTCCCGCGGGCCATAGGCTCGGGGCCGTGACCTCCGTGGCGGCACCGCTCGACCTCACCGACGCGGCCGTGGTCGCCGACCCCTACCCCGCCTTCGCCGCCGCCCGCGCCGTCGCCCCGGTCCAGTGGCACGAGGGGCTCCGGCTGTGGCTGGCGTTCACCCACGCCGAGAGCAACGCCGTGCTGCGCGACCGCCGGCTGGGGCGCATCTGGCGGGACCGGGAGCCCGTCGAGCGGTTCGGGCAGTTCAACCTCATCCACCGCAACGCCATCCTCGAGATGGAGCCGCCGGACCACACCCGGCTGCGCCGGCTGGTCAGCGCGGCCTTCGCCCGCGGGCACGTCGAGCGGCTGCGCCCGTGGGTCGAGCAGCTGGCCGGCGAGCTGGTCGACGGGCTGGTCGAGCGCTCGGGCGGCGGAGAGCCGGTCGACGTCCTCTCGGGGATGGCCGAGGAGCTGCCGGTGGCGGTCATCGCCGAGCTGCTCGGCGTCCCGGCCGCCGACCGGCCGCTGCTGCGGCCGTGGTCCAACGCGATCGTGAAGATGTACGAGTACGGCCGGACGACGGCGGTCGAGGACGCCGCCGAGCGCGCCGCCGCGGAGTTCGTCGCCTACCTGCGGGGGCTGGCCGCGGAGCGTCGCCGCGCGCCCGGCGAGGACCTGCTCTCCCACCTGGTCACCGTGCGCGACGCGGACGGCGACCGGCTCACCGAGGACGAGCTGGTCACCACCTGCATCCTGCTGCTCAACGCCGGGCACGAGGCCACGGTCAACGTCAGCGGCAACGGCCTGCTCGCGCTGCTCGAGCACCCCGGCCAGCTGGCGCGGCTGCGGGCCGACCCGGCGCTCCTGCCGACGGCGATCGAGGAGCTCATGCGCTTCGACTCGCCGCTGCAGCTGTTCGAGCGCACCGCGACCGCCGACGTCGAGGTCGGCGGCGTGACCGTGCGGGAAGGGCAGAAGATCGCCGCGCTGCTCGGCGCCGCCAACCGCGACCCCGCGGTCTTCGCCGACCCCGACACCCTCGACGTCGGCCGCACCGACAACCCGCACGTCTCCTTCGGCGCGGGCGTGCACTTCTGCATCGGGGCGCCGCTGGCCCGCGTGGAGCTGCAGGCCTCCTTCGGCGCGCTGCTGGGCCGCACCACCGACCTGCAGCTCGCCCGCCCGGCGCGGCGCCGTCCGGAGTTCGTCATCCGCGGCCTGGCCGAGCTGCCCGTCGTCCTGACCCGGTAGTGGCCGACCCCGCGGAGGTGCTCGGCCGGCTGCGGGAGCTGGCCGACCCGTCGCGGCTGGCGGGCATGGCGCGGTACGGCATCGGCGGCGCGCAGCCCTTGGGCGTCACGGTCGCCGAGCTCCGGACGCTGGCACGCGAGCTGGGCCGCGACCACGCGCTGGCCGCGGGGCTGTGGGGCTCCGGCGTCCACGAGGCACGGATCCTGGCGAGCATGGTCGAGGACCCGGCCGCGGTGGACGCCGCGCAGCTCGACGCGTGGGCGGCCGCGTTCGACTCGTGGGACCTGTGCGACCAGGTCTGCCAGAACCTCGTGCGGCACACCCCGTCCGCCTGGGAGACCGCGCTGGCGTGGAGCGGGCGCGCCGAGCCGTTCGTCAAGCGCGCCGGGTTCGCCGTCATGGCCGGGCTCGCCGTGGCGGACAAGCGGGCCGGCGACGAGCGGTTCGAGCCGTTCCTCCGCGCGGTCGCCGAGCGGGCCGACGACGACCGCCCGGTGGTCCGGAAGGGGGCGAGCTGGGCGCTGCGGCAGATCGGCAAGCGCAGCCCCGGCCTGCACGGACGCGGGGGGGGGGGGGGGGGGGGCCGGCGGGGGGGGGGGCCCGGGGGGCGGGGGGGGGGGGGGGGCCCGCCGCCGGCGCGGGTACCGTGGGGGCCCCGGAGATATAGATAG
>NZ_JBJGZK010000047.1:0-14710 GCF_054050475.1 Geodermatophilus sp. SYSU D00525
CCGCCGGTGTACACCGGCGGCCCCGCCCCGTTCCGGGAGCCCCCATGACCTCACCTGACCGGCCGACCCTCGGGGTGGGCCTCATCGGACACGCCTTCATGGGCGCGGCGCACTCGCAGGCCTGGCGCACCGCCCCCCACTTCTTCGACCTCCCGCTGCGTCCCGAGCTCACCGTCCTCGCCGGCCGGGACCGGGAGCGGGCCACCGAGGCCGCCGCCCGCCTGGGCTGGGCGTCGGTGGAGACCGACTGGCGGCGGGTCCTCGAGCGCGACGACGTCGGCCTGGTCGACGTCTGCACCCCCGGCGACACCCACGCCGAGATCGCCATCGCGGCGCTGGAGGCCGGCAAGCACGTCCTGTGCGAGAAGCCGCTGGCCAACTCCGTCGTCGAGGCCGAGGCCATGACCGAGGCCGCCGAGCGGGCCGCCGCGCGCGGGGTCCGCTCGATGGTCGGCTTCACCTACCGCCGGGTGCCGGCGATCGGGCTGGCCCGGCAGCTGGTCGCCGAGGGCCGGATCGGCCAGGTGCGCCACGTGCGCGCGCAGTACCTGCAGGACTGGATCGCCGACCCGTCGGCGCCGATGTCGTGGCGGCTGGAGAAGGACAAGGCCGGCTCGGGGGCGCTCGGCGACATCGGCGCGCACATCGTCGACCTCACGCAGTACATCACCGGCGAGACGGTCACCGGCGTCAGCGCCCTGCTCGAGACGTTCGTCAAGGAGCGCCCGCTGCCCGCCGCGGCCGGGTCGCTGTCCGGCGTCGCGGGGGAGGGCACCGGCCAGGTCACCGTCGACGACACCGCGGTGTTCCTCGGCCGGTTCTCCGGCGGCGCGGTGGCCACCTTCGAGGCGACCCGGTTCGCCCTGGGCCGCAAGAACGCCATCCGCATCGAGGTCAACGGCTCCGCCGGCAGCCTGGCCTTCGACTTCGAGGACATGAACGTCCTGGAGTTCTTCGACGGCAGCGAGCCCGCCGAGGTGGCCGGCTTCCGCCGCATCCTCGTGACCGAGCCCGGGCACCCCTACGTGTCGGCCTGGTGGCCGGCCGGGCACGGGCTGGGCTACGAGCACGGCTTCACCCACCAGGTCGTCGACCTGCTCACCGCCATCTCGAAGGACGAGGACCCCACGCCGTCGTTCGCCGACGGCCTGCAGGTGCAGCGGGTGCTCGAGGCCGTCGAGCGCAGTGCCGCGGCCGACTCCGTGTGGACCCCCGTCCCCGCCTGATCCGAGAGGACACCCCGCCATGCCCCGTCCCGTCACCCTGTTCACCGGCCAGTGGGCCGACCTGCCGTTCGAGGAGGTGGCCCGGCTCGCCTCCGAGTGGGGCTACGACGGCCTGGAGATCGCCTGCTCGGGCGACCACCTCGACGTCCAGCGCGCCGCGAACGACGACTCCTACGTCCAGGAGAAGCTCGCCCTCCTCGACAAGTACGGCCTGAAGGTGTGGGCCATCTCCAACCACCTCGACGGCCAGGCCGTCTGCGACGACCCGATCGACGAGCGGCACCGCGGCATCGTCAAACCGCGGGTGTGGGGCGATGGCGACCCGGAGGGTGTGCGGCAGCGGGCGGCCGAGGAGATGAAGCTGACCGCCCGCGCGGCGGCGAAGCTGGGCGTGGAGACCGTCGTCGGCTTCACCGGGTCGAAGATCTGGAAGGCCGTGGCGATGTTCCCGCCGGCGAGCGCGTCGATGATCGAGGACGGCTATGCCGACTTCGCCGCGCGCTGGAACCCGATCCTCGACGTGTTCGACGAGGTCGGCGTCCGGTTCGCGCACGAGGTGCACCCGTCGGAGATCGCCTACGACTACTGGACGACGGTCCGCGCCATGGAGGCGATCGGCCACCGCGAGGCCTTCGGGCTCAACTGGGACCCGAGCCACTTCGTCTGGCAGGACCTCGACCCGGTCAGCTTCATCTGGGACTTCAAGGACCGGATCTACCACGTCGACTGCAAGGACGCGAAGCGCCAGGTGGGCAACGGCCGCAACGGCCGGCTGAGCTCGCACCTGCCGTGGGCCGACCCGCGGCGCGGCTGGGACTTCGTCTCCACCGGGCACGGCGACGTCCCGTGGGAGGCCTGCTTCCGCATGCTGAACACGATCGGCTACGACGGCCCGATCTCGGTGGAGTGGGAGGACGCCGGCATGGACCGACTCGTCGGCGCCCCCGACGCACTGGCGTTCGTCCGCCGGCTGGCGTTCGACCCGCCGGCCGCGGCGTTCGACGCCGCGTTCTCGTCCCAGGGCTGAGCGACCCGGGGGGGGGGGGGGGGGGGGGGGGGCCCCCCCCCCCCCCCCCCCCCCCCCCCCCGGCCTCAGCGGCCGCCGCGCCGGCGGGTGAGGGCGGCCAGCGCGACGAGCACGACGACGGCGGCGGCCTCCACCCAGAAGGACTCCCACCACAGGGTCGCCTCGGTGGTCTCGACGAAGCCGAACAACCCCACTGTCGTCGACACGAGCAGCGCGGCCAGCGACCCGGCCGCGAACGCGGCCCCGAGCAGGGCCGCCCAGGTCACCAGGCGCGCCGGCGCGGCGAGCACGAGCAGCGCGCCGCCGATCCCGAGCACGGTCTGCACCAGGAACGCCGGGCCGATGACGTCGATGCCGCTGTAGCCCTGCTGCCACAGGTAGGCGTGGATGACGGCGATCGCCGCCAGCAGCGCGGCGCCGACGAGCCGCAGCACCCCGATCGCGACGCCGCTGCGCGAGGAGCGCGTCGCGGTGTGCCCGGTCATGCCGAGACCGTCACGTCGGTCGCCATGCCCATGGCCCGGTGGTTGCCGATCGAGCAGTAGAAGACGTACTCGCCCGCCTCGAGGGTGACCGTCAGCGTGGTCGACTCGCCCGGTCCGATGGTGTCGCTCGCGGCGACGTCCTGCCCGTCCCGCTCGACGACCAGGTCGTGGGTGGCGTTGCCCTCGTTGACCACCTCGATGGTGTACTCGCCCGGGGTGAACGAGCTCTCCGAGAGGTCGATGTACATCTCGCCCTCGGTCGCGGTGACGGTCCGCGCCTCGACCGGCGCGGCGGTGCTCTCGGGCGCTGTGGTCCCGGGCGCGGTGGTCCCGGGCGCGGTGCTGCTCCCGGCGGCGCTCTCCTGGGGGGCGCTCGAGGAGGGGGTGCTCTCCGTGTGCTCGGCCTCGGCGTGCTCGCTGGTCGTGGCGGCGGCGGCGGGGTCACCGCCGCCGCCGTCGTCCGAGCAGGCACTGAGCAGGCCGACGCCCAGGGCGACGACCAGCGGTACGACACGTCGGGTGGGCTGGGACACACGAGCCTCCTCTGAGCCGACGGTGGGGCCCCTCCGGCGACGCCCCACCGCAGGCCCGCGATACTGCAACGCTGCGCCGACTCCCCGTAACCCCTTCCCGCCTCCGCTCAGGTCGGGGACGTCACGGCGCCCACCCGTCGGCACCACGCCGCCACGGTGGCCAGCACCTCGGCGTCCACGGGTCGGCGCAGCTCACCGCGGTAGGCGCGCAGCGACGCCGGCCCCGGCTGGCGGCGCAGCGTGTGCGTGAGGTCGGGGACGAGCAGGGTCTCCACCGGACCGGGGACCGTCGCCGCGATCGTCTCCAGGTCCGCCGGCGGCACCTGCAGGTCCTTGTCCCCGGTCACCGCGAGCACCGGCACGGTCAGCCGGGCGAGGTCGGTGCGCGGGTCGTGGTCGAGGAACTCGCGGTGCCAGCGCGCGTTGAGCCGCACCCCGCCGACCCGGGCGACGTCGGTGGTCGTCGCCCGGAGGCGCTCGTGGTCGGCGGCCACCTTCCGCTCCAGGTCGGTGCGCAGGAGCCGGAGCACGCCCCGGACCGGCGCGGGCAGGGTCGGCCCGATCCGGCGGGCCTGCCAGCGGAGCAGCTCGTCGCCGGGCGTCGCGGAGCCCGCGAGCAGGACCACCCCGGCCACCGGGACGCCGCGGGCCGCGACCGCCGCGGCGAGCAGCGCGCCCTCGCTGTGGCCGGCCAGCACGATCCGCCCGGGGTCCACCTCGGGCCGGGCGGCCAGGGCGTCGCGCGCCCGGGCGAGGTCGTCCGCGGCGTCGTGCAGCCCGGCCCGCCGCCAGTCGCCGGGGGTGCCGCCGACGCCGCGCTTGTCGTACCGCAGGGACGCGAGGCCGGCCTCGGCGAGCGCGTGCGCCAGCTCGCGGGTGACGCCGAAGCGGGCCCGCCGGTGGTCGGAGTCGCGGTCCAGCGGGCCGGAGCCCGCGGCCAGCAGCACCGCGGGGACGGGGCCGGGCGCGGCGGGGAGGGTGAGGGTGCCGGCCAGCGGGGGCCTGCCGGGCACGGTCACCGGCAGCTCGCGCGGGCTCACCGCGGGGCGCCGGAGAGCGCCGCGACGACGGCCGCCGCGTCGTCGACGGTCACCAGGACGGTGTCGACGCGCTGACCGGTCAGCTCCAGGCGCACCGCCGTCCCGCGCCGGACGCTGACGAACGCCTTCCCGCCCCGCCGGCGCCAGGTGCCGATCTTGCGCACGCCGGGCAGGCCGAGGCCGGGGGCGCGCAGGCCGTGGGCGGCGGCCAGCCCGTCGGGGACGACCTCGGCCGAGCGCACCGCGGACAGGGGGACCTCGAGGTCGCGCAGCAGGCCGAGCACCTTCTCGGCCGGGGTGAGGGTGATGCGCAGGGTCTGGGATGTCGTCGTCACGGTCGCCATGGCATGATCATTCCCAACAGTGAGACCGTTGTCAATCATGAGAGAGGTCGAGCGCGTGGCGTCTGCGGACCTGCTGCTCCACCCGGTGCGCCTGCGCGTCGTGCAGGCCCTGCTGGCCGACCGGAGCCTGACCACGGGGGAACTGCACACCGAGCTGCCCGACGTCCCGGTGGCCACGCTCTACCGGCACGTCGGCGTGCTCGCCGAGGCCGGCGTGCTGGAGGTCGTGGGGGAGCGCCGGGTGCGGGGCAGCACCGAGCGCACCTACCGGCTGGTGACCGCCGCGGCCTCCGTCGGGGCGGAGGAGGCGGCGGGCATGACGCCCGAGCAGCACCGCCGCGCCTTCGGCACCTTCGTCGCGGCGCTGCTCGCGGACTTCGACCGCTGGGTCGACGCCGGTGCCGCCGCCCCGGACGGGCTGGATCCCGCCCGGGACGGCGTGGGCTACCGGATGACCGGCCTGTGGCTGGACGACGAGGAGTTCGCCGGCCTGCTCGACGACGTGCGCGGCGTGCTCCGCGCGCGCCTGGGGAACGCCCCGCGCGAGGGACGCCGCCGCCGGCTGGTCGGGACGGTGTTCCTGCCGGGGGAGTGACGGCTCAGGCGGCGCGGACGGTCCGGCGCTCGGCGCGGCGCTCGGCCTTCGACACCCGCGCGTTGGCCCGGGCCAGGGTCTTCGCGGCCCGCTGCACCCGGCGGGACCCGCGGTCCACGGTGCCCCGGGTGAGCAGGCCGACGCCGATGCCGAGCAGCCACACGTCCTTGGCGACGGTCAGCCCCTGCTCGGTCGGCGCCAGGCTGCCCTCCTTGCGCATGCCGGGCGTGCGCAGGTAGAGGCCGAGCAGGCCGCCGGCGAACCCGGTGAGCAGGGCGCCGGCCAGGGCCGTGGGCACGAACGGCGTCAGCAGCGCGGCGCCGACCGCGATCTCCGCCGTCGACAGCGCCTGGACGAACTGCCGCGGCTCGACGTCCTTGAGGAACGGGTACGTGCCGGAGGCGAAGCCGTGCAGGCCGGCCGCGGTCTGCTCGTCGGCGCCGCGCTTGCCCAGCCCGCTGTTGAGGATGAACGCGCCGGCCGAGATCCGCGGGCCGATCTCGGACAGGGTGATGGGCAGGGCCATCGGGCACCTCGCAGGGTCGTCGGGGACGGTCGGGACGACTCTTCCCGACCGTCCCCGGCGTGACACCCCCGGGTCAGCGGCCCCCGCGCCGGGAGCGGCCGCTGAACGACGCCGCCGAGTGCGTGCCGGCCCGGGCGGCGAGCTCCGCGCGCGTGCGCGCGGGGCCCTGCGGGCTGCGGGCCTGTCCGCGGTTCCCGGACGTCTTCGCGGACGTCGTCGCAGCGGCCGCGGGCCCCCCGCCGGAGCGCCGGCGCCGGCCGCCGCCCTGGCCCTGGCCCTGCGGCTGGGGAGCCGGGGTGGGGGCGGGCTCGACGTGCGGCGCGGCCGGGCCGGTGAGCGCGGTGACCTGCTCCGCGCCGGGGCGCACCTGGGTCACGACCGGCGAGATGCCGGCCTGGCGGGCCAGGGTGCGCACCTCGGCGGCCTGGTCGGGCGTCGAGATCGTGACGACGGTGCCGCCGGCGCCGGCGCGCGCGGTGCGCCCGGACCGGTGCAGGTAGGCCTTGTGCTCGGCCGGCGGGTCCACGTGCACGACCAGCGCGACGTCGTCGACGTGGATGCCGCGCGCGGCGATGTCGGTCGCGCACAGCACCCGGGTGCCGCCGGTGCTGAACGCCTCGAGGTTGCGCTCGCGGGCGTTCTGGCTGAGGTTGCCGTGCAGGTCGACGGCGGGGATGCCCGCGGCGGTGAGCTGCCTGGCCAGCTTCTTCGCCTGGTGCTTGGTCCGGGTGAACAGCACGCTGCGGCCGAGGCCCGAGGCGAGCTGGCGCACCACCTCGGCCTTGTCGGCGGCGCTGACCTGGAACACGTGGTGGGTCATGGTGGCGACCGGCGCGACGGCGGGGTCCACCGAGTGCGTCACCGGCCGCGACAGGTAGCGCTTGACCAGGACGTCGACGCCGTTGTCCAGCGTGGCGGAGAACAGCAGCCGCTGGCCGCCCTGCGGGGTGCGGTCCAGCAGCCGCTTGACGCCGGGCAGGAAGCCGAGGTCGGCCATGTGGTCGGCCTCGTCGAGCACGGTCACCTCGACGGCGGACAGGTCGGCGTGGCCCTGGCCGATGAGGTCCTCGAGCCGGCCGGGGCAGGCGACGACGACGTCGACACCGGCGGCCAGCGCCTGCACCTGCGGGTTCTGCCCGACGCCGCCGAAGACGGTGGTGGCGCGCAGGCCGAGCGCCGTGGCCAGCGGCTCGACGGTGGCCATCACCTGGTTGGCCAGCTCGCGGGTCGGCACGAGCACCAGGGCCCGCGGCTTCCGGGCCTGCCGCTTCGTCGTCGAGGCGGCCAGGCGGGTGACCAGCGGCAGGCTGAAGGCGATGGTCTTGCCGGAGCCGGTGCGGCCGCGGCCGAGCACGTCGCGGCCGGCCAGGGAGTCCGGCAGCGTCGCGACCTGGATGGGGAACGGCGCGGTGATGCCGCTGGCGGTGAGCACCTCGACCAGCGGGGCGGGCACGCCGAGCTCGGCGAAGGCGGCGTCGGTGGGGAGCACGGTGGCGACGTCGCCGGCCGGGATCTCCTGCGGCGGCGCGGGTGTCGTGGCGGGAGCCGCCGTCGTGGCGGGAGCGGGGGCGCTGCCGGCGCCGCGGCCGCGGCCGCCGCGACGGCGGCGGGGCCGGGACGTGCCGGTGGGCGTGGGGGACTGCGGGGAGGTCATGGGTTCCTCGGTGGTACTCGGGTCGCCGTCCTCGGCCACCGCACGCGGGCGCACGCCGGCCCCGTCTGCGGGGCGGGTCGCGCCGTGGGCGACGTCGGACAGCCGGGCGCGCCTCCGTGGCGCTGCACCAGCCCGACGTCGAGTCCTGCAGCTCCGGATGAGCGAGGGCGGCGCCGGTACGCCCCACTCAACCAGACGCGGGGGCCGATCCTGCCGTCGTCCCGGGGAGTCGCGTGTCACACCGCCGCGTCAGGCTCCGCCTTCGTCGGGCTGATGGCTCACCGAGGCCCCGCGGAAGGTGCGGCGGTAGGCGCCGGGTGAGACCCCGATCGCGGCGCGCAGGTGGGCGCGCAGCGACGCCGGCGTGCCGAACCCGGCGTCGGCGGCGACCCGGTCGACGGGGACGTCGGTCGACTCCAGCAGCCGGCGGGCCAGCGCGATCCGCTGCCCGGCGAGCCACCGCTGCGGCGACACCCCGGTCTCCTCGCGGAACCGCCGGGTGAAGGTGCGCACGCTCATCCGCGCGTGGGCGGCGAGGTCGGCGAGGGGCAGCGGCTCGCCCAGGCGCTGGAGCGCCCAGGCGCGGGTGGGCGCGGTCCCGGCGTCGCCGGCCTCGGGCAGCGGCCGGTCGACGAACTGCGACTGCCCGCCCTCCCGCCACGGCGCGACGACGTTGCGCCGCGCGACCCGGTTGGCCACCTCGGTGCCGTGGTCGCGCCGCACCAGGTGCAGGAGCAGGTCGATGCCCGCGGCCACGCCGGCCGAGGTGAGGACGTCGCCGTCGTCGACGAACAGGACGTCGGGGTCGAGCCGGACGGCGGGGAAGTTGCGGCGGAAGTGCTCGACGTCGCGCCAGTGGGTGGTGGCCGGCCGGCCGTCGAGCAGGCCGGCCGCGGCGAGCGCCGAGGAGCCGGTGCAGATCGACACCATCCGCGCCCGCCCGGCCGCCTCGCGGAGGGCGTCGCGCAGGTCGTCGGGGATCCGCCCCTCGACGACGGCGGGGCCGCCCATGATCCCGGGGACCACGACCGTGCCGGCCTCGGCGAGGACCGACCCGTCGTGCTCGGGCAGCACCGCGAAGCCGTCGGCCGTGCGCACCGGCCGCCCGTCGAGGGTGGCCACCCGCACCCGGTACAGGGGCCGCCCGTCCCGGTCCTCGGCCAGGCCGAGCAGGCGGTGGGGGAGCCCGAGCTCGAAGCCGACGACGCGGTCGACGGCGAGGACGACGACCTCGTGCAGGGCCGGGTCCGGTGTCATCGCCGGACTCGGCCTGAGGTCATGGCCGGATCCTTGCAGGTGTTGACCGTCGGGCCACTGGTCCGGGAAGCGGACCGTCGGTCATGCTCTCCGCTCGTGACGACGACCGCGCCCCGCCGGACCGCCCGCGTGCACCCCGCCTGGTGGGTGGCCGCGGTGACCTTCCTGGCGCTCGTGGGGGCGGCGGCGTTCCGCGCGGTGCCCGGGGTGCTCATCGACCCGCTGCGCGAGGAGTTCGGCTGGTCGGTGTCGACCATCTCGGCCGCCGTCGCGGTGAACATGGCGCTGTACGGGCTGACCGCGCCGTTCGCGGCGGCGCTCATGGAGCGGTTCGGCATCCGCCGCGTCGTCGTCGGCGCGCTGCTGCTCACCGCGCTGGGCAGCGGCCTGACCGTGTTCATGACGGCGAGCTGGCAGCTGCTGCTGCTCTGGGGCGTCGCGGTCGGCCTGGGCACCGGGTCGATGGCGCTGTCGCTGGTGGCCACGGTGACCGGCCGCTGGTTCGTCGCCCGGCGCGGGCTGGTCTCGGGGATCCTCACCGCCGGCGGCGCGACCGGGCAGCTGGTCTTCCTGCCCGTGGTCGCCGCGATCGCGCAGACCGGTGGCGGCTGGCGGGCGGCCTCGCTCGGGACGACGGCCGCCGCGCTCGCCGTCGTCCCGCTGGTGCTGTGGCTGCTCCGCGACCGCCCGCGCGACGTCGGCGCGGTGCCCTACGGCGGGACCGCCGCCGACGACGCCGAGCCGGTGCGCACCGGTGCCGCGCGCACCGCCGTCCGCGGGCTGCTCGACGCCGCCCGCACCCGGCCGTTCTGGCTGCTGGCCGCGGGCTTCTTCATCTGCGGCGCCTCGACCAACGGGCTGGTGCAGCCGCACTTCATCCCGGCCGCGCACGACCACGGCATGCCGGTGACGACGGCGGCGTCGCTGCTCGCCGTCGTCGGGATCTTCGACATCGCCGGGACCGTGCTGTCCGGCTGGCTCACCGACCGCACCGACCCGCGGGTGCTGCTGCTGGCCTACTACGCGCTGCGCGGGTTCTCGCTGTTCCTGCTGCCGCCCCTGTTCGGGCCGGACCTGCACGTCAGCATGGTCGCGTTCATCGTCTTCTACGGCCTGGACTGGGTGGCCACCGTGCCGCCGACGCTGGCGCTGTGCCGCGAGCACTTCGGCCCGCGGGCGCCGGTCGTGTTCGGCTGGGTGTTCGCCTCGCACCAGGTGGGATCGGCGGTGGCCGCGTTCGGCGGCGGCGTGGTGCGCGACGTGACCGGCTCCTACGACCTCGCCTGGTTCGGCGCCGGCGCCCTGTGCCTGGTGGCCGCGGCGCTGTCGATCTCCATCCGCCGCCGCCCTGCGCCGGAGGCGCCGCCCGCCGCGCCGTCCGAGCCGACCACCGCCTCGGCCGCCACCACCCACGGCTGACGAGGGCCTTCGTAGCGCTATCAGCTGTCGCCGTGAGGCGCCTTCGTAGCGCTGTTGGCTCCTGGGCCTGTGGACGACGCCGCTCGGTGCCTCACGCGTCGGCCACGCTGCCCGGGTGTCCACGTCTCGACGTCTCCTCCCCGGGGTCTTCGTCGGCAGTGCCGCGATGGCGGAGGGCTTCCTGACCCGGGCCCAGGTGCGTCGACGCAGCTACCGTCGGCTCGCCCAAGGGGTGTACACCGACCCGGGACCGCCGTTCGACCACCGGTTGCGCTGTCGCGGCGTCGCGCTCCTCCTGCCGGCGGGAGCCGCGATCGGCGGGCACTCCGCCGCTGCCTGGTACGGAGCCCCGTTCGCCGGAGCCGGGGACCAGGTGACCGTGGTGTGCCCGGAGGAGGTCCGCTGGCGCGGGCCACGGGTGGCTGCCGTCCACCACACCGTCCTCCCACCGTCGGACGTCGTCCTCCACGACGACGTTCCCGTGACGACGGCGCTGCGGACGGCGTGGGACCTCATGACCTGGAGCCGCTGACCACGGCGGTGGCTGCACTCGACGCGATGGTCGCCGCTGAGCACGTGACGGTCCCTGGCCTCCTCGCCCTGGCAGGGGCAGGGACCGGCCGGTGGAGCGTGAGCCGGGTCCGTCGCGCCGTGCCCCTGGTCGATGCACGGGCGGAGTCCCCGCAGGAGTCGCGGCTCAGGGTCTGCCTGGTCCTGGCCGGCCTCGACCCCGTGCCGCAGTTCGAGGTCCTCCACCACGGACGGTTCGTCGCCCGTGTCGATCTCGCGTTTCCCGGGGAGCGGCTGGCGGTCGAGTACGAGGGCGCCCACCACTTCCAGGACGACCAGATCCCGAAGGACGACGAGCGGCTCGAGCGGCTGGCGGGTCGTCCGGGTGAGCGCCGCGGACCTTCGGGACTCGGAGGCGCTCCTCGTCCGGATCCGAGCCGCGCTGGCCACGGATCCGCGCCAATAGCACTACAAAGGCTCCGGAGTGGCGCCACGTGGGGGAGCCATCACCGCTACGAAGGCCCCCGGCGGGTCAGCCGGTGCGCTCGAGGGTGAACCGGATCGTCTGCACCCGGATGGCACCGCCGTCGAAGACGAAGGTGTCGACGCCCTCGGCCCGTGCCTTCTCCGACACCGCCCTCCACTCGAGGAACAGGACGTCGTCGACGAAGTGCTGCGTGGGGAACTCCCAGGTGGCGCCGGGGATCTCGCTGAGCATGCCGGCGAAGGCGCTGCGGATGCCGTCCCTGCCCCGGACCACGCCGTCGGGGGTGATGAGCAGGGCGTCCTCGGCGTAGTCGGCCGCGACGGCGTCGACGTCGCCGGCGTCGAGCGCGGCGCCGTGCGCCTGGAAGACCTCGTGCGGGGTGCGGGCCATGGCTCCTCCTGGTCGGGCGCCCGAGGATGCCCCGGCCGGGCGGACGAGGACAGGCCCCCGCGCACTGCGGGCGTTCCTCGCGCTCTGCCGGTCCTGCAGGACCCGCGGTGCGCGGGGAACGCCCGCGATGCGCTCAGGCGTGCGCGGCCAGGGCGGGGTCGACGGTGCGGCCGGCCATGAGGTCGGCGGCGCGCTCGGCGATCATGATCGTCGGCGCGTTCGTGTTGCCGCGGACCAGCGTCGGCATCACCGAGGCGTCGACCACCCGCAGGCCGTCCAGCCCGTGCACCCGCAGCTGCGGGTCGACCACCGCGTCACCGTCGGTGCCCATCCGGCACGAGGACACCGGGTGGTACAGCGACTCCAGCGTCTCCCGCACCTTCGCCCGCAGCGCGTCGGCCGTGCGCACCGTGCCGCCCGGCGACCACTCCGCGGCCAGCACGGAGGCCAGCGGGCCGACCGAGGCGATCTCCCGGGCCTTCTCCACGCCGGTCACCAGCGCGTCGAGGTCCCGCTCGTCGGTGAGGTAGCCGGCGTCGATGGCCGGGGCCCACGTCGGGTCGGCCGAGCGCAGCCGCACCGAGCCGCGCGAGTGCACGTGCACCAGGACGGCGGCCGCGGTGAACGCGTCGACGTCGGGGTCGACCTCCGCCTGCCGCCAGAACTTGACCGGCAGGAAGTGGTACTGCAGGTCGGGCTGGTCGAGGTCCGGCCGCGAGCGGGTGAACAGCCCCGCCTCGGCCAGGTTCGACGACAGCGGCCCGCGGCGGGCGCCGAACCACTGCGCGTACCCCGACGGCGACTCCGCCCGGAGCAGCGACTTCCCCGACCGCACGTCCCAGATGACCGGCACCAGCGGGTGGTCCTGCAGCCCGCCGCCCACGCCGGGCAGGTCGTGGACGACGTCGACGCCGACCTCGCGCAGGTGCGGGCCCGGCCCGATGCCCGACAGCATCAGCAGCTGCGGCGAGTTCACCGCGCCGCCGCAGAGCACGACCTCGCCGGCCGCGTGCGCGGTGTGCGTCTGCCCGCCGCGCCGGTACTCGACGCCGGTGGCCCGCCCGCCCGAGACCAGCACCCGCGTGGTGAGCGCACCGGTGAGCACGGTGAGGTTGGGCCGGCCCAGCGCCGGGCGCAGGTAGGCGTCGGCGGCCGACCAGCGGCGGCCGCGCTTCTGCGTCACCTGGTACTGGCCCACGCCCTCCTGGGCGGCGCCGTTGAAGTCGGCGTTGCGCGGGTAGCCGGCGGCCACGGCCGACTCGACCACCGCGCGGGTCCACGGGTGCGGCGAGCGCAGGTCCTCCACCCGCAGCGGCCCGCCGACGCCGTGGAAGCGGTCGGCGCCGCGCGCGTTGTCCTCCATCCGCCGGAACAGCGGCAGCACCGCCTCGTAGGACCACGACGGGTCGCCCGTCAGCTGCGCCCACTCGTCGTAGTCGGCCGCCGCGCCGCGGATGTAGATCATCGCGTTGATCGACGACGACCCGCCCAGCAGCTTGCCGCGCGGCCAGAACAGCTCCCGGCCGCCCAGCCCCGGCTGCGGCCCGGTCGTGTAGTTCCAGTCCCGCCGGGTGCGCCAGACCTTGTACATCGCGGCCGGGACCTGCACCTCGAGGACGTCGTCGGACCCGCCGGCCTCCAGCAGCAGCACCCGCACCGACGGGTCCTCGGTCAGCCGCGCGGCCAGCGCGCAGCCGGCCGAGCCGGCCCCGACGACGACGACGTCGAACTCCTGCACGTCGCTCACCGGTGCCGCCCGTGGACCATGCCCACGACCCGCGCCACCGCGTCGAACGCGGCCGGCGGGCGGGTGAAGGACATGAGGTCCACCGGCAGCCGGAAGCGCTGCCGCGTGATGGCCTTGGCGCGGGTGAACTCCTTGAGCCCGTCCTCGCCGTGGATCCGGCCGAAGCCGCTCTCGCCGACGCCGCCGAAGGGGAGGGAGGGCACCCCGGCGAAGGTCAGCACCGAGTTGACGCTGGTCATGCCGCTGCGCATCCGGCGGGCGAGGTCCATCGCGCGCGCCGTGGACCGCGAGAACACCGCGCCGGCCAGCCCGTACGACGTCGCGTTGGTGCGCTCGAGCGCCTCCTCGGCGTCGGCGACGCGGGTGATGGTCAGCGTCGGGCCGAAGGTCTCCTCGCGGACCGCGGCCGAGGACTCGGGCACGTCGAGCAGCACGGTCGGCGCGATGTAGTCGGCGTGGGGGAACCCGCCGTCCCCCGTGCCGCCGACGACCGCGCGGCCGCCGGAGGACGTCGCGTCGTCGAGGTGCCGCCGCACGACGTCGGTCTGCGCCGCCATGGTCATCGGGCCGTACGCGGCCTCCTCGTCAGAGCCGGGGCGCAGGGCGCGCACCCGCTCGGTGACCTCCGCGACGAAGGCGTCGTAGACCTTCTCCGTGGCGTAGACCCGCTCGATGCCGATGCAGGTCTGCCCGGCGTTGCTCATGCCGCCCCAGACGGCGGCGTCGGCGGCGGCGGCCACGTCGGCGTCGTCGTCGACGATCATCGCGTCCTTGCCGCCGAGCTCCAGGAGCACCGGCGTGAGCGTCTCGGCGCAGGCGGCCATGACCTTGCGGCCGGTGGGCCCGGAGCCGGTGAAGGCCAGCTTGTCCACGCCGGCCCGGCACAGCGCGGCACCGGTCTCGCCGGAGCCGGTGACGACCTGGAAGGCCTCGGCGACGTCGGGGACGGCCGCGCGCCAGGCGGCGGCCAGCCACGCCCCGACTGCCGGGGTGAACTCCGAGGGCTTGAAGACGACGGCGTTGCCGGCAGCCAGCGCGTAGGCGATCGAGCCCATCGGCGTGAACACCGGGTAGTTCCACGGGCCGATGACGCCGACGACGCCCATCGGCTGGTACTCGAGGTGGGCGGCGTGGTTGGCCGCGAGCATCCCGGCGCGCACCCGGCGCGGGCCGAGCGTCTTCCGCGCGTGCGCCCCGGCCCAGGCCAGGTGGTCGACCGCGAGGGTGATCTCGAGGAGGGCGTCGGCGTGCGGCTTGCCGTTCTCCCGGTGCACCAGGTCGGCCAGCTCGTGCATGCGCCGGGCCAGGTAGCCGCGGTAGGCGGCCAGCCGCTGCCGGCGGCCGTCGAACCCGAGTCCGGCCCAGGGGGGGGGGGGGGGGGGGGGGGGGGGGGGGGGGGGGGGGGGGGGGGGGGGGGGGGGGGGGGGGGGTGGGGCGACCACCCGACGCCGTCCCGGCGGTCGAGCGTCG
>NZ_JBJGZK010000048.1:0-13373 GCF_054050475.1 Geodermatophilus sp. SYSU D00525
CCCGCCCCCGGCCCCCCCCCCCCCCCCCCCCGGGGCCCCCCCCCCCCGCCACCCCCCGGCCCGCCCCCCCCCGGCCCCCCCCCCCCCCCCCCCCCCCCCCCCCGCCCCCCCCCCCCCCCCCCCCCCCCCCCCCCCCCCCCCCCCCCCGCCAGGTGCGCGGTGGCGTAGCGCCGGCACGCGTCGGGGGCGTGCCGGGCCTCGGCCAGGGCCCGGGTGGCCTGGTCCAGCAGCTGGCCCGCGGCCGCCGGGAGCGGCGGGGGCAGGGGCAGCTGCTGGGCCATGGCGTGCGCGGCGCCCATCAGTCGTGCACCCGCACGAGCGACCAGCGGTTGTCCGCGGCGTCCCAGCACAGGTCGTAGACACCGGCGAAGCTCATCCGCGAGCGACCGGCCCGCAGCGCCTCGACCCGGAACACCTCCCGGGGGGCGACGAGGTCGGCCGAGGCGCCGCCGGTGGTGCCGGCGGCCCGCTGCCACCACGGCGCGGTCTCGACCCACGAGTCGAGCAGCTCGCCGACGACGTATCGGCCCTGCCCGCGCCAGAACTGCGCCGGCCCGAGCGGACCGCGCTCGACCTGCACCTCCTCGCCGGCCCGCTCGCCGACGTCACCCAGCACCCGGCTCATGCCCGTCTCCCCACCCCGTGCCGCCTGACGGCCTGCCCACCGCCCGGGCGGGGAAGGTCCCGGGACGGTGGCCGACCTGTTCGAACGTGTGTTCGAACACCTCGAGTAGACCCGACCGCGCCGGTCCCGTCAAGCCGGACGCGCGGCCCCGTCCTCCCGGGAGGAACCCCTCCCACCCGCGTGCCGGACGGTACGGCGGGGGTCCGACAGCGGTGGCAGGATCAGCGCATGAGCCGACCCGTCCACCCCCGGGTGGCCGCGATCGCCGACCTGCTCGTCGGGGCCGGCGCCACCGGGCGGGTCCACGAGCTCGCCGACGGCGCGCACACCGCCGCCGCGGCCGCCGCACAGGTGGCCGCCCTGCTGGGCGTGCCCCGCGTCGAGCGCGCCTCGGCCGCCTTCGTCCGCGAGCACACCGGCCAGCCGATCGGCGGGGTCGCCCCGGTCGGGCACCCGGCGCCGATCGGCACGCTCGTCGACGTCGAGCTGGCCCGGTACGACCGCGTCTGGGCCGCCGCCGGCCACCCGTCGGCCGTCTTCCCCACCAGCTACGACGAGCTGCTGCGACTGACCGCCGGCACCCCCGCCGAGGTCGGGAGCGGCCCGACCGCCGACGGTCCGGCCGCCGCTCCCCACCCCGCCGCGGTGGGCCCGTGACCGAGGAGAACCCCGTGACCGGCACGACACCCGCGACGCGGGTGACCGCACTGCCCGCAGGCTGGCTGCGCGAGCACATGCACGAGGCGCTCGCCATCTACGGCGAGGCGATGGGCTACGACGCCTCGGTGGTCGCCGGCCGCTACGGCTACGCCGTCCAGCACACCGAGCGCCCCGGCTTCCGCGCGGTCGGCGCCTTCGCCGCGACCCCGGACGGCGAGCAGCTGGTCGGCTTCGGCTACGGCTACCTCGTCGCCCCCGGCCAGTGGTGGCACGACCAGGTGCGCGCGGCGCTGGACCGGCGCACCGCCAAGCGCTGGCTGCCCGGCGCCTTCGAGGTGTGCGAGCTGCACGTGCACCCCGACGCGCAGAGCCGCGGGCTGGGCCGGCGGCTGCTGCACGCGCTGGTGGAGGGTGTGGACGCGCCGACCGCGCTGCTGTCCACCCCCGACGCCGACACCAAGGCGTTCCGGCTGTACCACGCCGACGGGTTCGTCGACCTCGCTCGCGGCCACCACTTCCCCGGGGACGCCCGGCCCTTCGCCATCCTCGGCGCCCGGCTGCCGCTGCGGCCGGTCCCCGGCTCCTGAGCGTGCGGGAGCCGGACCGGGCCGTCGACGCCGTGGTCGTCGGCGCCGGCCACAACGGCCTGGTCGCCGCCTGCTACCTGGCGCGCGCCGGGCTCCGCGTCGAGGTGGTCGAGCGCGACGACGTCCTCGGCGGGGCGGTGTCCACCGTGGAGCGCTGGCCGGGGGTCCGGGTGGACCGCGGCTCCAGCGCGCACGTGATCGTCCGGCACAGCGGGGTCGTCGAGGAGCTCGGCCTCGCCGCCCACGGCCTGCGCTACGTGGACTGCGACCCGTGGGGCTTCGCGCCCGCCCCGGCGCCCGGCGCCCCCGGCCCGGACGGCCGCCCGCTGGTCTTCTCCGTCGACCTCGACGCCACCTGCGCCTCGATCGCCGCCGCCTGCGGGGACGCCGACGCCGAGGCCTACCGCCGGTTCGTCGGCGTCTGGGGCCCGCGCAGCCGCGCCGTCGTCGACTCCTTCGGCCGCCGGCCCACCCCGCTGGGCCTGGCCCGGGCGTTCTGGCCGCTGGGCGCCCCCACCGGCGACGCCCCGCGCACCCCCGGCGGCGACCTCGCCGCCGACTTCCTCGGCTCCGGCGACGCGCTGCTGGACCGCTGGTTCACCAGCGAGCGGCTCAAGGCGGCGCTGGCCTGGTTCGGCGCGCAGTCCGGCCCGCCGATGAGCGAGCCGGGCACCGCGGCGATGGTCGCCTGGGTGGCGCTGCTGCACGACACCCCGCCCGGCCACCCGGTGGGCGGCTCCGGCGGGCTCACCCAGGCGCTCCGCCGCCGGCTGGAGTCCGACGGCGGCCGCGTCGTCCTCGGCGACGGCGCCGCGCGGCTGCTCGTCGAGGACGGCCGCGTGACCGGCGTCGAGACCGTGTCCGGACGGCGGGTGTCCGCGCCGGTCGTCGTCGCCGCCTGCCACGTGCTGGCCACCCGCGACCTCGCCGGGGAGCACGCCCCGCCCGCCCTCGCGGACGCCGCCCCGCCGGTGGGCAACGGCTTCGGGCTGGTGCTGCGCTGCCTCACCGACGCGCTGCCGGCCTACCCCGGCGTCGACCCGGCCGTGTCGGCGCAGGGCCTGCAGCTGCTGTGCACCGACCGCGCCCAGCTGGCCGCCGCGCACGGCGACTGGCTGGGCGGCCGGCTGCCCCGCGAGCCGGTGCCGCTGGCGATGTCCTTCTCCGCCAGCGACGACACCCTCGCCCCGCCCGGGCGGCACGTGGTCACCGTGTGGGGCCAGTGGTACCCCTACGCCCTCGCCGACGGCGGCGACTGGGACGCCCTCGCCGCGGCCGAGGCGCAGCGGCTGGTGGCCGCCGTCGACCGGTACGCCCCCGGCTTCGCCGCCTCGGTGCGGGACGTGTACGTCCAGACACCGGTGCTGCTGGAACGCGAGCTGTCGCTGCTGCGTGGCAACGTCATGCACGTGGAGATGGGCCTGGCCAGCATGTTCTCGCTGCGCCCGACGCCGGCGCTGGCCGGCTACCGGGTGCCGGGGCTGGCCGGGCTGTACCTGGCCGGCGCCTCCACCCACCCCGGCGGCGGGGTGTCGGGCAACTCCGGCCGGACGGCGGCCCGGGTGGTCCTCGCCTACCGCCGGCCGCTCGCCCGCGCCCGCGCGGCGGCCGGGCGGCTCGCGCGGACGGCCCGGTGAGCGCCGCGACGGCGGCCGTCCGGCGGGCCCCGGCACCCGCCCGGCTGCCGCTGGCGCTGGCCGTGCTGCTGGTGGTGGCCGCGGTCGCCTACCCGCTCACCGACGGCGCCGCCCGCGACGCGGTGTCCTGGACGATCGTGCTGCTCGGCTCGGCGGTGTCGGTGGCCTCGGCCGCCGTCGCGCACGGCGCGCGCACCGGCGCCGCGGTGCTCGGGCTGGTGGCGGTCACCGCGGTCGCGTTCGAGTCGGTCGGGCTGGCCACCGGCGTCCCCTACGGCACCTACTCCTACAGCGACGCGCTCGGCCCGACGCTGCTCGGCGTGCCGTTCCTCGTGCCGCTGGCCTGGCTGATGCTGGCCTGGCCGAGCCGGGTCCTGGCCGGGCTGCTCACCCGCCGGGTGCGGCCGGGCCGGCGGCGGGCCGCGCGGGTCGCCGTCGCCGCGGCGGTGTTCGCCGGCTGGGACGTCGTCCTCGACCCGCAGCTGGTCCAGGCCGGCTACTGGACCTGGGCGCACCCCGCCCCGGGGCTGCCCGGCATCGACACCGTGCCGCTGACCAACCTCGCCGGCTGGCTGCTGGCCGGGCTGGTGCTCATGGCCCTGCTCGAGCTCGCCGTCGGACCGGCCGTCCGCGTCGACGCCGCGCCGCTGCTGGTGATCGCGTGGATGGTGGCCGGCGGGGCGCTCGCCCACGCCGTCTGGCTGGACCTGCCGGGGTCGGCGGCGTGGGGCGCGGCGCTGACCGCCGTCGTCGTGGCCGTGCTCGCGGCGCAGGCCCGCCGCCGGTGAGCGGCGCGGTCGTCCGGGTCCTGTCCGGCCTGGCGGTCGCCGGCGCCGCGCACGCCGCGGTCAACGCCGCGCTGCTGCGCCGCCCGCCGGCCGACCCGCCGGAGGCGACCCGGCCGGTCACCGTGGTGCTGCCGGTGCGCGACGAGGAGGCGCGGGTCGGCGGCTGCCTGGCCGCGGTGCTGGCCTCGGCCGGCGTCCCGGACCTGCGGGTGGTCGTCGTCGACGACGGCTCCACCGACGGCACCGCCGCCGTCGTCCGCGGCGTCGGCGACCCGCGGGTGCGGCTGGTCCCCGCGGGCGAGCCGCCGGAGGGCTGGCTGGGCAAGCCGCACGCCTGCTGGGTGGGCGCGCAGACGGTGACCGACGACGGCGTGCTGGTCTTCCTCGACGCCGACGTCCGGGTGGCGCCCGACGCTCTGGCCGCCGCCGCCTGGCTGCTCGAGGCGCACGGCCTGGACCTGGTCTCGCCCTGGCCGCGGCCGGTGGCCGGCACGCTCGCCGAGCGGCTGGTGCAGCCGCTGTCGCCGTGGCTGTGGATGACCACGCTGCCGCTGCGGCTGGCCGAGCGCTCACCCCGGCCGTCGCTGACCGCGGCCAACGGCCAGTTCCTCGCGCTGACCCGGCGCGGCTACCTGCGCGCCCGCGGGCACGCGGCGGTGCGCGCGGAGGTGGTGGAGGACGTCGCGCTGGCACGGGCGGTGAAGCGGTCCGGCGGGCGGGCGGTGCCGGTGGCGGGCGCGACGCTGGCCGAGTGCCGGATGTACGACGGCTGGGCGGCGATGCGCGAGGGCTACGGCAAGTCGCTGTGGGCGTCGGTCGGCGGGTCACCGGCGGCGTCGGTGGCCGCGGCGGCGGTGCTCACCGCCGTCGGCGTCGTCCCCGCGCTGGCGGCGCTGCGCGGGTCGCGGGCGGGCCTGGCCGGCTGGCTGGCCGGGGTGGCCGGGCGGGCGGTGAGCGCGGCGGCCACCGGCGGGCGGGTGTGGCCCGACGCCCTGGCGCACCCGCTGTCGCTGCTGGCCCTCGACGCGCTGCTGGCCGGGTCGGTGGCCGGGCACCGGCGCGGCACGCTCACCTGGCGCGGACGCGCGCTGCGCTGACCGGGGCGAGGATGGGGTGTGACCTCGCCCGACTCGCCCGACCGGACCGCCTTCGACCCCGGGGACATGCGCCCCACGGACTTCTACCGCGTCATGAACTCCGTGGTGGTCCCGCGGCCGATCGCGTGGGTGTGCAGCCGGTCGGCCGAGGGCGTGCACAACCTGGCGCCGCACTCCTTCTACACGGTGGCGTGCGTGCGGCCGCCGGTCGTGCAGTTCACCTCGGTGGGCCGCAAGGACTCGCTGAACAACGTCGAGGCCACCGGCGACTTCACGATCAACCTCGTCCCCGAGGAGCTGTTCGAGCAGGCCAACGCCACCGGCACCGACTTCCCGCCCGACCAGAGCGAGGCCGAGGCCGCCGGCATCCGGCTGGAGCCGAGCGAGCGGGTGGGCGCGCTGCGGGTGGTGCAGTCGCCGGTGAGCATCGAGTGCACGCTGCACTCGACGGTGCGGCTGGGCGACAGCACCGTCGTCTTCGGCCGGGTCGAGTGGGTGAGCGTGTGGACCGACGCGGTGCGCGACGGCCGCCCGCGGATCGAGGCGCTGCGGCCGCTGGCCCGGCTGGGCGGCAACGAATGGTGCACGGTCGGCGAGGTGCGCGCGATCCCGCGCATCCCCTACACCCGGTGGGCCGAGGACCCCTCGATCGGCGAGCAGGTCCGCGGCAGCTGACCGCCCGCCCCCGGGCGAGGAGGTCAGGCGGGGAGGTGCTCGGCGACCTCGGCCGCGGCGTCGTCACCGAAGGCCGCGGCGAACCGCTGCAGGAAGGGTTCGCGGCGCAGCTCGTACTCCTGGGTACCGACGACCTCGACGGCCTCGGTGGCCACCGCCGAGCCCAGCTGGGTGGCCCGCTCGAGGCTCAGCCCCCAGGTGCGCCCGGCGATGAACCCGGCGCGCAGCGCGTCGCCGCCGCCGGTGGGCTCCACCGGCTTGGTCTCGGGGACCGCGATGACCTCGATCGGGGCCGCGTCCTGCTGCCGGACGAGCACGCCCTTGGAGGCGCGCGTGGTGACCCAGGTGCCCACCCGGGCGAGGATCTCGCCGGCCTCCCAGCCGGTCTTCTGGGTGAGCAGCGCCGACTCGTACTCGTTGGTGAACAGCAGGTCCGCGCCGTCGACCAGCTCCCGGATCATCTCGCCGTCGGCCCAGGCCAGCTGCTGGCTGGGGTCGGCCGCGAAGGGGTAGCCGCGGTCCCGGCACTCCTGGGTGTGCCGGACCATCGCGGTCGGGTCGTTGGGGCCGACGACGACGAGGTCGGGGGTGCCGACGCGGGCGCACACCGGACCCAGCTCGATCTCGCCGGCCTCGCTCATCGCGCCCGAGTAGAAGGACGCGATCTGGTTGTTGACCGCGTCGGTGGTGCACACGAACCGGGCGGTGTGCTTGAGCTCGGACCAGCGCACGTCGCGGGTGTCCACGCCGTGCCGGGTGAGCCAGGCGTCGTAGTCGGCGAAGTCGCTGCCGACCGAGCCGACCAGCACCGGCCCGAGGCCGAGCAGGCCCAGGCCGTAGGCCATGTTGGCGCCGGCGCCGCCGCGGTGCTGGATGAGGTCGTCGACCAGGAAGGAGAGGGAGACGTTCTCCATCTGCCCCTCGACGAACTGCTCGGTGAACCGGCCGGGGAAGGTCATCAGGTGGTCGGTGGCGATGGAGCCGGTGACGACGACGGGCACGGGGGCTCCTCGGGGCGAGCGGGTGGGACGGCGAGCAGGGCAACCCTAAGAGGCGGTCCCGGTCACACGCCCCCCGGCGTGCACCGGGACGGCCGCCCGGCGGGCATCCCGAGCGCGTCGCGGCGGACGGCTAGTCCCCCAGCGCCCGGCGCAGCGAGACGCCGAGCTGGGCGGTGCCGACCAGCCCGAGCACGGCCCCGACGGCGGCCCCGGCGGTGACCACGACCGCGGGCCCGTCGGCCACGCCGGCCGCCGCGTCCAGTCCGGTGGCCGCGACGATCCCGGCCCCGCCGACGGTGAACCCGGTCATCGCCACCCGGGTCGGCCGCTCCCACACCGAGATCGACCCGGTCTCGGCCACCCCGGCCTGCCCGGCCCGGGCCCGCAGGTAGTCCGGCAGCCAGCACAGCGCCCCGTAGACGGCGGCCAGCCAGCCCGGCGCGCCGGCCGCCCACAGCGCCAGGGCGTACGCGGCCTCGGTGAGCCGGTCGACGGCGGAGTCGAGGACGTAGCCGCGCCGCGACGCCCGCCCCCCGGCCAGCGCGAGCGCGCCGTCGAGGGAGTCCAGCAGCCCGGACAGCCCCACCAGCAGCCCGGCCGCGACCAGCCACGCGCCGCCGGCCAGTGCCGGGCCGACGGCGCCCAGCGCGACCAGCAGGCCGAGCGCGGTGGCGGCCAGCGGCGGCAGCCACGACACGGCGCGGGCCAGCGCGTACGCCAGCGACAGCCAGCCGTGCACCAGCCGGCTCGCGCCCGGGTCGGTGCCGCCGTGCCAGCGCGACCACTCGGCGAGGTACTCGTCGCGGCTCAGCACGGGCGCAGTCTTCCCCAGCCCGGGCCGACGCCGGCGGGACCGGGGACAGTGGACGGGTGCTCGCCGGCCTCTCCCCCGCCCGCCGCCGCCTGGTCCTCACCGTGCCGGCCCTCCTCCTCGTCCTCGCCGTGGCGGCGACCGTCCTGCTGCTCACGCGGGGCGACGGGCCGGTCGCGGCCGCGCCGGTGCCGCAGGAGGAGCCCGGCCCGGTGCTGCTGGTGCCCGGCTACGGCGGCACCACCGGCTCGCTCACGGGGCTGGCCGACCGGCTGACCGCCGCGGGCCGCGACGCCACGGTCGTCGCGCTGCCCGGCAACGGCACCGGCGACCTCGCCGCCGCGGCCGGCGCGCTGGACGCCGCCGCCGACGCCGCGCTCGAGCGCACGGACGCCGACAGCGTCGACGTCGTCGGCTACTCCGCCGGAGGCGTCGTCGCGCGGCTGTGGGTCACCGGCGACGGCGCGGAGGTGGCCCGCCGGGTGGTGACGCTCGGCTCGCCGCACCACGGGACCACGCTGGCCGACCTCGCCGCCGGCGTCGCGCCGGGCCAGTGCCCCGAGGCGTGCCGGCAGCTGGCCACCGACAGCGACCTGCTCGCCGGCCTCAACGCCGGCGACGAGACGCCCGCCGGACCGACCTGGGTGTCGGTGTGGACGACGCAGGACGAGACGGTGACCCCGCCGGACTCCGCCCGCCTCGACGGCGCGCTCAACCTGACCGTGCAGTCGGTGTGCGCGCAGGCCCGCGTCGGCCACGGCGACCTGCCGCGCGACCCGCTGGTGCAGGGCATCGTGCTGGCCGAGCTCGCGCCGGGCGACCCCGTGCCGCTGGGCCCCGCCGACTGCGCCCGCCTCGGCGGCTAGCTGGTCACGTCCTTGGTGGTGAAGTTCGCCCACGCCGCGGTCAGCAGCACGCCCACGTACACGCCCTGCAGCGCCAGCCCGCGGACGACGTCGCGCCACAGGACCGGGTCGCGGAACAGGTCGACGAACGCCAGCCAGTAGCGCGTCGGCAGGTAGGGCGCGATCGGCGAGGCGGCGTCGAGGGTGAACAGCAGCGACGAGGCGACCAGCACCGCCAGCGCGCCGAGCGCGGCGGCCAGCGGCGAGTCGGTGAGCGTGGAGAAGAACAGCCCGAACGCCGCGACGCCGAGCATCGACACCGCGACGTAGCCGATCGCCACCAGCGTCCGGCCGGCCAGCTCCTCCGGCGTCAGCGAGGTCCCCGACACCGACGTCCCGGCCGCGACCGGCTGCGCGTCGAACAGCAGCGTGCCCACCAGGTAGCCGACGGCGGCGACCACCACGACGGTCACGACGACGAACGCCAGCACCGCGACCAGCTTGGCCACCAGCAGCCGGGTCCGGCCGGCCGGGCGGGCGAGCAGGTAGCGCAGCGTCCCGGCCTGCGCCTCCCCCGCGACGGCGTCGCCGCTGACCACCGCGACCGCGATCGGCAGGAACAGCGGCAGCACGATCGCCAGCGCCGCGAGCGGGAACAGCTGCCCGTTGGTGAGGACGGCGGACAGGAACGGCGGGCCCTCGCCCGGCCGCGGCGCGAGGTCGGTCACCTGCAGCAGCACCGCGACCAGCACCGGCAGCGCGTTGAGGACGGCGATCGTCGCCCAGGTCCGCGGCCGGCCGAAGGTCTTGCGCAGCTCGGTGCCGATCACGCCCGCTCCCTGCCGATCACGCCCGCTCCACCCGGTCGGCGCTGGCGCCCGCGGCGGCGAGCACGACCTCCTCGAGCGTGGGCCGCTGCAGCGCCAGCCCCGCCACCGGGACGCCGGCGCCGACCAGCAGCGCGTTGACCTCCGCCGGGTCCGCCCCGCGCACCACGACCCGGCCGCCGTCGGTGCCCAGGACCCGCCCGTCGAGCACCGCGCGCACCCGCTCGGGCGCCGGGGTGTCGACGACGGTGGCGCCGGTGGGCGCGGTGAGGTGCGCGATCCGGTCCTGCAGCACGAGCCGGCCGCGGTCGAGGACGCCGACCCGGGTGCACAGCTGCTCGACCTCGGCCAGCAGGTGGCTGGAGAGGAACACCGTCGTCCCGCCGCGGTGCAGCTCGAGCAGCAGCTCGCGGATCTCGTGGATGCCCTGCGGGTCCAGGCCGTTGGTGGGCTCGTCGAGGACCAGCAGCTCCGGCCGGCGCAGCAGCGCCCCGGCCAGGCCCAGCCGCTGCCGCATGCCGAGCGAGTAGGCGCCGACCTTCCGCCGGCCCACCCCGCCCAGGCCGACCTGGTCGAGCACCTCGGCGATCCGCCGCCGCCGCGTGCGGCGCGAGCCGCCCGGGCCGGCGGCGTCGAGCAGCGCCAGGTTGGCCGCGCCGGACAGGTGCCGGTGGTGCGCCGGGCCCTCGATGAGCGCGCCCACGCGGGGCAGCACCCGGCGCCCGGCGCGCGGCATCCGCTCGCCCAGCAGCTCGACCTCGCCGCGGGTGGGCAGCACCAGGCCCAGCAGCATGCGCACCGTCGTCGTCTTGCCCGAGCCGTTGGCGCCGAGGAAGCCGTAGACGTCCCCGGCGCGGACGTCGAGGTCGATGCCGTCCACCGCGCGCACCCGGCCGTACTGCTTGACCAGCCCCCGCGTGGTGATCACCGAGGTCACGACGGCGCCCCGGGGAGCCCGGCCGCGGCGTCGGCCAGCGCGTCGAGGGTGACGGTCCCGGTCAGCAGGTAGGTGCCGGCGGCCCGGGTGTCGACCAGCATCAGCCCGAGCGGGCCGACGGCGACCCGGGTGCCGCGCTCGTCGCGCACGGCGTCGGGGGCGGCGTCCAGCGCGGAGCGGACGGCCGCGGCCAACCGGCCGGGGACCGGCGCCACGGCCAGCAGCGTCACGCCGCTGCCGTACAGGCCCACGGTCTCCGGCGCCCCGGCCAGCTCCCGCTGCGGCAGGCCGGCCAGCTCGCGGGGCAGCGGGACGAGCCGCAGCCGGCGGTCGGCCTCGCGCAGCAGCCCCTCGGCGTCCTGGCCGGCCCGGGCGCGGACGTCGGCCGGAGGGACGAACGCGACGACGCCCGCCGGCGGGGCGGTGGGGTCGAGGTCGAGGAAGCGGGTGTCGAGCGCGGGGACCGACGCGCCGTCGGCGACGACCTCCACGGCCAGCGGCAGGCCGGTCGCCGCGTCGGCCCAGACGTCGACGCGCGCCACCGAGGCCGCCGGCGCCGCGGGCACCAGGCGCAGGCCGAGCGCGTCGCGCCCGGCGACCCGCCGGGCGCCGATGCGGGAGAGCTCGTCGTCGGCGGCCTCCGACAGCAGCCGCCGGCCCAGGGGCGCCGGCACCAGGTCCGGCGGGGCGGGCAGGGCGAGCGGGGCCGGGGCGGTGCGGGTGGCGGTCGCGGACTCGTACTCCCAGGTCCACGTGCCGCCGGTGTCGACGTGCACGCCGGTCTCCCCCGTCGCCGACACGACGTCGACCCGGTGTTCCTCGGGGCCGCGCCACCAGACGCGCATCGCGGTGCGGTCGCTGAGCAGGTCGGCGACGGCGGGCAGCTGGTCGCCCACCGGCAGCGCGAGCCCGCCGGCCGAGACGGCGTAGCCGGAGAAGCCGACACCCGCGCTGGCGAGGACGGCGTCCCGCAGGTCGGCGGCGGCGACGTCGGCGTCGTCGGCCGGCAGCGCGCCCACGAGCGCGGGCAGCGACGCGAGGACGGCGACCAGCCCGACCACGACCGTCCAGCGGCGGGCGCGCCCGTACCCGCGTGCGGCCATGACGGCCACGGTACGAGCGCCGCGCCACGGGTAGCTCACGGACATGGCACCTCCGTTGAGCGACGCCGTCGTCGTCGACGTCCTGCGCCGGCTGGACCGGCTCACCACCCCGCTCGTGCGGCGGCTGGCCCGTCCACCGGGCCTCCCGACCTCCCAGCGCGACGCCTGGTGGGGCGAGCAGGCCGCCCAGGTGGGCGCGGTCGCGAGCAGCCTGCCGCGGCTGGCCGGCCGGCTGGCCGACCTCCTGCCGCTGCAGAACACCGTCGGGACGGCGGTCCAGTCGCTCGTGGTGCTCGGCGTGGCCAACGAGCACGGCGTCACCGACCCCGCCGAGCGGGTCTCCCTGCTGTCGGAGGTGCTGCTCGACCGCTACCTGCCGCCCGGCCGGGTCCGCCCACTGCTGGAACGGGTGCGCGGCGCCTACACCGAGACCGCGATCGGCGCGAAGGAGGAGCGGGCCGGCCTGCGCGGCGTCGTCCGCACGATCTGGCGGGCCTCCCGGCTGCTCGGCCGCATCGACGAGGCGCTCGACGCGCGCCCCAAGGGGCGCATCGGCGCGCGGGCGCTGTCCCAGCTGCCGGTGGTCGGCGTCCTCGGCGGGTACGCGGCCGAGCGCGAGGCGCTGCGCCAGGCCGCCCGGATGACCGCCGAGCTGCTCGAGCCCGGCCGCCGCGTCAGCGTTCAGTGAGGTCGATGGGTCGGCCGCCCCACCGGTAGGAGCACAGCAGCGCGCGGAGCATGCCGGCGACGTCCTCGAGGACGCCGTCGAGGTCCGTCAGGTCGCCTCACTCCCGCCGGACGGGTCGGTCGCGACGCCGCTGCGGGCGGCTCCGGAGCCGGGAGGTCGGGCACGGCGTGATGCTGTGTCCGCCATCGGTCCCCGACGACTCGTCGACTCGGACCACACCCTGCTGCCGGACTCGACTTGCAGTCATCCCGTTCAGCCGGATGCCCCACTGACCTGCGGGAACTGTCGTACCCCGGCCGTAGCGTGCGGGGTGTGCAGGAGGTCGCGGAGTACGTGTCGCCGGTGGAGCGGGCGCTCGTCGGCGTGCTCCTCGACCAGCCGGTCACGATCCCCCGGCTGCCGGTCTCCCTGCTGTCGCGGGAGCAGAAGGCCGCCGAACTGCAACGGGTCGCGGCGATGGAGGCGATGACCGCCGCGTACAAGGCCGAGCTGGTCCTCGGCCTCGCCGACGACACCCCCGATGACGCCGACCCCGCACCCGGGGACCCCGGTGCCCGCTCCCGGTCGTGGGCGCCGGACACCGAGCTGCCCGGGGTGTCGGAGTTCTTCACCGCCGAGCTCGCGGTGGTGCTGAACGTCGGCCGGGGCACCGCCGCCCACCTGGCCCACCGGGCGTGGACCTATCGGGAGAAGCTGCCCGCCACCTGGGCCGCACTGGCCACCGGCACCCTGGACGAGGCCCGCGCCAAGGCCCTGGTCGACGTCCTCGAACACACGAGCGCAGTCACCGCCCGCACCATCGAGGCGGCGCTGCTGCCGGAGGCCACGTCGCTGACGGTGCGCAAGCTCAAGGACCGGGCGCTGGCGCTGCTGCAGGAGGCCGACGCCGACGCCATCGACCAGCGCCGGGAGACCGCGCAGCGGCACGCCGACGTGCGGCTGTACGACTGCCCGTTCGACGGCATGGCCACCCTCGCCGCCGATCTGCCCGCCGACGTCGCCGCCGCCTGCCACGCCGTCGTCGACGCCCTGGCCCGGATGCGCAAGGCCGACGGCGATCCCCGCCCGATCGGGCAGCTGCGCACGGTGGTC
>NZ_JBJGZK010000049.1:0-13318 GCF_054050475.1 Geodermatophilus sp. SYSU D00525
AACCAAAGGAACCCACAACCCGACCGGACACACCGGCCAGGCCACGGGGGTTTGTTACTTGGCACTGACTTTCGGCACGCTGTTGAGTTCTCAAGGAGCGGACGCACACCAACTCGACCCTCTCGGGTTCTGCTGGAGGCTTCTTGTCCAACTCTGCGCCCGTCCGGAGTGTTCCCTCGAGGGGATCCTCCGCTCCGACCCTCCCGGGCCGTGCGGCGCGCAGAGAGAAAGTTACGTGCCTGTCGGGAGCGTGTCAAACCCACTCCGCGTGACGCCAGACACCGTTCCGGAACCGGCGTGTCACATGGCGTTCACGCGGCAGGACGTCCTCAGGAGACGCGCTGCACCCCGGCGACGGACCGCTTGCCCCGGCGCAGCACCAGCCACCCTCCGGGCAGCCACGCCTCCTCGGCCGGGACGGCGTCGGCGTCGGTCACCCGCTCGTTGTTGAGGTACGCGCCGCCCTCCTTCACCGTCCGGCGGGCCTCGGACAGGCTCGAGACGAGCCCCGTCTGCTGGAGCAGGTGGGCCACGGTCGGGGTCTCGCCGTCCACGGTGACGCTGCCGGCCTCCCGCAGGGCGGCGCCGAGGGTCTCGGCGCCGAGGCCGGTCAGGTCGTCCCGGCCGAACAGCGCGCGCCCGGCTGCCTCTGCCTGGCGGAGTTCCTCGGGCCCGTGGACCAGCGCGGTCAGCTCCTCGGCCAGGGCCCGTTGCGCCGCACGCGACGCCGGCCGCTCCCGGCTCTCGGCCAGCACCGCCTCGACCTCCTCGGCCGGGCGCTCGGAGAACTGCGGCAGCCAGGTGAGCGCGTCGGCGTCGTCGGCGTTGAGCCAGAACTGGAAGAACGCGTAGGGCGAGGTGAGTGCGGGATCGAGCCACACGGTGCCGCCCTCGCTCTTGCCGAACTTCTGCCCGTCGGACTTGGTGACCAGCACGGTGGACAGGGCGTGCACCGAGGCGCCCTCCACCCGGCGGACCAGGTCGATCCCGGCGGTGAGGTTGCCCCACTGGTCCGAGCCGCCGGTCTGCAGCGTGACGCCGTGGCGGCGGAACAGCTGCAGGAAGTCGTGCGCCTGGAGGATCTGGTAGCTGAACTCGGTGTAGCTGATGCCGGCCTCGGAGTTCAGCCGCGCGGACACCGCCTCCTTGGCCAGCATCCGGCCGACGCGGAAGTGCTTGCCGAGGTCGCGGAGGAAGTCGATGGCCGACAGCGGCTCGGTCCAGGTCAGGTTGTCGACGTAGACCGGCGCGGGCAGGCCCTCGTGCTCGGCGGGCCGGTCGAGGAAGGGCGCCAGCTGGCGGCGGATGCTGTCCACCCAGCCGGCCACGGTGGAGCGGTCGTTGAGCTGCCGCTCGGCGGTCGGGCGCGGGTCGCCGATCAGCCCGGTGGCGCCGCCGACGAGGACCACCGGGTGGTGGCCGGCGCGCTGCAGCGCCCGCAGCACCATCACCTGCACCAGGTGCCCGACGTGCAGGCTCGGGGCGGTCGGGTCGAAGCCGCAGTAGTAGGTGACCGGCCCCTCGGCGAGGTGGGCGCGCAACGCGTCCTCGTCGGTGGTCTGGGCGATGAGCCCGCGGCGCTGTAGTTCGTCGAGGACGGAGGAGGTCACGAGGTACCAGTCTGCCCGGCGGCGCGGCGCCGGCGCTGCCCGCCTGGGCGGAAGGCGCTCACCGACGGCGCACCCGTCTCCCAGAACCGCCACGGCAGCTCGGTGGCCCGGCTGATCCCCACCCGTGGCCCGGCCGAGACGGCGTCCGGCCGCTTCCCCGCGTGCAGCCGCACCGGCGAGGCGGGGTCGAGGACGTCGGCGCCGCCGTCCCCCGGGCCGATCGCCAGCGCCGCGGTCAGCCGGGCCGGGCCGCGGGCCAGGTCGCGGGGCACGCGCGCGGAGGGACGGCGCAGGGCCGCGACCTCCTCCCCCACCACCACCTCGCCGGCGCGCAGCAGCACCGCGGAGCCGCGGCCGGCGGGACCGACGACGACGTTCGCGCACCAGTGCACGCCGTAGCTGAAGTACACGTACAGCCGCCCGGGCGGGCCGAACATGATCGCCGCGCGCGGGGTCGGGCCGCGGTGCGCGTGCGACGCCGGGTCCTCCCCCTCCCCCGAGTACGCCTCGACCTCGGTGAGCCGGACGGCGACGGTCCCCTCGGGCCGGTCGGTGACCACCCAGCACCCCAGCAGCGCCGGGGCGACGTCGTCGACCGGCCCGAGCAGCTCCTCCGCCGTCAGCAGGCGGCCCGGCGAGCTCAGAGCGCGGCCGCCACGGGCGAGTCGGCCGACCAGCGGCCGTGCGCGGCGACGACGTCCTTGAGCGCGGCGAGCTGGGCGGCGACCCGGTCGGGCGCCGTCCCGCCGCGGGTGTCGCGGGCGGCCAGCGCGCCCCGCACCGACAGCACCTCCCGGACGGCGGGGGTGAGCCGCTCGTCGATGCCGGCGAGCCGGTCGTCGTCGAGCTGGTCGAGCTCGAGGCCCGCGGCCTCGCAGACGGCGACCATCTCGCCGGAGATCTCGTGCGCCGAGCGGAACGGGACGCCGTGCTTGACCAGCCACTCGGCGACGTCGGTGGCCAGCGCGAAGCCCTGCGGCGCGGCGGCCTCGAGGACCTCCGGGCGCAGGGTGAGCGTCGCGACCATGCCGGTGACCGCGGGCAGGAGGAGCAGCAGCTGCTCGAGGGAGTCGAAGACCGGCTCCTTGTCCTCCTGCAGGTCGCGGTCGTAGGCCAGCGGCAGGCCCTTGAGCATGGTGAGCAGGCCGGTGAGGTTGCCGACGAACCGGCCGGACTTGCCGCGGGCGAGCTCGGCGATGTCGGGGTTCTTCTTCTGCGGCATGATCGACGACCCGGTCGCCCAGGCGTCGTCGAGGCGGGCCCAGCCGAACTCGGTCGAGGTCCAGAGCACGACCTCCTCCCCCAGCCGGGACAGGTGGACGCCGACCATCGCGGCGGCGAAGCAGAACTCGGCGGCGAAGTCGCGGTCGCTGACCGCGTCGATCGAGTTCTCCGCCGCCCGGTCGAAGCCGAGCTCGGCGGCGACGGCGTCGGGGTCCAGCGGCAGCGAGGAGCCGGCCAGCGCGCCGGAGCCGAGCGGGCTGACGGCGGCGCGGCGGTCCCAGTCGAGCAGCCGGTCGACGTCGCGGGCGAAGGCGTGCGCGTGCGCGAGCAGCTGGTGGCTGACCAGCACCGGCTGGGCGTGCTGCAGGTGGGTCATGCCGGGCGCGGGGACCTCCAGGTACCGCTCGGCCAGCCCCATCAGGGCGTACTCCAGCGAGGCCAGCTCGCCGACCAGCGCGCGCACGTTGTGCCGCAGGTACAGCCGCAGGTCGGTGGCGACCTGGTCGTTGCGGGACCGGCCGGCCCGCAGCTTGCCGCCGAGGGTGCCGAGCTTGGCGATCAGGCCGCGCTCCAGCGCCTCGTGCACGTCCTCGTCGGCCTCGACCGGCGCGAAGGTGCCGGCGGCGACCTCGGCGGAGAGCTCGGTGAGCGCGCCGACCATCTGCGCGAGCTCGTCGTCGGTGAGCAGGCCGGCGCGGTGCAGCACCCGGGCGTGGGCGCGGGAGCCGGCGAGGTCGTAGGGGGCCAGCCGCCAGTCGACGTCGGTGGACTTCGACAGCGCCGCCATGGCCGGCGACGGCCCGCCGCCGAAGCGGCCGCCCCAGAGCCGGGTCTGCGAGGCGGGGGCGGTCGGGTCGGTCACGGGGTTGATCCTCCAGCGGGGTCGTCGGTCTCGTCGGTCAGGTGCGGCGGCTCGCCGGGCGCGCGTCCCGCGAGCGACTGCAGGCGCCGGGCGAGGGCCGGGCCGCCGTCGGGCTCGCGCGAGACGACGAGCAGCGTGTCGTCCCCGGCGATGGTGCCCAGGACGTCGGGCAGGCCCACCTTGTCCAGCGCCGAGGCGAGGAACTGCGCGGCGCCGGGCGGGGTGCGCAGCACGGCGAGGTTGGCGCTGCCCTCGGCACTGGTGAGCAGGTCGCCGAGCAGCCGGGTGAGGCGGGCGGGGGCGGCCTGCGCGGGGCGCAGCGGGGCGTTCTCCGGCGGCAGCACGTAGGACGCCGGGGCGCCGTCGGAGCCGCGCAGCTTGACCGCGCCGAGCTCCTCCAGGTCGCGCGAGAGCGTGGCCTGGGTGACCTCGATGCCCGACTCGGCCAGCAGCGCCGCGAGCTGGGTCTGCGAGGTCACCGGCCGCGCGGTGATGACCTCGGCGATGCGGGCCTGCCGCGCCGACCGCGTCAGCGCCCCGGTCACCCGGATCGCTCCAGCAGCCAGGTGAGCAGGGCCTTCTGCGCGTGCAGCCGGTTCTCGGCCTCGTCCCAGACGACGCTCTGCGGGCCGTCGATGACGTCGGCGGCGATCTCCTTGCCGCGGTAGGCGGGCAGGCAGTGCAGGACGAGGGCGTCGTCGGCGGCGCGGGCCAGCGCGGCGTCGTCGACGGCGTAGGGCAGGAACGGCGCGACGCGCGTGTCGTACTCGTCCTCCTGGCCCATCGAGACCCAGGTGTCGGTGGCGAGGACGTCGGCGCCGTCGGCGGCGGCCGCGGCGTCGGCGGTCCACTGCACCGAGCCGCCGGTCTCGGCGGCGATCTCCTCGGCCCGCTTCAGCACCTCCGGCGCCGGCCGGTACTCCTCGGGCGAGCCGATCCGCACGTGCATGCCGGCGGTGGCGCCGCCGAGCAGGTACGAGTGCGCCATGTTGTTGGCGCCGTCGCCGAGGTAGGTCAGCGACCGGCCGGCGAGGGAGCCCTTGTGCTCGGCCACCGTCTGCAGGTCGGCCAGGATCTGGCACGGGTGGAAGTCGTCGGTGAGCGCGTTGACCACCGGCACCCGGCTGGTGGCGGCCATGGTCTCCAGCCGGTCCTGGCCGAAGGTGCGCCACACGATCGCGGTGACCTGCCGGTCGAGCACGCGGGTGGTGTCCTCGACCGGCTCGCCGCGGCCGAGCTGGCTGGACCCGGCGTCGATCACCAGCGGGTACCCGCCGAGCTCGGCGACGCCGACCGAGAACGACACCCGGGTGCGGGTGGAGGGCTTGTCGAACAGCACGGCGACCGCGCGGGGCACGCCGTTCGCCGCGCGCAGCGGGGTGGGCGCGGCGTCGGTGTGCCGGGTGCGCTTGAGCTCGGCGGCGAGGGCGAGGACCTCCGCCTGCTCGTCGGGGGTGAGGTCGTCGTCGCGGGTCAGGTGCCGGGTCACTGGCCGTTCTCCTGCAGGGCGGTGTCGAGGGCCGCCGGGAGGGCGGCGACGAAGGCGTCGACCTGGGCGTCGGTGAGGACCAGGGAGGGCGCCAGGCGGAGCACGTCGGGGGCGACGGCGTTGGTGAGGAAGCCGGCGGCGCGCAGCCGCGCCTCCAGCGCGGCGGCGACCGGGGCGGTGAGGACGACGCCGAGCAGCGCGCCCCTCCCCCGTACCCCGCCGACGCCGGTGTGACCGAGGCCCTCGATGCCCGCGGTGAACCGGTGCTCGAGCTCCTTGGCCCGCTCGAGCAGGCCCTCGTCGCGCATCGTGTCGAGGACGGCGAGCGCGGCGGCGGCGGCGATCGGGTTGCCGCCGAAGGTGGAGCCGTGGGAGCCCGCGGTCAGCAGCTCCGCGGCGTCTCCGAACGCGAGCGTGGCGCCGATCGGCAGGCCGCCGCCGAGCGCCTTGGCCAGCGTGACCACGTCCGGCTGCAGGCCGTCGGCCTGGTGGGCGAACCAGTGGCCGGTGCGGCCGGTGCCGGTCTGCACCTCGTCGACGGCGAACAGCGCGCCGGCGTCCGCGGCGGTGCGGGCGGCGGCGGCGAGGTAGCCCGGCGGCGCGGGCAGCACGCCGCCCTCGCCGAGCACCGGCTCGAGCAGCACCATCGCGGTCTGCCCGCCGACCGCGCCGGCCAGCGCGCCGGCGTCGCCGTAGGGCACGTACCGGACCCCGCCGGGCAGCGGGGCGAACGCGGCGGCCTTGGACGGCTGCCCGGTGAGCGCGAGCGCGCCCATCGTCCGGCCGTGGAAGGCGCCCTCGGCGGTGACCACCTCGGGCCGCCCGGTGAGCCGGCTGATCTTGAACGCGGCCTCGTTGGCCTCGGCGCCGGAGTTGCAGAAGAACACCCGCCCGGGCCGGCCGGCCAGCTCCAGCAGCCGCTCGGCGAGCGTGACACCGGGCTCGTGCATCGCCAGGTTGGAGACGTGCCCGAGGGTCTGCGCCTGCCGCGTGATCGCCTCGGTCACCTTCGGGTGGGCGTGGCCGAGGATCGTCGTCGCGATGCCGCCGAGCAGGTCGGTGTACTCGCGGCCGTCGACGTCCCAGACGGTGGCGCCCTCGCCGCGCGCGAGCGCGACCGGCGGCGTCTTGTAGTTGCCCATCATCACGGCCGACCAGCGGGTGGCCAGCTCCTCCGTGTGGGTCATGCCGGCTCCTCTCCGCTGAGCGTGTGGGCGGGGACGACCATCGTCCCGGTGCCCTCGGTGGTGAACATCTCCAGCAGCAGGGCGTGCGGGGTGCGGCCGTCGACGACGGTCGCCCGCTTCACCCCGCCCTCGACCGCCCGCAGGCAGGCGGCCATCTTCGGGATCATCCCGGCGTCCAGCGTCGGCAGGATCTCGGCGAGCTCGGCGGCGTCGATCTGCTGGACCAGCGAGTCGCGGTCGGGCCAGTCGGCGTAGAGGCCCTCGACGTCGGTGAGGACGACGAGCTTCACCGCCCCGAGCGCCACGGCGAGCGCGGCGGCGGCGGTGTCGGCGTTGACGTTGTGCACCAGGCCGTCGCGGTCGGGCGCGACCGTGGCGACCACCGGGATCTTCCCGGACTGCAGCAGCGCGGTGACCGGCGTCGGGTCGACCGCGACGACGTCCCCGACCCGGCCGACGTCGACCGGCCGCCCGTCGACGAGCGCCTGGGTGCGCTCGGCGGTGAACAGGCCGCCGTCCTCGCCGGACAGGCCCACCGCGAGCGGGCCGTGCTGGTTGACCAGCCCGACCACCTCCGGGGTGACCTGGCCGGTGAGCACCATGCGGACCACCTCGACGGTCTCGTCGGTGGTCACCCGCAGGCCGCCGCGGAACTCGCTCTCGATGCCGAGCCGGCCGAGCATCTCGGTGATCTGCGGCCCGCCCCCGTGGACGACGACGGGCAGGATCCCGCAGGTCCGGAGGAACACCATGTCCTCGGCGAAGGCGCGGCGGCACTCCTCGTCGACCATCGCGTGGCCGCCGTACTTGATCACCACGACGTTGCCGTGGAACTCGCGCAGCCACGGCAGCGCGCCGGTGAGGACGGCGACCTTGCGGGCGTCGCCCTCCGGGTCGTAGGTGCGCATGACCCGGGTGGTGCCGATCCGCCGGCGCGGCGGAGGCGCCTCGTCGACCCGGACGTCGGGCGGGGTGGGGTCCTCGTGGGTGTTCTCGTGGGTGCTCACGTCGAGTAGGCCGAGTTCTCGTGCACGTAGGCGAGGGACAGGTCGTTGGTCCAGATCGTCGCCTGCTCGGTGCCGGCGCCCAGGTCGACGTCGATGGTGATCGCCCGGCCGGTGAGGTCGACGCCCTCGCGCGGGTCGCCGATCGCGCCGCCCCGGCACACGGTGACGCCGTTGATGGTCACGTCGACGCGGTCGGGCTCGAAGGCGGCGTCGGTGGTGCCGATCGCGGCCAGCACCCGGCCCCAGTTCGGGTCGTTGCCGAACAGCGCCGTCTTGAGCAGGTTGTTGCGGGCGCAGGCCCGGCCGGCGGTGAGCGCGTCCTCGACGGTCGCCGCGTTGCGCACGGTGATCGCGATGTCCTTGGTCGAGCCCTCGGCGTCGGCGAGCAGCTGCATGGCGAGGTCGGTGGCCGCGGCGGTGAGCGCCTCGGCGACCTCCTCCGCGGCCGGGCCGACGCCGCTGGCGCCGTTGGCCATCGCGACGACGGTGTCGTTGGTGGACAGGCAGCCGTCGGAGTCGACCCGCTCGAAGCTGACGCCGGTCGCGGCCTCGAGCGCCTGCTGCAGCACGGCGGGCTCGACGGCGGCGTCCGTGGTGAGGACGACGAGCATCGTGGCCAGGCTCGGCGCGAGCATGCCCGCGCCCTTGGCCATGCCGCCGACCGACCAGCCGTCCCGCTCGACGACCGTCGTCTTGGGCACCGAGTCGGTGGTCATGATCGCCCGGGCGGCGTCGGGACCGCCGTCGGCCGACAGCGCCTTGGCCGCGTCGGTGACCCCGGGCAGCAGCCTGTCCATCGGCAGCCGGACGCCGATCAGCCCGGTGGAGGCGACTGCGACGTCGATCGCGCCCAGCCCCAGCTCGGCCGCGGCGTGCTCGGCGGTGGCGTGGGTGTCCTGGAAGCCCTCGGGGCCGGTGCAGGCGTTGGCGCCGCCGGAGTTGAGGACCACCGCCCGCAGCCGGCCGGTCGACAGCACCTGCCGGCTCCACTGCACCGGCGCGGCCGGGAAGCGGTTGGTGGTGAAGACGGCGGCGGCGCTGTCCTGCGGCCCGTCGTTGACGACCAGCGCGACGTCGGCCGCGCCGGTGCTCTTGAGCCCGGCCGCGACGCCGGCGGCCCGGAAGCCCTGCGGTGCGGTGACGCTCACGGGGCCACCCCCACCAGCGGCAGGCCCGCGGTCTCGGGCAGGCCGAGGGCGATGTTGGCGCTCTGGATCGCGCCGCCCGCGGTGCCCTTGGTGAGGTTGTCGACCGCGGCGACGACGACCAGCCGGCCGGCGTCCGGGTCGACGGCGACCTGCACCGCGACGGTGTTCGCGCCGAGCACCTGCGCCGTCGTCGGCCACTGGCCCTCGGGCAGCACGTGCACGAACGGCTCGTCGGCGTAGGCCTTCTGGTAGGCGGCCCGCGCGGCGTCGGCGTCGGTCCCGGGCCGCAGCGGCGCCGAGCAGGTGGCGAGGATGCCCCGGCTCATCGGCACCAGGGTCGGGGTGAAGCTGATCCGCACCGGTTCCCCGGCGGCCGCGCCCAGCGTCTGCGCCATCTCCGGGGTGTGCCGGTGCACGCCGCCGACGCCGTAGGCGCTGACCGAGCCCATCACCTCGCTGCCGAGCAGGTGCGGCTTGGTCGCCTTGCCCGCGCCGGAGGTGCCGGAGGCGGCGACCACGACGACGTCCGGCTCGACCAGCCCGGCGGCCAGCGCCGGGGCCATCGCGAGGGTGACCGAGGTCGGGTAGCAGCCGGGGACGGCGATCCGCCGCGCACCGGCCAGCCGCTCCCGCTGGCCGGGGAGCTCGGGCAGGCCGTAGGGCCACGTCCCCGGGTGCGGCGCGCCGGCGTCGCCGCCGTACCAGCGGGCCCAGGCGGCCGGGTCGGCCAGCCGGTGGTCGGCGCCGCAGTCGATGACCAGGGTGTCCGGGGACAGCTGCGCGGCGATCGCGGCCGACTCCCCGTGCGGGAGCGCGAGGACGACGACGTCGTAGCCGGCGAGGTCCCCGGGTGCGCTCGGCCGGACCTCGAGGTCGGCGAAGGGCAGCAGGTGCGGTTGCAGCTCACCGAGGCGTCGGCCGGCGCTGCTGTTCGCGTGCACCCCGGCCAGGCGGAGGTGCGGGTGCCCGGCCAGCAGCCGGCACACCTCTCCTCCCGCGTACCCGGTGGCGCCGGTGACCCCGACCGTCCACGTCTGCCCTGTGCTCACGATGCATGACCATACAGGCCCGTGCATGACCTTTCATGACCGGGGTCCCGAGGTGTCCTCGCGCCCGCCCGTGCTCTGCCCACAGGTGTGGGCAGAGCACGACCGTCCCGGAGAGGAGGTCGCCACTCCCGTCGGTCGCGCTCTGCACACCCACGAGACGGCGCGCACTCAGGAGATGGCGCGCTCAGGAGACGAGGTGGGCGGACCGCGCGGGTTCCACCCCCGCGTAGGGACTCAGCCCTCCCCAGCGGATCAGCTCGCGCTCCAGCCACGGCGGCCCGGCCAGCGCCATCCGGCCGGACTCCTGGGCCGCGGCGAGCCCGAGCCGGCCGGCGCACCACCGCACGAGCGAGCCGACGTCGGTCGTGACCACGCCGTCGTCGGGGAACCCGGGCGGCGCGACGCAGACCTCGTTGCCCGTCCGGTCGAGCAGCAGCCAGAGGTGGTGCGGCGCCCGGGAGCGCCGGACGTCGAACCGCACGACCACCCGGGGCCGCGGCAGGGACGCCGGGTCGATCAGCCGGGCGAGGGTCCAGAGTGCGAGGTAGGGGTCGTGGTCGCCCGGCGCCACCTCGCGCCACCTCGCCCCCCACCTCCCCAGCGCGGAGCAGACGTCGTCCAGTTCCCGCCCCATCCGGGTCAGGGTGTACTCCGTGGTCCGGCCCGACCGCCTCCGCTCGACCACGCCGTCCCGTTCCAGCGTGTGCAACCGCTGGGCCAGGACGCTGCGCGAGAGCCCGGGGGCGCCGTCGAGGATGTCGCCGAAGTGGACGCACCCCAGGGCCAGGTTCCGGATGATGATCGGCGTCCACCGCTGGGCGAAGACCTCGGCCCCGAGCGCCAGGGGGCAGTACTGACCGTAGCCACCCATGACGGACACCCTCCACCCGCGAGGGCCCCCGTGGGGTGACCGAGGACGCGGCACGTCCGTACGAGTCCGTTTTCCGGACTGACGGTGCCGGATCCGGAGGAGTGGACTCGACGGACCACGCCTCGGCCGAGGAGTCCCCATGCGCCGGTCCCTGCCCACCGCCGTCGCGGCGGCCGTCCTGACGGTGACGCTGACGTCGGTCTCCCCCGCTGCGGCGCACGGCGTGCCCGACGGGGCCAGCGTCCGCGCGTGGAACGCCGTCGCCGTCGACACGATCGTCGCCGCGGTCCCACCCGTCCCGGGTCCGGTGGGCCCCCTGTACCTGACCTACGTGCACCGTGCGGTGTACGACGCCGTCGGGGACGCCGTCCACGACGACGACGCCTCGGTCCCCGCCGCGGTCGCCGCCGCGGCCTCCACGGTGCTGGTCCACCACTTCCCGGCCCAGGCACAGGCCCTGCGGGACCGGTACACCGCCGCGCTGGCCGAGGTCCCGGACGGGGCCGCCGAGGCCCGCGGCATCGCCCTCGGGGAGGCCGCCGCCGCGGCGCTCCTCCGAGAGCGGGAGGACGACGGTCTCAACGGTCCGCCCCCGCCGCTGACGGCGTCGGGTCCGGGGGCGTGGGCGCCGGCCGACCCGAACGTGCCGGCGGTCGCGACCTGGCTCGCCCGGGTGCGGCCCTTCGTGCTCGACTCCCCCTCGGCGCTCCGGCCGGCTGGCCCGCCGGCGCTCACCAGCGACCTGTACGCCCGGGACTACGAGGAGGTCAGGGTCCTCGGCGGTGCGTCGTCGACGCAGCGCACCCCCGAGCAGACGGCCGTGGCCCTGTTCTGGGCCGATCCGCCGGCGGTGCAGAGCCAGCGGGCGCTGCGCGGCTACAGCGAGCAGGAGGGTCTGGACGCGCTGGCCACGGCTCGGCTGTTCGCCCTGGTGGACACCGCGAGCACCGACGCGCTCATCGCCTGCTTCGACGCCAAGGTGCGGTACGACTTCTGGCGGCCGATCGGGGCCGTCCCCGCCGGTGACACCGACGGCAACCCCCGCACCCCGGCCGAGCCGGGCTGGACCTCGCTGGTGCCGACGCCCAACTTCCCCGAGTACCCGAGCAACCACGCCTGCGCGACGACCGCACTGGTCACGGTCATCGACGGGCTGGACGGGCGGGGGCCGTTCTCACTGACGATGACCAGCGTCCGGGGCACGCCTCCCGCGGTCGCCGACACGCACACCTGGAGCTCCCCGGAGCAGGTGGTCTCCGAGGTGGTCGACGCGCGCGTGTGGGGCGGGCTGCACTTCCGGTTCTCCACCGTCGACGGGGCCGACATCGGCCGGGCGGTCGGGCGGGCGGTGCTGGAGTCCGACCGGTAGCCGGGCGCGCGTCAGCCCAGCGGGTCGCCGTCGCCGTACGGGAGCAGCCGCAGCCTCCGCGCGTCGCCGGCCGGCGCGGTGGCGCGGAGCGTGTCGAGGTCGTCGACGCCCGCGCGGAAGAACCGCCCCGACCACTGGTCCAGCTCCCCGGCGGCGATCGCCACCACCACGTCGACGACGTCCTCGGGCCGGGTCCAGTCGGTGCGGCCCTCGTGCATCGGCATGGCGCGGGTCATCCCGGTGTCGACGACGCCCGGCGCCAGGTCGAACGCGCGCACGCCGTGCGCGGCGCCGGCCAGGTCGATCGCTTCGGTGATGCGCATCTGCGCGGTCTTGCCCGCCGAGTAGGCGCTGTAGTGGGGGTTGGCGCGGGTGCTGATCCCGCTGGCGAGGTCGACCACCCGGCCGCCGCCGACGGCGACCATCCCGGGCAGGACGGCGCGGGCGACGAGGAACGGCCCGCGCACCTGGCTCTCCACGACCTCCCACCACTGGTCGGGGTCGGCCTCCCACAGCGGCACCTCGGCGGCGTCGATGAGGCCGGCGTTGTTCACCAGCAGGCCGACCGGCCCGAGCTCGCGGACCACCTCGGCGACGGCGGCGTCGACGGCGGTGCGGTCGGTGACGTCGGCGGGCAGCGCCAGGGTGCGCGCGCCGGTGGCGGCGGCGACCTCGGCCATCGCCGTCCGCAGCCGCTCGGGCCCGCGGGCGATCCCGGCGACGGCGGCGCCGCGCGCGGCCAGCCCCTCGGCCACGTGCCGGCCGATGCCCGCCGAGGCCCCGGTGACGAGCGCGACCAGGCCGGTGAGGTCCGCCATCAGTCGCCGCTGCGCAGGGTGATCCCCTGCAGCTCGACGACGGCGACGATGCCCTCGCGCACCCGGGCGACGTCCTCGGCGGTCAGCGTGCGGTCCGGCGCGCGCAGCACCAGCGAGTACGCCAGCGACCGCGACCCGGGCGGGACCGGCGGGCCGGAGTACACGTCGAACAGGCGCACCGCCTCGAACAGCTCCCCCGCTCCCCCGCGGACCAGCGACTCGACGTGCGCGGCGGTGATCTCGTCGGGCACGACGAAGGCCAGGTCCAGGAAGACCGGCGGGAACGTCGAGATGCGCGGCCCGACCGGGACCGCGGCCGGCGGGAGGGCGTCGACGTCGAGCTCCATCACCGAGGTGCGGGCCGGCAGGTCGAGGGCCGCGCAGACCCGCGGGTGCAGCTCGCCGGCGTACCCGACCACCCGCTCGTCGACGACGAGCTCGGCACAGCGGCCCGGGTGCCACGGCGCCTGCTCGCCGGGGCGGACGAACAGCTCGACGCCCGCGGCGGCGGCCACCAGCCGGGCGGCCTGGACGGCGTCGGCCCAGCCCGCGGCCCGGCCGGGACCCCACCAGCCGCGGGGGGGGGGGGGGGGGGGGGGGGGGGGGGGGGGGGGGGGGGGGGGGGGGGGGGGGGGGGGGGGGGGGGGGGGGGGGGGGGGGGGGGGGGGGGGGGGGGGGGGGGGG
>NZ_JBJGZK010000050.1:0-6693 GCF_054050475.1 Geodermatophilus sp. SYSU D00525
CGCTCTCGGGCATCAGCGTGCCGCCGGGGGCGTCGGTGTGCACGAAGCCGTCGGAGAGGCCGGGGAACAGGCCACGGACGCGCGCGACGTCCAGCCGTGGTTCCCCCGGGTGCATGCGGGCGGCGGCGGTCCGGGCCGTCCCCTGACCCGGACGGCCCGGCCGCCGCCGACGAGCAGACCCCAGCCGCCCCCTACGACCGCGACGCCGACGACCCGGGTGACCCGGAGTCGGTCGCCCGGGCCATCTGCCTGCGGGCCCTGACCGGCGCGGCCCGGACGCGCCAGCAGCTGGCCGACCTGCTCGAGCGGCGCGGCGTCCCGGAGGAGGCCGCGACCGCGGTCCTCGACCGGTTCGGCGAGGTCGGGCTGATCGACGACGCGGCCTTCGCCCGCGCCTGGGTGACCTCCCGGCAGGCCGGCCGCGGGCTGGCGCGGCGGGCGCTGCGGGCCGAGCTGCGCGCCAAGGGCGTCGACGGCGAGGACGCCGAGCAGGCCCTCGCCCAGGTCGACGAGGAGGACGAGCGGGCCGCCGCCCGCCGGCTGGTGGAGCGCCGGCTCCCGGCGCTGCGCCGGGTGGACCGCGTCACCGCCACCCGCCGGCTGGTCGGGATGCTCGCGCGCAAGGGCTACAACGGCGGCCTGGCCGCGGGCGTGGTGCGCGAGGTCCTCGACGAGACCGGCTCCGGCACCGACGAGGACGGCGGCGACGGCTGGGCCGACGTCGACTCCTGAGCGGCCCCGTCCGCCCGGGCGGCCCCGTCGCCCCCACCCGCAGCGACGACGGCGGCCGGCCGCCCCAGGGGGCGACCGGCCGCCGTGGCCGTCGGTGGCGCGTTCAGCCCGCCAGCGGGCCGGCGACGGCGGGCACCGCCTCGGTCAGCCGCGCGGGCGGCTGAGCCGAACGCGCCGTCTGGAGCGGCATCGCCTGGGTCGGCAGGCCGGCGGCCGCGGGCCGGCCGGTCCACGCGGTGAGGTCCACGGCGACGCCGCCGGGTGCCTCGTCGTCGGACACCAGCCACTCGCCCTCGCCGTCCACGCGGGCGGCGAGCCACTGCCGGATGTGCTGCTCGAAGGTGCGGTCGGGCAGCACGGCCGGCCGGCTGACCGGGCCGAGGAAGGTCAGGTCGCGCTCGCTGCCGTCGGCGGCGCGCAGCACCACCCGGCAGCGGGCCCGCCGGTGCCGGGCCGGCGGCACGGCCTCGCGGACGACGGCGGTCTGGGCACCGGCGGCGACGGCGAACTGCGCGGCGGCCGCGCGCAGGCGGTTCACGAAGTCCTGGGCGACGTCGACCTGCCCCTCGGGCAGGCGCACCACCGAGGGCAGCGGCGGCACGGCGGGGCGGAGAGCGGTGTCCACGGATCCACTCTCGGCAGCCCCGCCGCACCGGCTGACCACCCGCGCGCCCGGGGGTGCGCCGCGGGGCGGACGGGACGCCGCGTGACCGTTCCGTGTCCCGCGGACACCCCGGGTCAGACCGGCCCGCCGCCCCCGTCCATCTCCGCGCTGGTGAGCGACTCGACCGGCTTGGCCGCGGCCGCCTTGGTGTTCCGCCGGGTGCGCTTCTCCACGTACCTGGCCAGCCAGGACAGCAGCACGTTGATCACGATGTAGATGACCGCGGCGGCCACGTACAGCTGGAACGTGTAGGTGTTGCCGAAGGAGAAGGCGAAGAACTCCACCAGGCTCCGGGCGGTCCGCAGCAGCTCGACGTAGCCGACGATGAAGCCCAGCGACGAGTCCTTGAGCAGCACGACCAGCTGGGCCACGAGCACCGGCAGCATCCGCCGCACCGCCTGCGGCAGCAGCACCAGCGTCATGACCTGCGTCTTGCGCATGCCCAGGGCGAAGGCCGCCTCCCGCTGCCCGCGGTCCACCGACAGGATGCCGGCGCGGAAGATCTCGGCCAGCACGGCCATGTTGTAGAGCGTCAGGCCGAGGACCAGCGCGCGGAACGCCGTCATCGGGACGCCGACGGTCGGCAGGAACAGCAGGCAGAACAGGATCAGGATCAGCAGCGGCACGGCGCGGAAGAACTCGATCACCACACCGACCGGTGCCCGCACCCAGGCGTGGTCGGACAGCCGCCCCACGGCGAGCAGCGCGCCGAACACGGTGGCCAGCACCATGCCGACGGCGGCCGCGGCGAGAGTGTTGAGCAGGCCCTCCCAGAGCGCCTGCGGCACCCCGGACGACGGGTCGAACAGGATCGCCCAGCGGTCGGGCTCGAGCTGGCCGTTGACGCCCAGGCGCCACAGCCCCCACCCGACGAGGGCCGCGATGAGCAGTGCGCCGACGACCGTGCCGATCCGCTGGCGGCGGCGGGCCTGCGGGCCGGGCAGGTCGAACAGGACGGTGCTGCTCATCGGACGATCGCCACCCGGTTCTCGACCACCCGGATCAGCCAGGCAGAGGGCAGTGTGATGACCAGGTAGCCGGCGACGACCGCGAGGAACACGGCGAGCAGCTGGTCGGCGTTGGTGTTGGCCAGCCGCTGCAGCGCGGCGGTCAGGTCGGTGACCGCGAAGCCGGCGGCGATGGAGGTGTTCTTCGCCAGCGCGATCCACACGTTGCCCAGCGGCGGCACCACGGTCCGGAAGGCCTGGGGGAGCACCACCTGGCGCAGCGACTGGCCGAAGGTCAGGCCCAGCGCCCGGGCGGCCTCCGCCTGTCCCGGCGGGACGGCGTTGATGCCCGAGCGCAGCGCCTCGCAGACGAACGCGGCGGTGTAGAGCGACAGCGCGGCCACGGCGGTGATGAACCGGCTCGGGAACTGCAGGTCGATCTGCACGATGCCGAACGCGAAGAAGAAGAACACCACCGTCAGCGGGGTGTTGCGGAAGACCTCGACGTAGAAGGTCGCCAGCCCGCGCAGCGGCGGCACGGGGCTCACCCGCATGCCCGCCAGCACGGTGCCCAGCACCAGGGAGCAGACGCCGCTGACGACGGCGAGGGAGAGCGTCGTCAGGAACGCGCTCCACAACAGGTCGGAGTTGTCGCTGAGGAACTGCACCGCGCCCTCGAGAGGTCGGGGACGGGGCGACGCCGCCGGGCGGGAGCCCGCCCGGCGGCGTCGCGGACGTCCGGGTCGAGTGGGGTCAGTACCGGTCGACCGTCGGCGGCTCGGGGGCCTCCTCGCCGGTGATGGAGCCGGCGGTGCGGTCCCACGCGTCGGCCCAGCGGCCGTCCTCGAAGGCCTCCTCGAGGACGTCGTTGACGAAGTTCCGGAACTCCGTGTCACCGAGCGCGAGCCCGATGCCGTAGGGCTCCTCGGTGAACGGGTTGCCCACCAGCTCGAAGGCGCCGTCGCTGCCGGCGACCAGGCCGGTGAGGATGACGTTGTCCGTCGTCACCGCCTGGACGTTGCCGTTGCGCAGGTCGTCGGCGCACTTGGAGTAGACGTCGTAGGTCACCAGCTGGGCCTGCGGGTAGTTGTCCCGGATGTTCTGCGCGGGCGTCGAGCCCTCGACCGAGCACACCGTCTTCCCGGCCAGGTCGTCGGGGCCCTCGATGCCCTCGGGGTTGCCCTCGGCGACCATGATGTCCTGGCCGGCGATGTAGTACGGGCCGGCGAAGTCGACGACCTGCTTGCGCGCGTCGTTGATCGTGTAGGTGGCCACCACCATGTCGACCTGGCCGTTCTGGATGAACGGCTCGCGGTTGGCCGACACCGTCTCGGTCCAGGTGATGCCGTCCTCGGGGATGCCGAGCTCGGCGGCCACGATCTTGGCGATCTCGACGTCGAAGCCCTCCGGGCTCCCGGACTGCGGGTTCAGCAGGCCGAAGCCGGGCTGGTCGTACTTGGTGCCGATGGTGATGGCGCCGGCCTCGTTGAGCTCGGCCATCGTCGTGCCGGCCTCGAACTCGACGTCCTCCTGGACCTCGGCGGTGTTCTCGGCCGACTCCTCGGCCTGCGTGCCCGCCTCGCTGGAGCAGGCGGCCAGGGCCAGGCCGAGGGTGGCGAGGGCCGCGAGCCGTCGGGTGCTGCGCATGGGGTGTCCTCCCGGGTGGGTCAGTGGTTGAGGATCTTGGACAGGAAGTCGCGGGCCCGGTCCGAGCGCGGGCTGGTGAAGAACGTCTCCGGGTCGGAGGACTCGACGATCCGGCCGCCGTCCATGAACACGACCCGGTTGGCCGCCCGCCGGGCGAAGCCCATCTCGTGGGTGACGACGACCATCGTCATGCCCTCGCGGGCCAGCGAGGTCATGACGTCGAGGACCTCGTTGATCATCTCGGGGTCGAGGGCCGACGTCGGCTCGTCGAAGAGGATGACCTTGGGGTCCATGGCCAGGGCGCGGGCGATGGCCACGCGCTGCTGCTGACCGCCGGACAGCTGGGCGGGGTACTTGTCGGCCTGGTGCCCGACGCCGACCCGGTCGAGCAGCTCGCGCGCTCGCCGCTCGGCATCGGCCTTCGACATCCGGCGCACCCGCGTCGGGGCGAGGGTGACGTTCTCGAGGATCGTCTTGTGGGCGAACAGGTTGAAGCTCTGGAAGACCATCCCGACGTCGCTGCGCAGCCGGGCGAGCGCCTTGCCCTCCTCGGGCAGCTTCTCGCCGTCGATGCGGATCTCGCCCTGCTGGATGGCCTCCAGCCGGTTGATCGCGCGGCACAGCGTCGACTTGCCCGACCCGGACGGCCCGATGACCACGACGACCTCGCCGCGGTCGATCGACAGGTCGATGTCCTGCAACACGTGCAGCTCACCGAACCACTTGTTGACGCCGGTCAGCTGGACGAGAGGTCCTCCGGCTAGCTGGCTGGTCACGTCCGGAACCCTAGGGCCGCGGGCGGGCAGCGACCCCTCGGGGGCGTCACGGTGTAGTAACGAACGCGGTGACGCCGTGTGACCGTCGTCGCGCCGTACCCTCGCAGACGTCATGGGAACCGAGGTCGACAGCCCGCCGCGCACCTACCGGGTGCGCACCTACGGGTGCCAGATGAACGTGCACGACTCCGAGCGGCTGTCCGGGCTGCTGGAGGCCGCCGGCTACGCCGCCGCCCCGGAGGGCGAGGACGCCGACGTCGTCGTGCTCAACACCTGCGCGGTGCGGGAGAACGCCGACAACCGCCTCTACGGCAACCTCGGCCACCTGCGCCCGGTGAAGGACGCGCACCCGGGCATGCAGATCGCCGTCGGCGGGTGCCTGGCGCAGAAGGACCGCGGCGAGATCGTCGAGCGGGCGCCGTGGGTCGACGTCGTCTTCGGGACGCACAACGTGGGGTCGCTGCCGGCGCTGCTGGAGCGGGCCCGGCACAACGCCGAGGCGCAGGTGGAGATCGCCGAGGCGCTCGAGGTCTTCCCGTCGACGCTGCCGGCCAAGCGGGACTCCGCCTACTCCGGCTGGGTGTCGATCAGCGTCGGCTGCAACAACACCTGCACGTTCTGCATCGTCCCGGCGCTGCGCGGCAAGGAGAAGGACCGCCGGCCGGGGGAGATCCTGGCCGAGGTGCAGGCGCTGGTCGACCAAGGCGTGCTCGAGGTGACCCTGCTCGGGCAGAACGTGAACGCCTACGGCGTCGAGTTCCGCGACCGCGGGGCGTTCGCCGACCTGCTGCGTGCCACCGGTCGCATCGAGGGCCTGGAGCGGGTCCGGTTCACCAGCCCGCACCCGCGGGAGTTCACCGACGACGTCATCGAGGCGATGGCCGAGACGCCCGCGGTCTGCCACCAGCTGCACATGCCGCTGCAGTCCGGGTCGGACGACGTGCTGCGCCGGATGCGCCGCGGCTACCGGCAGGACCGCTACCTCGGGATCATCGACCGGGTCCGTGCCGCGATGCCCGACGCCGCGATCACCACCGACATCATCGTCGGGTTCCCCGGCGAGACCGAGGCCGACTTCGAGCAGACCCTCGAGGTGGTCCGCCGGGCCCGCTTCGCCAGTGCGTTCACCTTCCAGTACTCCAAGCGCCCCGGGACGCCGGCCGCCGGGATGGACGGCCAGCTGCCCAAGGAGGTCGTGCAGGAGCGCTACCTGCGGCTGACCGCGCTGCAGGACGAGATCAGCTGGGCGGAGAACCGGGCGCAGGTCGGCCGCAGGGTGGAGCTCCTGGCGGCGGCGGGGGAGGGCAGCAAGGACGCCCGTACCGGACGGATGAGCGGCCGCGCCCGTGACGGGCGGCTGGTGCACTTCGCCGGCGGCGACGGTGTCCGGCCCGGCGACGTCGTCGAGACCGTCGTCACCGCGGCGGCGCCGCACCACCTGGTCGCCGACGGCCCGCTGCTGTCGCACCGCCGCACCCGCGCCGGTGACGCGCACGAGGCCGGCACCCGCCCGACGACGCCCGGCGTGCTGCTCGGCATGCCGCGCATCGGCGCCCCGGCCTAGGAGCCGCACGGACGCGAGAGGCCCCGCCCGGGATCCGGGCGGGGCCTCTCGCGTGTGAGGTCAGCGGCGGGAGGACCGCTCGGCCTCGGCCAGCCACTCGCGGCGGGTCTCCAGGTCCGTCCGCGCCTGGGCGATCCGCTTCGCGTCCCCGGAGGCCTCGGCCTTGGCCAGCTGCTCCTCGGCCTTGGTGACGGCGGCCCGCATGGACGCGACCATCGGGTTCTCCGGCGCGGTGCGCACCCGGCCGGCGGGGGGGGGGGGGGGGGCGCCCCCGCCCCCCGCCCCCCGCACACCCCCCCCCCCCCCCCCCGCCCCCCCCCCCCCCCCCCCCCCCCCGCCCCCCCCCCCCACCCCCCCCCCCCC
>NZ_JBJGZK010000051.1:0-3387 GCF_054050475.1 Geodermatophilus sp. SYSU D00525
GGGCCGGTGGGGTCAGTGGGGGCGGGTGACGGGTCGGTCGTTGAGAACTGCACAGTGGACGCGAGCATCTTATGGGCTCCGACCTGCGGGTCGGAGCTTCAGTTCGATGGTTTGTAGGTGTTCCGCCCTTGTCGGTCCGGTTCCTTTCGGGGTTCGGGATGGTGAGGGTGGATTTTTGTGTGGCCAAGATGTTGAGGGCACACGGTGGATGCCTGGGCACCAGGAGCCGATGAAGGACGTGGGAGGCTGCGATAAGCCTCGGGGAGCTGCCAACCGAGCGTTGATCCGAGGGTGTCCGAATGGGGAAACCCCGCACCAGTCATGTGGTGTGACCCGCGCCTGAACACATAGGGCGTGTGGAGGGAACGTGGGGAAGTGAAACATCTCAGTACCCACAGGAGAAGAAAACAACCGTGATTCCGTGAGTAGTGGCGAGCGAAAGCGGATCGAGGCTAAACCGTTTCCATGTGAGACCCGGCAGGGGTTGTGGAGGCGGGGTCGTGGGACGTGTGTGTGCCGGTTCTGCCGGACCGGCGGGAAGTCAGAAAAGATCCGGGTTAGAGGAAGGCCTCTGGAAGGGGTCGCCGTAGAGGGTGAGAGCCCCGTACTCGAAAGCCCGGTCTCTTCCTTTGCAGATGTTCCCAAGTAGCACCGAGCCCGTGGAATTCGGTGTGAATCGGGCGGGACCACCCGCTAAGCCTGAATACTCCCTGGTGACCGATAGCGGACGAGTACCGTGAGGGAAAGGTGAAAAGTACCCCGGGAGGGGAGTGAAATAGTACCTGAAACCGTGTGCCTACAAGCCGTCAGAGCCGGGAATCTCGTCCTCGTGGCGGGCCGGTGATGGCGTGCCTTTTGAAGAATGAGCCTGCGAGTTAGCGGTACGTGGCGAGGTTAACCCGTGAGGGGTAGCCGTAGCGAAAGCGAGTCCGAACAGGGCGTCGTGTGAGTCGCGTGCTCTAGACCCGAAGCCGGGTGATCTACCCATGGCCAGGTTGAAGCGCGGGTAAGACCGCGTGGAGGACCGAACCCACCAGGGTTGAAAACCTGGGGGATGAGCTGTGGGTAGGGGTGAAAGGCCAATCAAACCCGGTGATAGCTGGTTCTCCCCGAAATGCATTTAGGTGCAGCGTCGCGTGTTTCTTGCCGGAGGTAGAGCACTGGATGGCCGATGGGCCCCACAAGGTTACTGACGTCAACCAAACTCCGAATGCCGGTAAGTGAGAGCGCGGCAGTGAGACTGCGGGCGATAAGGTTCGTAGTCGAGAGGGAAACAGCCCAGATCATCGGCTAAGGCCCCTAAGCGTGTGCTAAGTGGAAAAGGATGTGGGATCGCAGTGACAACCAGGAGGTTGGCTTAGAAGCAGCCATCCTTGAAAGAGTGCGTAATAGCTCACTGGTCAAGTGGTTCCGCGCCGACAATGTAGCGGGGCTCAAGCACACCGCCGAAGCCGTGGCACTCCGCCGATACTCCGTCGGGTCTCCTGCGGGAGGGCCGGCCAGGGGGCGGGGTGGGTAGGGGAGCGTCGTGTGGCGGGTGAAGCGGCGGCGGAAGCCAGCCGTGGACGCCACGCGAGTGAGAATGCAGGCATGAGTAGCGAGAGGGGAGTGAGAACCTCCCCCGCCGGAAGACCAAGGGTTCCTGGGCCAGGCTAATCCGCCCAGGGTGAGTCGGGACCTAAGGCGAGGCCGACAGGCGTAGTCGATGGACAACGGGTTGATATTCCCGTACCCGCGAAGGAACGCCCCTGCCGAGGCCAGTGATGCTGACCCACCGAAACCGCTCCGCCCCTTCGGGGTCGGGGTGGGAGTAGCTGGGGACCCGAGCTGGTAGTAGGCAAGCGATGGGGTGACGCAGGAAGGTAGTCGGGCCGGTGAGTGGTGGTACCGGTGCAAGGGTGTGGCCCGCGCCATAGGCAAATCCGTGGCGCATGCAGGGTGAGGCCTGACGCGTAGCCGAATGAGGCGAATCCGATGATCCTATGCTGCCGAGAAAAGCCTCTAGCGAGTTCCGAGCGGCCCGTACCCCAAACCAACTCAGGTGGTCAGGTAGAGAATACCGAGGCGATCGAGCGAACTGTGGTTAAGGAACTCGGCAAAATGCCCCCGTAACTTCGGGAGAAGGGGGGCCCTCGCCCGTGAACACGCACGCCGTGGGCAGCGGGAGGGGGCCGCAGAGACCAGTGAGAAGCGACTGTTTACTAAAAACACAGGTCCGTGCGAAGTCGTAAGACGAGGTATACGGACTGACGCCTGCCCGGTGCTGGAACGTTAAGGGGACGGGTTAGCCGCGAGGCGAAGCTCAGAACTCAAGCGCCAGTAAACGGCGGTGGTAACTATAACCATCCTAAGGTAGCGAAATTCCTTGTCGGGTAAGTTCCGACCTGCACGAATGGCGTAACGACTTCTCAGCTGTCTCAACCACAGGCTCGGCGAAATTGCACTACGAGTAAAGATGCTCGTTACGCGCGGCAGGACGGAAAGACCCCGGGACCTTCACTACAGCTTGATATTGGTGTTCGGTTCGGCTTGTGTAGGATAGGTGGGAGACTGGGAAGCCGGCACGCCAGTGTCGGTGGAGTCGCCGTTGAAATACCACTCTGGTCGAATTGGATGTCTAACCTCGGTCCGTGAGCCGGATCAGGAACAGTGTCAGGTGGGTAGTTTAACTGGGGCGGTTGCCTCCCAAAATGTAACGGAGGCGCCCAAAGGTTCCCTCAGCCTGGTTGGCAATCAGGTGTCGAGTGCAAGTGCACAAGGGAGCTTGACTGTGAGACCGACGGGTCGAGCAGGAGCGAAAGCTGGGACTAGTGACCCGGCACCGGCAGGTGGAAGCGGTGTCGCTCAACGGATAAAAGGTACCCCGGGGATAACAGGCTGATCTTCCCCAAGAGTCCATATCGACGGGATGGTTTGGCACCTCGATGTCGGCTCGTCGCATCCTGGGGCTGGAGTAGGTCCCAAGGGTTGGGCTGTTCGCCCATTAAAGCGGTACGCGAGCTGGGTTTAGAACGTCGTGAGACAGTTCGGTCCCTATCCGCCGTGCGCGTAAGAGACTTGCGAAGAGCTGTCCCTAGTACGAGAGGACCGGGACGGACGAACCTCTGGTGTGCCAGTTGTACCGCCAGGTGCACTGCTGGTTGGCTACGTTCGGCAGGGATAACCGCTGAAAGCATCTAAGCGGGAAGCTCGCTTCAAGATGAGGTCTCTCACCGGGAGCAACCGGGTAAGGCCCCCGCCCAGACCAGCGGGTTGATAGGCCGGAAGTGGAAGCGCCGCAAGGCGTGCGAGCTGACCGGTACTAACAGGCCGAGGGCTTGACCACACACTCCTCCAAGCTTTGCTGTCTCGCGTCCACTGTGCGGTTCTGAACGCACCCGACCCCCC
>NZ_JBJGZK010000053.1:0-577 GCF_054050475.1 Geodermatophilus sp. SYSU D00525
GGCGGAACACCTACAAACCATCGAACTGAAGCTCCGACCCGCAGGTCGGAGCCCATAAGATGCTCGCGTCCACTGTGCAGTTCTCAACGACCGACCCGTCACCCGCCCCCACTGACCCCACCGGCCCCGCCCACCGGAGGAACCGGCGACGAGCGATGTGGAATCGGGACGGGCCCGGCCAGAGACAGCACCCCCGCCGGCGAAACCGGCGGGGTCCGCTCCCTCAGGACCCAACAGCGTGCCTACGACCCCCACCACCCGCGACTCCGATCCACACCCGGCGCCCCGAAGGACACCCGGCAGTACTGGGAGCCGGCGCGCGGCCGGCGGCCGAACTGGTCAGCGTTCCACCCTCGAGCACTGCCTCGAACACTCGTGACCACCCGGTCGTGGGCGGCCATCACGGCCCGAGCACAGCTCTGCACCCGACAGACGACGTCTGCCGAGTGAGGTGCTCCTTAGAAAGGAGGTGATCCAGCCGCACCTTCCGGTACGGCTACCTTGTTACGACTTCGTCCCAATCGCCGATCCCGCCTTCGACGGCTCCCTCCCACGAGGGGTTGGGCCACCGGCTTCG
>NZ_JBJGZK010000054.1:0-553 GCF_054050475.1 Geodermatophilus sp. SYSU D00525
TCACCAGCGTTTCTGGGTGAGCAAAAACAGGAAGGCAAAATGCCGCAAAAAAGGGAATAAGGGCGACACGGAAATGTTGAATACTCATACTCTTCCTTTTTCAATATTATTGAAGCATTTATCAGGGTTATTGTCTCATGAGCGGATACATATTTGAATGTATTTAGAAAAATAAACAAATGGGGGTTCCGCGCACATTTCCCCGAAAAGTGCCACCTGACGTCTAAGAAACCATTATTATCATGACATTAACCTATAAAAATAGGCGTATCACGAGGCCCTTTCGTCTCGCGCGTTTCGGTGATGACGGTGAAAACCTCTGACACATGCAGCTCCCGGAGACGGTCACAGCTTGTCTGTAAGCGGATGCCGGGAGCAGACAAGCCCGTCAGGGCGCGTCAGCGGGTGTTGGCGGGTGTCGGGGCTGGCTTAACTATGCGGCATCAGAGCAGATTGTACTGAGAGTGCACCATATGCGGTGTGAAATACCGCACAGATGCGTAAGGAGAAAATACCGCATCAGGCGCCATTCGCCATTCAGGCTGCGCAAGCT
>NZ_JBJGZK010000055.1:0-539 GCF_054050475.1 Geodermatophilus sp. SYSU D00525
AAGGATCTCAAGAAGATCCTTTGATCTTTTCTACGGGGTCTGACGCTCAGTGGAACGAAAACACACGGTAAGGGATTTTGGTCATGAGATTATCAAAAAGGATCTTCACCTAGATCCTTTTAAATTAAAAATGAAGTTTTAAATCAATCTAAAGTATATATGAGTAAACTTGGTCTGACAGTTACCAATGCTTAATCAGTGAGGCACCTATCTCAGCGATCTGTCTATTTCGTTCATCCATAGTTGCCTGACTCCCCGTCGTGTAGATTACTACGATACGGGAGGGCTTACCATCTGGCCCCAGTGCTGCAATGATACCGCGAGACCCACGCTCACCGGCTCCAGATTTATCAGCAATAAACCAGCCAGCCGGAAGGGCCGAGCGCAGAAGTGGTCCTGCAACTTTATCCGCCTCCATCCAGTCTATTAATTGTTGCCGGGAAGCTAGAGTAAGTAGTTCGCCAGTTAATAGTTTGCGCAACGTTGTTGCCATTGCTACAGGCATCGTGGTGTCACGCTCGTCGTTTGGTATGGCTTCA
>NZ_JBJGZK010000056.1:0-525 GCF_054050475.1 Geodermatophilus sp. SYSU D00525
CCCATAAGATGCTCGCGTCCACTGTGCAGTTCTCAACGACCGACCCGTCACCCGCCCCCACTGACCCCACCGGCCCCGCCCACCGGAGGAACCGGCGACGAGCGATGTGGAATCGGGACGGGCCCGGACAGAGACAACGACCCCCATGCACCGGCCACGGCCGGCGGCGGGGTCCGCTCCCTCAGGACCCAACAGCGTGCCTACGACCCCGGACGACTGCCCCGGCCCCGGTCCCTGCCCCCTCGCGGGAGCCGTACTGGAGGCCGGCCAGACGCCGGCGGCCGAACTGGTCAGCGTTCCACCCTCGAGCACCACCCCAGGAACCAGCGGCCCACCGCGGATGGTGGACCGTCACGCCCTGGGCATGGCTTGGACCGGCGCAGCAGAGCTGGCCGGTCGGTGCTCCTTAGAAAGGAGGTGATCCAGCCGCACCTTCCGGTACGGCTACCTTGTTACGACTTCGTCCCAATCGCCGATCCCGCCTTCGACGGCTCCCTCCCACGAGGGGTTGGGCCACCGGCTTCG
>NZ_JBJGZK010000057.1:0-522 GCF_054050475.1 Geodermatophilus sp. SYSU D00525
CCCTCAGCGCGCTGGCCGGCCGCAGCACCGAGGCCGGCCAGGTCAACGGGTTGCCGATCACCGCCGCCCACCTGCGCGAACTGCTCACCCAGCTCGACGCCCTGGGCCTGCGGGTGCCCGAGGGTGGGTCGGTCACCCTGGCCCTGGTCGAGGACGACGGGACGCTGCGCGCCACCACCACGCTGGACCAGCTCCGCCGGCTCACCCGGCTCGGCTGCCCCGACCACCCCGCCGAGGCCGACTGCGACTGCGACTGCGCAGTGCTCGACCGCCCGGACACAACCCATGCCTACGCGCCCTCGGCGCCGCAGCGGCGGTTCGTGCACACCCGGGACCGCACCTGCCGCTTCCCCACCTGCGGGCAGCGGGCCGGCTGGGCGGATGTCGACCACGTCGTCCCGCACGCCCACGGCGGCGCCACCGACTGCGCCAACCTGTGCTGCCTGTGCCGCAGCCACCACCGCCTCAAGACCTTCGCGAGGGGGTGGCGGTTCGAGATGAGTGCCGACGGCGTCTGACCGT
>NZ_JBJGZK010000058.1:0-503 GCF_054050475.1 Geodermatophilus sp. SYSU D00525
TCGGTCACGCACACCACCGCGCCTTGGAGCTGCAGCTGGGCGGCCACGTTCAGCGCCGGGGAGTCGCGGATGTCGTCGGAGTCGGGCTTGAACGCCGCGCCCAGCACGGCGACCTTCTTGCCCAGCAGCGACCCGTCGCAGACCTCGCGGGCCAGCTCCACCATCCGGATCCGGCGGCGCATGTTGATGTTGTCGACCTCGCGCAGGAAGGTCAGCGCCTGGTCCGCGCCCAGTTCGCCGGCGCGGGCCATGAACGCGCGGATGTCCTTGGGCAGGCAGCCGCCGCCGAAGCCCAGGCCGGCGTTGAGGAACTTCCGGCCGATCCGGTCGTCGTGGCCGATCGCGTCGGCCAGCAGTTTCACGTCGGCGCCGGTGGCCTCGCACAGCTCGGCCATCGCGTTGATGAAGGAGATCTTGGTGGCCAGGAAGCTGTTGGCGGCGGTCTTGACCATCTCGGCGGTGGCGTGGTCGGTGCTCACCTTCGGGGTGCCGCGGGCCACGAT